>CAMGIN010000144.1 GCA_946056135.1 uncultured bacterium | reverse complement strand
CGCAAGAATCAAGCAAACCGTAACCACCCGACAGGCAGCCGAAAGGTATGGGCTGCCTGTCAACCGAAGCGGCATGGCGCGGTGTCCCTTCCATGAGGATCACAATCCCAGCATGAAAGTGGATGACCGCTTTTACTGCTTCGGCTGCCACGCCAGCGGGGATGTCATTGACTTCACCGCCCGCCTCTTTGGGCTTTCGCCCTACGCCGCCGCACAGAAATTGAAAAGCGATTTTGGAATTGGTGCGGAACATGAACCGTTGCCGTTTCCCAACCATGCAGAGCCAACCCGGGACAGGGAGCGGCTCTGTATTTGCGTTTTGCGGGAATATCTCCGGCATCTTCGCATCTGGCAGCTGCGGTATCGTCCCGAGAAGCCGGGTGACACGATTCATCCCCACTTTGCCGAGGCAATGAAGACGCTGCCCACGGTCAATCACCTTCTGGACTGTCTGCTGGGAAATGATTTGCATCTGGCAAAAGAGACAACGGAGGTACTCTGCCGGGAGGGGCATATTCAGCGACTGTCCGAGTATCTCGGGACGCTATCCGAGAAAGAGAGGGAATGCGCATGAGTGGTACGCCGGAATGGCTGGATGACAAGGGGAAGATCATCGAGCACAAATACTGCCAGTGCTTTCTGGAACAGCACCCCCTGCTCAGCAAGGGAGAGGACTTCTTCACCACGGAAGGCATCGTCACCGACAAAGACCGGCTCCTGCGGGATGTGTTCGATGATATCAAAGAGCATCTTACCGGCGGGCTGGTCACGAAAGCCAAAAATCTGCTGGAAGCCATCCGCATGGAGTGCTATGACCGGGGAGAGCTGGAAAAGCATCAGGATCGCATCTTCCTCGCCAACGGCACCCTGTTTCTGGATGGCAGATTCGTGGAGGAAAAAGGCTTTTGCCTGAACCGCCTGCCCATCTCCTACAACCCAAGTGCACCGCAGCCGGAGGTCTGGCTGCGGTTTTTGTCTGCGCTTCTGGAGCCGGAGGACATTCTGACCCTGCAGGAGTTCATGGGCTACTGCCTGATTCCCTGCACCCGGGGGCAGGTGATGCTGCTAATCAAGGGCAACGGCGGCGAAGGAAAGTCCCGAATCGGCGTGGTCATGCACACCCTGTTCGGTGCCAATGCCAAGAACGGCAGCATCGACAAGGTGGAGAACAGCGCCTTTGCCCGGGCGGATTTGCAGCATGTGCTGGTGATGGTGGATGACGATACCAAAATGGAGGCTCTGTCCTCCACCCACTATGTGAAGTCCATTATCACTGCGGAAACCCCTATGGACTTGGAGCGGAAGAAGGAACAGAGCTTTCAGGGGGATATGTATGTCCGCTTCATGGCCTTCTCCAACGGCGATCTGGAAGCCCTTTACGATAAATCCGAAGGCTTCTTCCGTCGCCAGCTGATTTTGCAGACCAAGCGGAAACTGCCGGGCAGAGTGGATGACCCATACCTTTCCGACAAGCTGAAGCAGGAAGCGGAGGGTATCTTCCTCTGGTGTCTGGAAGGGCTGAAACGGCTGCAAGCCAACAGCTACCGCTTCACGGTCAGTAAAAAAGCAGCGGAAAACAAGGAACATGCCAAGCGGAATGCCAACAATCTGGTGGAGTTCTTGCAATCCGAGGGGTACATCCAGCTGAAAGCCGACAGCACCATCACCTCCCGGGATTTGTATGCCATCTACCAGATGTGGTGTGAGGATAACGGCTACCGCCCCATCGCCCAGCGGTCGGTGAGCAGCTACCTGAAAAGCCATCTGGAGGACTACAATCTGGAAGCCAGCAACAAGATCACCAACAAATCCGGCAAGCAGGTCAACGGCTTCTGGGGTATCCAAGCGCTGACAGCACCAATAATTCTCTGATGTGGAAAACATCCATCCCGATCCATCCCAAGCATCCCGGGGATAGATGGGATGGATGGGGATAGAGGATTTTGGATTCAACAGAAAAAATGAAGGAGAAAGAATATGAAAAAGTACACAGGGCAGGAGTGGGCGTTCTTCCGCAACCGGGCGGGTCGCGTCCAGTTCAATTCCGTATGCCGCAGCTGCCGAAACCGCTGCAAGCAGAGCTTCCGGGCGGAGATTCTCTCTTGTCGGCGGTATGAAAGCAGAAAACAGCCGCAGGAAACACAGGAAAACGGAACCGATTTCCCAAGGCTTGTGGAAACGGGAAAATGATACACGAAACCGTAGGAGATTTTCACCCAATCGCGCTGGTGAGAAGGGTGAATCAGCTACACGGTTTCGTGTTTTTCTATGCCGTTTCAAAGAATCCATTCCGAAACAGGAAAAGCAAACAAAGCATCCTCGATGCAGACATCATGGGAGCCATTTCCATTGGCTCCAAATCCAAATTTACAATGAAAGAGGTATTTCTATGAATGTGAAAAATGAAATCAAAAGTATCATCGTCCGTTCCGGCATGACCATGCAGCAGGTGGTTGACCTGCTGTCTGACGAATATGGCTGGAGCGACAGCATTTCCAACTTCTCCAACAAGCTGAGTCGCGGCTCCCTGCGTTACCGGGAAGCCATTCAGATTGCGGATGTGATGGGGTATGACCTGGTCTGGCAGAAACGGAGGGATACCTGATGGAAAAAGCCCAATATGCCATTCTCCGCTTCGCCAAGTACAAGGGGCCGGAAATCGGACGCATTGAAGCCCATGACGAGCGTACCAAGGCAGAATACGCTAGCAATCCCGATGTGGACACCAGCCGCAGCAGGCTGAATTTCCATCTGGTGAAGCCCCAGCGCTCCTACCGGGCGGAGGCAGAAAAGAAGATCGCCGAAGCCGGGTGCCGCGCACGAAAAGACAGCGTCCGGGTGGTGGAAACCCTGATCACCGCCAGCCCGGAATTTTTCCAAGGCAAAAAGCCCCGGGAGGTAAAAGAGTTCTTTGAGTATGCCCTTGCCTTCATCCAGGAAAAACAAACTCCCGAAACAATTATATCCGCCGTGGTGCATGTGGACGAGAAAACGCCCCATATGCACCTTTGCTTTGTCCCGCTGACAGTGGATGGGCGGCTCAGTGCCAAGGATATCATCGGCAACAAGAAGAAATTGACCCAATGGCAGGATGAGTTCTGGAAGCACATGGTCAAAAAGTACCCGGACTTCGAGCGTGGGGAATCCGCCAGCGAAACCGGGCGGACACACATTCCTCCAAGGCTTTTCAAGGAGGCAGTGCGCCTGAACCGTCAAAAGGAGAAAATCACCCGGCTGCTGTCTGAAATCACCCCTCTGAACGCCAAGAAGAAATCCACGGAGATTGAATCGATTCTGGATGACTACATCCCCAGTGTAGAGAAGCTCATGACCCGGATGAAAAAGGCGAACAGTGCTGTAAAGGAACTGAAAAAGGAAATCGCCGCACTGGAACAGGAACTCGATGGCAGCAAAGCCAGTGTCCAGCGGCAGTTGGAGCTTGCCAGGAAGCTACAGGAGTTTGAGGCACTCCAGCAGACTGTGCAGGATTTGGAGGATGAGATTGCCGCCATCCCGCCCGAAATTCGTGAGAAATACAATACCAAAACTGAAAGAAAGGAAACCATTGCCCTTGAATAATACCAAAGAAGTACAGGCCATGCAGCTGCCGATTCAAAAGCTGCGCCCCTTTGAAAACCACCCCTTCCAGGTGAAAGACGATGATGAAATGAATCAGCTGGTTTGGAGCGTCCTGACACAGGGCGTTCTGACCCCGCTGGTTGTTCGTCCTCTGGAAAATGATGAATATGAAGTGATCTCCGGGCATCGGAGACTGCACGCGTGCCAAAAGGCAGGAATCGAAACGGTTCCTGCCTTAATTTATGCCCTCGACCGGGATGCCGCCGCCATTGCGCTGGTGGACAGCAATCTCCACCGTGAGAAGATTCTGCCCAGTGAAAAAGCCTTTGCCTATAAGCTGAAAATGGATGCTCTGAGCCACCAGGGAACTTCGTGCCAACATGGCACGAAGTTGCGGACAGATGAAACTATTGGGGAATCCGTCGGTGAAAGCGCTCGGCAAGTCCAGCGGTATATCCGCCTGACAGAATTGATTCCCCAAATTCTCAGCATGGTGGATGCGGGAAAAATTGCCCTGACTCCAGCGGTAGAACTTTCCTATCTGACTGGGCAAGAGCAGCAGAACTTGCTGGAAACCATGGAGAGTGAGGACTGCACCCCATCCCTGTCCCAAGCCGTCCAGATGAAAAAGCTGAGCCAGTCCAGGGAACTGAATATGGACAGAATTTTTGAAATTCTCCGGGAGCCAAAGGCCAATCAGCAGGAGAAGATCAGCTTCCGGGTGGAGGATTTGCGAAAATTCTTCCCCAAAAGCTACAGTGCCGCCCGGATTCAGGAAACCATTTTGAAGCTGCTCAACGATTACCAGCGTAAGCGGCTTCGCGCGCAGGAAAGGTAAGGTGCAGATAGATTATGGCAGAAACAATTAAGTATATAGATGCACCCGAAATCCTGTCTGCAAATGAGCTGGCAACCTTTTTGCATATTTCCCGTGCCGGAGCCTATAACCTCTTGAATTCCAAGGACTTCCCTACGCTGCATGTTGGGGGAAGAAAATTGGTGACAAAAGAGAATGTTTTACTATGGATGAAGAAAAATACCAATAAAATTGCGTAATTTCCCGCACCTTTGCGGCTGGCCCCGGCTGCCTTTATACTTGAATCAAATGATCCGGTAAAAGACAGCCGGGGTCATCAAAAA
>CAMGIN010000143.1 GCA_946056135.1 uncultured bacterium | reverse complement strand
TTCCACACGGAAGCGGCCCTGGTGCGGCCCCAGATCACCTGCGGCACCCACGCCCTGACCGTGGCCCTCAGCGCCAACCTGCTGCCCGGCGACGAGCTGCTGTCCCCGGTTGGTATGCCCTATGATACCTTGCAGGAGGTCATCGGCATCCGGCCCAGCCCCTGCTCCCTGGCGGAATACGGAGTCACCTACCGGCAGGTGGACCTGCTGCCCGGCGGAGAATTTGACTATGAGAACATCCGCAGGGCCATCAACGAAAAAACCAAGCTCATCACCATCCAGCGCTCCAAGGGCTACGCCACCCGACCCACCTTCTCCGTGTCGAGAATCGGAGAGCTGATTGCCTTCTGCAAATCGGTCAAGCCCGATGTGCTCGTCATGGTGGACAACTGCTACGGCGAATTCGTGGAAACCATAGAGCCCTCCGACGTGGGGGCGGACATGACCGTAGGCAGTCTGATCAAGAACCCCGGCGGCGGCCTGGCCCCCATCGGCGGCTATATCGCCGGCACCAAGGAATGCGTGGAACGCTGCGCCTACCGGCTCTCCGCTCCCGGCCTGGGCCAGGAGGTTGGTGCGAACCTGGGACTGATGCCCAGTCTCTACCAGGGCTTCTTCCTTGCCCCCACAGTGGTAGCCGGTGCGGAGAAGGGCGCCATCTTCGCCGCCAATCTCTACGAACCCCTGGGCTTCAAGTGCGTCCCCAACGCCACGGAGAGCCGCCACGACATCATTCAGGCGGTGGAGCTGGGCAGCGAGGAAGGCATGGTGGCCTTCTGCAAGGGCATCCAGGCAGCGGCTCCGGTGGATTCCTTCGCCACCCCCTACCCCTCCGACATGCCCGGCTACAATGACAAGGTCATCATGGCGGCAGGCGCTTTCGTCCAGGGCAGCTCCATTGAGCTGTCCGCCGACGGCCCTATCCGCCCGCCCTACGCGGTCTACTTCCAGGGCGGTCTGACCTGGAACCATGCGAAGCTGGGCATCCTGATGAGTCTGCAAAAGATGGTGGACGCGGGACTGGTAAATTTGTAAATGCTGAATGCTGAATTGTTTTGTCCGATTATCCGGCAAAGGATCGTTTCGTGCATCGTCTGCCGATAGAAAGGATCATTTGCATTCTCACCTTCCGCACAACGCAAAAGCATCCCCTCATTCAGCATTCAGCATTTAGCATTCAGCATTCCAGAAATTGAAAAATGACAGAGAGGTAAAAAAAAATGAGTTGGTTTTGGTTTTCCATCATTGCCCTGCTGTGCTGGTCCGGGTCGGACTTCTTCTCCAAGCTGGGCTGCCGGGATCCGAGGGACAAGTACAGCCAGTTCAAAATGGTCATGGCCGTGGGCCTGGTCATGGGCCTGCACGCGGCCTGGGAGGTCTTTGTCGGCGGGGTCGAGATCTCCTGGCAGGTAATTTGGACGTATCTTCCCGTTTCCCTGCTGTACATTGGCTCCATGACCCTGGGCTATGTGGGCCTGAGGTACATTGAGCTGTCCATTTCCTCCCCCATCTGCAACGCTTCCGGCGCTCTGGTGGCCGTGATCGCCATCCTCACAGGCACCGCCGAAGACATGGCCGGGGCTCAGTATCTGGCAATCTTCCTGGCCTGCGCCGGTGTCATCGCCCTGGGCTTCGTGGAGGCAAACGAAGACGAGGAACTTCGCGCCGCCCGGCAGGAGGCATCCAATTATAAGTACGCCAAGTCCTGGCTGGCGCTGGCCCTGCCCATTGCCTACTGCATGCTGGACGCCGCCGGAACCTTCGCTGACGACCTGGTGCTGGAGACCCTGAACGAGGATTCCGCCAATGTAGCCTACGAGCTGACATTCCTGGCAGCGGGTATTGTCTGCTTCGTCTACACCTGCCTCATCCAGAAGCAAAAGCTGGTCCCCAAAATGGAGGCCCCCAAGTACATCGGCGCAATCTTCGAGACCGCCGGACAGCTGGCCTACATCTACGCCCTGGCCAGCGGGGAATCCGCTCTGGCAGCACCCATCATCGCCTCCTACTGCATGGTCTCGGTTCTGTGGAGCCGCCTGTTCCTGAAGGAAAAGCTCAGCTGGAAGCACTATGCCTGCATCGTCGTCACCTTCGCGGGCATTCTCATCATGGGCGTGTACGACATGTAATACTAATATCTAATAAAAACCTTTGGTTTTTATTAGATATGCACCGCCATACGGCGTTGCTGTTTTTGTGATTTTCGAAATAGAAAATCACAAAAACTCGTCTTGTAATGATCTTCATATAAAAAACTTCAATTCTTTGAATTAAAGATTTTTATTGAATATCAGTATAAATTCAGTGTGGAGTGTGGAGAGTGGAGTTTGGAGTTATGGAATCCCTTCGGGATGAATAAAACATTCGCAGGGATGCCGCTCCCTACGCAAGCCTTTTGCCGTTAACAAAACGCGCCAGGGTATCGACTCCTTCTGTCATTGCCAATGACAGCAAGGGTTGACCCTGGCGCTTTCCGTTAACCAAGCGGCGCTCCCGGAATATTGCGGCTAACCAAGTTCTCCGGAAACTTCACTCTCCACTCTCAACTCTCCACTCCAAACTCCACACTCCTAACCCTTCTCCCGTTGGCAGGCGCTCGACATGGAGCAGCCCTTACAGCTGCTGCAGCCGCAGCAGTTTCCTTTTTTCTTATCCCGGAGCATATTACGGATCACCAGTCCTACGATCAGAGCCAGCACCGCAAGCACCAGGATGTCGCCCCAGTGGGCCAAAATCCACTGCATCATACGCCCACCTTGACCTGAACGTCAGCGTACTTGTTCTTCCGGGCCACCAGGTATGCAAGCCCCGCCAGAGCGGCCAAGGCCACGATGGTGAACAGTCCGAAGGTGGCTTCCCCGGTGAACAGACCCACCAGCTGGTAGACGATCATGGCGATCACATAGGCAAAGGCACACATGTAGACAACGGTTGCCACTGTCCATTTCGTATCGTTCATCTCCCGTTTGATGGCGCCGATGGCGGCAAAGCAGGGAGCGCACAGCAGGTTGAAGATCATGAAGCTGTATGCCCGGACGGGGCCGAAGTCCGCGGCGATCAAGGCCCAGATTTCGTCACCGGCCTCGCTGAGCTCTCCGGCGTAGTGGTACAGGGTGCCGAAGGTCATGACCACCTGCTCCTTGGCAATCAGGCCGGTGAAGGTGGCGACGGTTGCCTTCCAGGCCATGTCGCCCATCCAGCCCAGGGGATAGAAGATCCAGGCAATGGCTTTGCCGATGTCAGCCAGCAAGGATAGATTGTTGTCCTCCACCGCCTGGAACGCGCCGTCCACAATGCCGTAGCTCTGCAGGAACCACAGCACGATGGAGCTGAGCAGCACAATGGTGGTGGCCCGCTTGACGAAGTCCCAGCCCCGTTCCCCGGTGGCCCGCAGGACATTCCGGGCGGAGGGCAGATGGTAGGTGGGCAGCTCCATGACGAAGGGCGCGGGCTTACCGGCCAGCGCTTTGAATTTTTTCAATATCACGCCGGAAACCACAACAGCCGCCACGCCGATGAAGAAGGCAGAGGTGGCAACCAGCGGAGAATTGCCGAAGACAGCCCCCGCGAACAGGCCGATGATGGGCATTTTCGCGCCGCAGGGAATGAAGCCTGTGGTCATGACGGTGATCTTCCGGTCCCGCTCCTGCTCAATGGTCCGGGAAGCCAGGATGCCGGGGACGCCACAGCCGGTGGCCACCAGCATGGGAATGATAGACTTGCCGGACAGGCCAAACCGGCGCAGAATCCGGTCCATGATGAAGGCCACACGGGACATATAACCCACGTCCTCCAGGATGGACAGCAGGAAGCTCAGCACCAGGATCTGGGGTACGAAGCCCAGCACCGCGCCGACGCCTGCCAGGATGCCGTCCATAATCAAGCCGTAGAGCCAGCCGCTGACCCCAAGGGCGGACAGGATGGTGTCCAGCAGATTGGGAATCCATTCCCCAAAGAGGACATCATTGGCCCAGTCCGTGGCGATGGTGCCGATGGAGAAGGGGAAACTTCCCATGGCGATGGCATACATCAAAAACATAACACAGGCAAAGATGGGCAGGGCCAGAATCCGGTTGGTGACGATGCGGTCAATCTTGTCCGACAGCTTCATGGCATGCTGGGATGCCTTCCGGTCCACGGCCTTTCTGACCACACTGCTGATGTAAGTATACCGCTGGTCCGCGATGATGCTCTCGGCGTCGTCGTCCATTTCCTGTTCACAGTCCACAATGTGCTTCTCCAGATGATCCAGCAGCTCCTGGCTCAGCCCCACCTCCTTGCGGACCCGCTCGTCCCGCTCGAACAGCTTGATGGCATACCAGCGTAGGTAGTTGCTCTTGACCTTGCCCTCGATGGACTCCTCAATGTGGGCCAGAGCGTGCTCCACACTGCCGTTGAACACATGGGGCATATCCGAGTGGGTGTGATTCCGGGCCAGCTCCACGGCCTTTTCCGCCGCGACCATGCAGCCCTCGTCCTTCAGCGCGCTGATCTCCACACAGGTGCAGCCCAAGGCCTTGCCCAGCTTCTCCAGGTCGATGCTGTCGCCGTTCTTCCGCACCAGGTCGATCATGTTCACGGCAATGACCACCGGATGGCCCAGCTCAATGAGCTGGGTGGTCAGGTACAGGTTGCGCTCAATGTTGGTGCCGTCCACAATGTTCAGTATTGCGTCCGGATGGTCGTTAACCAGATACTGACGGGTCACCACTTCTTCCGGCGAGTAGGGGGACAGGGAATAGATACCGGGCAGATCCT
>CAMGIN010000142.1 GCA_946056135.1 uncultured bacterium | reverse complement strand
AATGATCGTTTACAGTCCGTAGGGGGCGGCATCCTTGATGCCCCTTGTGACGGTATTGCATGCAAATGGGGCGTCAAGGATGCCGCCCCCTACGATAAATGCGCAATGCTTTGATTCGCATCGCATTACGGCAGAACCTATCGTATATTGCTGCGATAAACCACCGCAGCGGAATCGTTTCTTTAAATCAGTACCTTCCGCTTTCGGATTCGCAGCAGCTCCCACACGCCGATGGCCGCGCCAATGCCCCACCGCAGCAGCCACACATCCTTGCTCAGATACACAAACACCACCACAGCCAAATAGGCCAGGGCATATTTCCCCCAGATCCGGACGCCGAAGGGATAGTCCTGTTTGCCCAGGATGTAACGGGTGTAGACATAGTGAACCCCCAGCTGCAGGCAATGGGAACTCATGGTAGCCAGAGCCGCGCCGGTCATACCAAACCGCTTAATCAGAACATAGTTCAGGCTCAGGTTGACCACGGAGGAACAGATGGTGACTGCCGCCACCACCTTGGTTTTCTTGTGGTAGTATTCGTAGTTGACCGGAAAGGTGCACAGGAAATTCAGGAAATAGCTGGACACGAACACGGGAATCAGCATGGTGCTGTCCCAGAAGCTTCTGGCCGCGTAGAGATGATAGACCTCCGTAGCCAGCAGGATGAAGCCCACGGACAGTACGGTGTACAGCTCCAGGAAGTTCCGGGTCTTGGCCATCATTTTGTCCCGCTGTCCCAGCTTCATCTCCTCAAAGAAGAAAGGGCACCAGGTGTTGTTCAGGGCGGCAAAGATGGTGAACATGACGCCCCCCAGCTTCAGCGCCAGCCCGTACTGGCCCACCTGGGCTTCCCCCAGCATCTGCTGCAGCATCAGCTTGTCGCCCACACCCAGCAGCAGGTCCGACAGATTGTAGAACACCGAGGGGATGGCGAGAACCACGCAGAATTTCCAGAACTGCCTGTTGACGAAGGTTCTGCCCTTGGCCAGAATGTAGACGCAGGCCGGAATGCCGATGAGGGCATAGGTGGCGGTGACGGCGCCCACCCGGCCCAGATAGTTGATCTCCTGGGGCAGCCGCAGAATGAAAATCAGGGACAGCACCAGGGTCAGGGGCGTGACGATCAGGGACAGCACCATGTTCCGCCCGGCCTTGAATTCATAGACGAATTTTTGGTGCAGAAAGTTCACGCAGAAGGTGCCGAAGGCCTGAACCAGCATCAGCACAATCAGGATCTTATCCAGCTTCAGCGCCGCGGAAACCTGGGGCAGGAACAGCAGCACCAGCCCCGCGCACAGGGCGTACAGCATCACCGACAGGCTCATGGCAGAGGACTGGTACTTGCTTTGCAGCTCCTCCGGATATTCTACTCTGGCATTGACCAGGGTGCCCTGGGTCTGCAGGGTGAACACAATGGCAAACACGCTGACCCAGGTGTTGCAGATGTCGGACACACCATAGTTGTTGGTGCCCAGCAGCCGGGAGAACAATGGCGCTGTAAAAATGGAGATTCCACTCAGCAGCAGGGTACTCAGGATATTGAAAAACGCAATGCGGTTTTGTCGTTTCATAGGTTCCTCATTTTCTGTGGAGTATGGGGCGCAGGAGGCGGTAAAGCCCCAGCACCAGCAGCAGGTCCCGGATTCGCTCTTGCTTGCCAAAATAGGGGCCGGTCAGGAAAAAGCGGGTGTGTTTGCGAAGCTCCTTCCGGGCCTGCCGGTACTCCCCCCCGAAGCGCTGCCTGTCTTCCGCCCCCGCCTGATCCAGCAGCAGCAGAATGTGGGACAGGGAGCGAACCCGGAAGAACCGGGCCTGGGGCTCGATGTTGGGGTAGCGGTCCCGGATATAGGGGTAAATCTCCGCAGTGTGCTGGGAGAAGTGGAAGGATGTTTCCGAAAGGCCGGCGGTGGTGATGCTGTTCGGGCGGTGGTAATAGTTGTAAAAGGGCCGGTCCCACAGCACCACAGTCTCCGCCTCCAGAACGATTTTGTAGGTGACGCAGACATCCTCGCAGACCTTGCCCTCAGGATAGCGGAACTTTTCCAATAGGCAGCGGCGGTAGAGCTTGTCGCAGGCGCTGGAATCGCAGCCGTCCCACAGGAAGATTCTGCCCGCCATTGCCTCGCCGGAGACCGTCTCCGTTTTCTTCGGGCACAGGCCAAGGGTCTTTTCTCCGGTTTTGCCGTCCACGTCATAGCGCCCGCCGCAGACCAGGGCGGCATGGTTTTGTTCCAGCAGGGCAATCATGGGGCCGTAGGCCTCCGGCTCAATCCAGTCGTCGCTGTCCACGAAGGTCAGGTACTCCCCTGCCGCCGCATCCAGCCCCGCGTTCCGGGCGCTGCTTAAGCCCCCGTTCTCCTTGTGGATGACTTTGACCCGGCTGTCCCGCCGGGCGTATTCGTCGCAGATCCTCCCGGAACCGTCCCGGGAGCCATCGTCCACCAGGATTACTTCCAAAGAAGGATAGGATTGCTGTAAAATGGAATCCACGCACCGGGGAAGATAGGCTTCCACATTGTAAACCGGCACGATGACGCTCAGCAGTTTCTCACTATTCATGGCGGTTCCTCCTCCGGTCAATTCTGTGCGCATCCACTGTAGGGGAGGGTCACTGACCCTCCCGAAAGCCTCCGGCTTTTGAGCAGCCGGATCTGTTTTTTGAGGGAAAAACATCCCTGGGAGCATCGTATTTTCCGCTCTGTTTTGTTACGCTGCGGGAGGGTCAGTGACCCTCCCCTACAGTGGGTGCTGTGATAAACTTTCTGTTTTTTTCGAGGAAAAGATCCCGCAGTTTTTCAGGCAAGCCCCGAATAAATCGCCAGCAACGTATTTAAGTTATTCTCCGGGTCATGGGTCCGCAGCGCATGGGCCCGGGCCGCCTGACCCAGAGACGCGGCTTCTTCCTCCATGGCAAAAATCCCCTTGAGATAGTGGGCCAGCATGTAAGGCGCGGTGGACTGGTACACAAACCCTTCCGAAGGACTGTCCAGCAGGTTGGACACGCCGCCCACATCGCTGGCAGCGCAGGGCACCCCCAGCAGCATGGCCTCTCCCAGGGAGTTGGGGGAATTCTCGATGGTGGAGGGCAGCACAAAGGCGTTGGCCTCCAGAAAAGCAGCCTTCATCTGCTCCGCGCTGAGACTGCTTAAGAATTCGATTTTCTCCGCCACGCCGTACTGCTTTGCCAGCGCTGCCAGATACTTCTGATACCCAGTCTGCCGCAGCTTGTCCGCTGTGAGGAAGCTTTTCCCCGGCACTGCCAGGGTGGCGTCCGGGTAGTCCTTTACCACTTCCGCGAAGGCCTCCAGCAGATAGTGAAATCCTTTCACGGGATAGGCGCAGCTGGAAGCGAAAATCCGGTGCTTCCGGCAGCTTTCATAGCGCCACTGCCCCTCGTAGAAAGGCTCCCGCAATGTCTCGTTGCAGAAATGGTACGTTGCCCCGGGGTTGATCCGGGCGGTGCAGGCTTTATCCCAGTCGGTGCGGCCGATGACATGCCGGGTTTTCTCCAGAGCTTCGGTTTCCAGTTTGCCCCGCAGCGCGAACTTCTTCTGCTGCTGCAAAATGTTGTCCTGCCGCACCAGATCCCGGAAGGTGGACGCCCGCTGTACCCCATAGGGAACCCCCTCGGCGTAGTGGCCCGCGTAGACGGAGCAAAGTCCCTGGATGCTCACCGCCGTATGATCCAGCAGCCCCAACTTCTGAGCAGCGTTGACCATGGCCAGGGTGTGCCCATATTCGGTGCCCCAGATGTGGATCACATCCGGCTGAAACTCCCGTAATTCCGATTCAAAAAAGGCTTCCAGCTCAGGAAGGTATTTGTAAGGCAGTCCCTCCCGGAAGGTGGCAAAGCCGCACTGACCGTCCAGCGCTCCCCGATCCCCCTTCCCCGGGCACAGGATTCGGATGGTCAGCCCCCGCTGCCGCAGGCCGCTGAGTACATGGTCCACCCACAGTCCCCCGCTGGCGGCGTTTCCGGTGAGCTTCTCCTTTACCTTGCCGGGGGCCAGATTGCACAGCCACAGCAGCTTCATGTCGTCACTTCCTTTGCAGCATATCCAGGATTTTTTTCGCCTGGATCACGTTGTTTTTCTCCTCCAGGACAAAGGCCCTGGCTTTCTGTCCCTTCTCAAACAGGGCTTCGTCGGACTGCGCCAACACCTGGCGCAGCTTTTTCGCGATGCCATCCGCAGACTCATCCTCCAGGAGGTATACATAGGGATGGTACTCCTTCGGCATGCCGGGCAGCACCGTGGTCAGCACCGGAGTGCCGGTGGACATGTACTCCATGGTCTTGGAGGGGAAGGAATACTTCACGAATTCCTCCTGGGTGGGCCGGGGATTGACAAGCAGTGTCGCTTCCATCTCCTTGTCCACGATCTGCGTATTCAGGAGCATCCCGCCGTAGTAGATCCTGGGATCCTCCGCCGCAATGTTCTTCAGTTCGTTTACATAATCTCCCGGTCCGTAAATGTGCAGCTGAGCGTTTTCCAGGTTGGCCTGCCGGAAGCCCTCCACCAGGTTCTGTAACCCATACTGCTTGCTGACGCCCCCGGCATAGAGGCAGACCCGGGGCCGGAGCTTTTTATCCAGGGAAGGGGTGCGCTCCCCCATGGTGATATCGGCGTGCCCCTCCAGAATCACATAGGGCTTGCCGTCCTTGTTCAGATAGTCATTCATGGCCTGGGTCAGCAGCACATAACCTGTACAGTGCCGGATCACAAAATTCGCCATCTTCTTGGAAAAGGAACTGCCCCCCAGCATATCCGGCAGATCGGTGACGATGCCGATGCAGGGCCTGCCCCGGAGTCTGGCCGCCAGCA
>CAMGIN010000141.1 GCA_946056135.1 uncultured bacterium | reverse complement strand
TCCCGAAGGGATACCATCATTTAGCATTTAGCATTCAGCATTTTGCATTCGCTCTGCGCTAAACGATCATTTACAGAGCCGCACCTCAACTCCACACTCCCCTTGCTTTTCCCGAAAAATATGCTATAATACCGGAAACCCATTTCCCCCTACCCCTTTGAAGGAGGTTTTTTCCATGGCACAAGGTAAATTTTCCAAACCCCGTCCCCACCGGGAGGAGGACCGGCAGATCGAGCAGGCCTTCCGGCAGGTCAACGATTCCAGCCATCCCACCTATTCTCCAAAACCGGAGGATCTTTCCCCCAAAGCCGACACACCGGCAGCCAATGACAATCCTTTCGCCGAGAACCTGACCGGGGATCTCTTTGCCGCCGTGTCGGAGCCAAATTCCACAGAGAACACCCCGCCCCAGACACCCTACACCGGCAAACAGGCTTCCCAGCCCTACGACGCTTACCGCGCTCCCGGCAGTCGCTCCTCGGAGATGTTCCGCAACGCGGAGGAATCCCTCTTTGACGAGGAGCAGGAGGCGGACGGCAACGGCTCCTTCCTGGACACCGTGCTGCATTTCTACGATAAGAACAAGAAGCTGGTGCTGGCGGGACTGTGCGCCTTTGCCCTGGTGCTGATTGTGTCCATTCTCGCCATTTTCTTCCTCGGCTCCTCCGGCAGCAGCGACGGCACCATTTTGAAGAATGTGTATCTCGCCGGGGTCAACGTCGGCGGCATGACCAAGAGCGAGGCCATCACCGCCGTGAACAAGGCCCTGGACTACTCCCAGGACATGGTGGTGGATCTGGCTGGCACCGAGCTGCGGCTGTCCGCTGCCAAGGTGGGGGTCAAGCTGGACACCAAGGCTGCCGTCAGCGCTGCCTACGACTACGGCCGCACCGGCACCAAGGCGGAGCAGGAGAGCGCCCAGCAGGCCGGGGGCGACCACATCATCGGCCTGCTGCCCTACCTGAGCCTGAATGAAAAATACATCCGTCAGACCCTGGAGAGCTACGCCGGGGACTCCGGCAGCACCCTGACCCAGGCCAACTACGGTCTGGAGGGCAAGCAGCCGGAGCTGGCGGCGGACAAGTTCGACGCGTCTGCCCCCTGCCAGACCCTGGTGATTACCATGGGCACCCCCGGCATCGGCTTTGACGTGGATGACGTATATAACCGGATTCTGGACGCCTACAGCCTGCATGTGTTCCTGGTGACGGTGGAGGACATCGAGCCCACCGCAGAGCCGGACCCCGTGGACCTCATGGCCATTTACGAGGAATTCTACATCGCGCCCGTGGACGCCAAGGTGGATCTGCGGACCTATGAGGTCATCCCTGGCTCCTACGGCTACGGCTTCGACCTGGAGGCCGCCCAAAAGCTCATTGACCAGGCGGACTACGGCGAAGAAGTCCGGATTCCCATGGAAACCATCGAGCCGGAGATGCTGGACGACGGCAGCTTCTTCCAGGACATCCTGGGCCAGTGCCAGACCCTCCACACCAGCGACGAAAGCCGCACCACCAACCTGAAGCTGGCCTGTGAGGCGCTGAACGGCGTGGTGCTGAACCCCGGAGAAAGCTTCTCCTTCAACGACACCGTGGGCCAGCGAACCGCTGCCAAAGGCTACAAGACCATTGCGGACTACGTCGGTACAGAGCTGACCACCGTCACCGGCGGCGGCATCAGCCAGGTCAGCTCCACATTGTACTGCGCCGCCCTGCTGGCGGATCTGGATGTGACCTCCCGCACCAGCCACAGCTTCCCTGTGGACTATCTGGACTACGGCCTGGACGCGGACATTGGCTGGAGCAGCCCCGACCTGAAATTCACCAACAGCACCAGCTTCCCGGTGAAGATCGAAGCGGAGGTCTCCGGCGGCAGCGTGAAGATCAAGCTCCTGGGCACGGAGCAGCGCAGCTACTACGTCAGGATGGAGTCCACCATCACCGAAACCATCCAGCCCCGGACGGAATACGTGTCCTTCGAGTACCACAACGCCGAAGGCTATCTGGATGGCGATGTGATCCAGAAGGGCGTCACGGGCTACACCGTAAAAACCTACAAGGTCAAGTATGACGCCCAGACCAACGCCCTGATCTCCCGGGACTTCGTGGCCACCACCGGGTACCAGTCCGTGAACCGGATCATCGCCCAGGTGGAGCCGGAGCCCACGGAGCCGCCCACCGAACCGCCGAAGCCCACGGAAACCGAGCCCCCCGCCACCAAGCCCGCGGAAACCGAGCCGCCCGTGGAAACTCTGCCGCCGGAATCCACTGGGGAAGCATCGCCTACCGAACCGCCTGCAGAAGCAGCCTGACCAAACATCCGCCCCCACAGTTTTGTGGGGGCGGCGCTTTTCTTCCAGATACGATTCGGACGTAGGCCAAGTTCCTCATAAAAATGATCGTTTAGCGGGCACGGCCCGCAGCGAATGCGTTACGTACTTTGGATGGTAAACGAACATCCTTTGGGCCCCTCGACCGCAGGTGCTGTGCTATGGTAAATGATCGTTTACAGCAGCACCCACTGTAGGGGAGGGTCATTGACCCTCCCGCCAGCCGAAAGTTTTTTGAGCTGTCAAATCTGTAGATTTTGGTGAAAACCAGTACTGGCAGAAACAAATTTCACACTCTGTCCCGTCACCAAGCGGGAGGGTCGATGACCCTCCCCTACAGTGTGTACGTGTACTAAAAAACTCCCTTCCGCGCGAAAGCAGAAGGGAGTCGTTTATTTTGCCCGGATATCCAGATGATAATCGATCTGGCCAGCTTCGCTGTTCTCGATGTTGATGTGGTAAACCAGATCGATGCAGCCGCCGTCGGGGACGATGTCGTAGAAAACGCTGGTGGCGTGAACCGTCAGCATCAGCGCCCCGAAGGGCATCTGGTACAGCGAGTCGTGGGAGACGCCCTCCTGGAAGACCATCTGGGATTTCAGCGCCCCCTGCCGGGTCAGGATCACCTTTCCCGGCTCCACCCGGAAGGTGGTGGTCACCCCCGCCAGTCCTGTCAGCTCGCTCTCCTCGTAGGTGATGTCCCAGCCGCCGCCCCGGAATTCCATGACGCCCTCCGTCACCAGCTCGATGATTTCCGGCTCCTGATCCTGGTAGCGCTGGCGGCCCTGGATGGATAGGATCACTGCCTGCTTCATTGGCACGCCTCCAGAGCCAGCTCGATCAGCTCGTCGATGAGCTTGGAATAGGGAATCCCGCTGGCCTCAAACAGCTTGGGGTACATAGAGATGGAGGTAAAGCCCGGAATGGTGTTGATCTCGTTGAAGACTACCCGATTCTCGTCATAGGTCACGAAGAAGTCCACCCGGCTCAGGCCCTGGCAGCCGATGGCGCTGTAGACCTTCACCGCCGCCTCCCGGACCACTTCCTCCACATCTCCGGGAATCCGGGCGGGAATATAGGCGGTGGAGGTGTCGGTGATATACTTGGCGTCGTAGTCATAGAATTCCACGCCGGAATCGATCTCACCGCAGACGGAGGCCACGGGACTGCCGTTGCCCATAACCGCCACCTCGATCTCCCGGCCGTGGATGAACTCCTCCACCAGAATCTTCTCGTCATATTCCGCCGCTTTCAACAGCGCCTGCCGCATCCCCTCCCGGTCCTTGGCCTTGGAGACGCCCACGGAGGACCCGGTGCCGGCGGGCTTGACGAACATGGGATAGCGGAACCGGAATTCCAAGGTGTCCAGGGTGTTCTCCATGCGGTTATCCAGTTCTCCCCGGCGCACCAGCTGCCAGGCAGCCTGGGGAACCCCCACGCTGTCCACCACCAGCTTGGTCAGGGTCTTGTCCATGGCGGTGGCGGAGGCCGCCACATGGGGCCCCACATAGGGGATGCCCGCCATCTGCAGCAGGCCCTGCATGGCGCCGTCCTCGCCATTCTCGCCGTGGAGCACCGGGAACACCACGTCGATCCGCTCCCGAACCACGCAGTCCCCCTCGAAGCTCAGCAGCCCCTGGCCCCGGACCGGGGAGATGGCCGCCCGGCGGTTATTCGGGCAGGAGCGCCACTCGCCGGTGGGCAGCTTGGAATAGTCCGTGCCGCCGTAGAGAATCCAGTCCCCGTCCTTGGTGATGCCCACGGGGAAGATGTTATACTTACTGTGATCGATATGGTTCAGCACGGACTCGGCAGACCGCAGCGAGACCTCATGCTCCGGGCTGATCCCGCCGAACAATACACAAACGCTGAGTTTTCTCACGTCATCGCCTCATTTACCAAAAAATAAGCGCTGCCGCTTGCGGCAGAGAAGTTACGATACATATTTTTTACAAATTTCATCTGGAAATCCACAACTTTGGTGCTATAATAAGAAAAACGCTGCAGCAAGGAGGGTATCTATGCAAATCGATTTGACTGCCAAGGAGTTCCGGCGGCTGCTGGATCTGGTATACATCGGGAACTGGGTGCTCAATTCCACCCGTGGCGACGACCGCTTCCAGGACTATGACGATCTGGAGAGCAAAATCTTCGCCCTGGCCCCCGCCCTGTCGGAGCCCTGGAACGGAACCATCGTCCCGTCGCGGGCCTACACCGAGGGCGGCATCCACGAAGCCATCGCCTACTATGAGGACAACGTATTCTACGAGATCCTGGCCGAGGAGCTTTCCCGCCGGGATATGGACTACCCGGAGATCACCGACGACAACTACGACGAGATCGTAGGCCGGATGGACCGGTACATGTCCGAATTCGAAATGTCCGGGGTTGACCACCTGGTGCTGGAAGAATAAAACATGAAAATAGAAAGTTGGAGGGAGTCCGTCCCTTCAGCTTTCTTTTTTGGGGAAACTGTTCCGAAGAACATAAATGATCGTTTACAATCCGTAGGGGGCGGCATCCTTGACGCCCCTTGTGACGGTACTGCGTGCAAAAGGGGC
>CAMGIN010000140.1 GCA_946056135.1 uncultured bacterium | reverse complement strand
GCCGGCGAGCTTTACGACCATTACGGAGAGATATGCGGTGCAATCAATGACATCGGGCTTGTGAACAACGCAAAGAAAAAAGACGCAGCTATTGCCCTTCTCGGCAGGTATGCGCCGGAGATGGCTCAACTCAAGGTGCAGCTTCAAAGCACGGATAAGCACATCGCCTATCTGGAGCGTGAACTGTTCAGCGAGCGTGACAGCAATTCCAATTACCGCAGTATCAATTATGAGCAGGAATTGGAACTCAAACAGGCAAACCGAAAGATTTATGAGCTGAACCAAAAGCAGAAGGAGCTTGAAAAGGTGATTTCAAAAATACCGCCGGAAGTACTTCAGCAGATGGCACAGCAGGAAAAAGAAGCGAGAAAACGCAAATCGAAAGGATGGGAAAGATAAATGAATGTTACAGAAATCAGGGTTACTGACTGCGTACCCTTTGAGAATTATCCGTTCAAGATACAGGATAATTCCGATATGGAAATGCTGATTGACAGCATAAAGGAAAGCGGTGTGCTGATACCGATAGTAGTTCGCCCGAAAGGTAAGGAGTATGAAATTCTGTCGGGTCACAGAAGAATTTATGCTTGCAAAATGGCAGGGATCGACAAAGTCCCTGCCATTATCCGTGAGCTTTCCAGAGATGAAGCGGTCATTTTTATGGTGGATTCCAATCTTCATCGTGAGGGGCTGTTACCCTCCGAAAAAGGATTTGCCTACAAGATGAAGCTGGAGGCAATGAAACATCAGGGGCGGACTTCTGACCAAGTTGGTCAGAAGTTAACCTCCGTTCAGGCGCTTGCCGATTCTTCTTCAGACAGTAAAACACAGGTACAGAGATATATCCGACTGACCTTTTTGGAAAAGCCTTTGCTTGACTTGGTGGACGAGGGGCGAATTGCCCTGACTCCTGCGGTGGAGCTTTCCTATTTACTGCCCGAAGAACAAAGGAACTTAATCGAAACCATAGAAAGCGAGGACTGCACCCCCTCACTTTCTCAGTCGGTCAGAATGCGAAAACTGAGTAATGACGGATTGCTGACAATGGATAAGATACTCGAGATTATGACCGAGGTCAAGGGCAATCAGGTGGAGGTTTTGAAGATACCGACCGACAGAGTGCGGCAGTATTTCAAGCCGAACACCACCTACAAGCAGATGGAAGATTATATCGTAAAGGCATTGGAACACTATGCGCTTTACCTGAAAAGACAGAGAAACAGAGACAGCCGATAACGGCTGATTATTGTAAAGGAGGTTTTAAGATGAACAGAAACAGCAACAGACCTGTGATAGATATTCAGCGCATTCCCGTTGGTGAAAAGCCGCTTGAGGAGCTTGCGGCGGAGGTTTACGGCTGGCTTTTTCAGAGCAAAAGCACAGCGAAGTCATCAGACGGCACATTCGCAAACCGTAAAAAACAGCACTACAATGACAGTATAAAGATGATTTCAGGAGGAAAAGAAGATGACACAGCAGCTTAAGAAGACAGCCCTTTATTGCAGGCTTTCCAAAGACGATGAAAGACAGGGTGAGAGCCTGTCCATTGAAACGCAAAAATCTATGCTCGTGCGCTATGCGCAGGAGAACGGACTGATACCCTACGAGATTTATGTGGATGACGGGTATTCGGGTTTGAACTTTGACAGACCAGACTTTCAGCGAATGATTGATGATGTTGCAACCGGTAAAATCGGTGTGGTAGTTGTTAAGGATTTAAGCCGTTTCGGTCGTGACCATATTGTTGTCGGGCAGTATCAGGAATTGTATTTTCCGTCCAAAAAGGTGCGTTTTATCGCATTAAATGACGGCATTGATACCCTGAACAGTCACAGCACCGACTATGCGGCGCTGAAAAATGTAATCAACGAGTTTTACAGCCGTGATACTTCAAGGAAGATAAAAGCCGCCTTCCGTTCCAGAGCGAAAGACGGAAAGTATCATTCCAAAACTGCGCCGTTTGGGTATCTCAAAGACCCGGACGACCACAATCATCTCATCCCTGACCCGGAAACCGCACCGGTGGTGGTCAAGATTTACGACCTTGTGTTGAAGGGCTGGGGCAATCACCGTATCCGTGATTATCTGAGGGAAACCAAAGTGCCGGTGCCGTCCTGGTATATGCACATCAGGGGCATTGAGGACAAATCCCATATGTTTCCCGATGAAGAATCCAAGTATATCTGGAGACCCGATACGCTTCGTCTTTTGATTCGAAACCGTGTGTACTGCGGCGACTGTGTTCTCTGCAAATCCGATACGGTTTTCAAGACAAAAAAACACTTCAAGACAGATGAAGCCGACTGGATAACGGTAGAAGACACCCACGAGCCTATTGTATCAAGAGAGACTTGGGAAAGAGCAAACGAGCTGATTGCCGTTAAGCGCAGAGAATACAAGGAAACGCTGAAGGACGATTTGAATATCTTTTCCGGACTTCTCAAATGCGCTGACTGCAAAAAGGCGCTGAGCCGCAGGAAATACGGCTCCAACAGTTCCCATATGATTTATGTCTGCGGAACCTATGCCACCTACGGCAGTCATAAATGCACCCAGCACAAAATTTTTGAGGAGGACTTAACGGCGGCAATGCTTGCCGATATTCGGGAATTGTTTTCTGCCGTTAAAAAGGACAAGGCGAAGCTGATTGATCTGCTGATAAAGAACAAGGCAAAAAACGAGGGAAAGGCTCTGAACACGAAAGACGCACAGTACAAGAGAGTCTGCAAGCGTTTGGATGAGGTCAATCGCCTTGTGGACAAGCTGTATGAGGACAATATTTCGGGTAAAATCAATGAAACCAACTTTGTCCGTCTGCTCAGTAAATATCAGCAGGAACAGGAAAGCATACTTGCCGAAAAAGGAAAGCTGGAAAGTGAAACCGCCGCTGTGCGTGAAATCCGCAGTGATGCAGAGCAGTTTGCAGACCTCTTGGAGCGATACGGCGATATTATCGAACTGACGCCTGAAATTCTCAATATGCTGGTGGATAAAATTATGGTGTATGAACCGAGGGCTGTTGACGGCATAATGCGACAGCAGATTGATGTTTTTTACCGTTATATCGGCGTGGTAAAGCTGGTGGACTACGGCTCTACCACCTACTACAAGTCCGGTGAGGTGCTGACTGCCGCAAAGAAGCGTGAGAACGCAAAGATGGAAAAGAGAATTGCTGCCGTTAAGGAAGAAATGCAGAGCGATGAAGCCGTTTCAGCATAATTTCCTTTTCAGCCGGTAAAGTGTCACTCTATGTGGGTGGCACTTTTCTTTTGCGGTGATGTCATCTTTATGCGTATGTCACTAATGTGAGCCTGCCGGATGACTTCGATAAGATACTGGCGACCATGCGCTCCCGGAATGTGAGCGTGACCATTATCCTGCAAAACATCGCCCAGCTAAAGGCGCTGTTTGAAAAGCAGTGGGAGAGTATTCTGGGTAACTGTGACGAGATGCTCTACCTGGGAGGAAACGAAACCAGCACGCACAAGCTGATCTCAGAATCCTACCTTGGAAAATCCACGATTGACACCAACACCTACGGTAAGTCCAGCGGGCGCAGCGGCAATTACAGCACCAACTACCAGATCACCGGGCGTGAGCTGATGACGCCGGACGAGGTACGCATGATGGACAACCGTTATGCGCTGCTGTTTATCCGTGGCGAACGTCCGGTCATGGACGAAAAGTACAATCCGCTGAAGCACCCCAATGTGGCCCTGACCGCTTTGGGCGGCGCACCAACCTATGAGCATGGCAAGACTGACCATGTGACCGCAACAATCTCTATCGGCGCTGTGACCGAATCCGAACTGCCGGAGCCGGAAACCGCCGTGGATGATACCATGGAGCTTCTGTCCAACGAGGAGATAGAGGCTCTTTTTCATTTAATCTAAAGGAGGAACAAAACCATGAAAAACCTGTTTCACAAGACCAAGAAGCCTGTTAACCACAACACTAAGCTGGAGCGCAAAGTCAAGAAGGGCTTCCGCTTCTACGCAACGGCTGTCCTGTCCATGACCCTTGTGCTGGGCATGGCCGTTACTGCCCACGCTGCCGGCGACCCCATCACGGTGGTCAACAACCTTTCCGATTTCATCTTTGGCCTGATCCGCGCCGTGGGCCTTATCCTGTTGGGTTGGGGCATCGTCCAGGTGGGACTTTCTCTCCAGAGCCATGACCCTTCCCAGCGTTCCAATGGTTTCCTGACGCTGGCAGGCGGTATCGTCATTACCTTCGCAAAGGAGATTCTGACCCTCATCACAGGCTAAGCGGTTATCACCAAATAATATCTGCGGGATATGCGGCAGGGCGGGAAACCGTCCTGCCGCTGTTTCGCTGAAAGGAGGAAGAAACATTGAGTGATAACTGGGTTGTCCAAAATCTTGAGAACGCTTTGAACACATGGAATGAAAAGCTGGCGGAGATCTGGCAGCTCATCACCCAAAGCCCGCAGCAATTCAAGGGCGGTGCCA
Organism: uncultured bacterium; assembly: GCA_946056135.1. Classification (GTDB taxonomy): domain Bacteria; phylum Bacillota; class Clostridia; order Oscillospirales; family Oscillospiraceae; genus Faecousia. Next base: position 453 of record CAMGIN010000140.1, on the reverse strand, counting down.
TTTGGGGCGTCATTGTGGACATCCACGGCGCATTGCAGGCCATTGGTCTTGCGCTGTTGGTGTTGTTTTTCGTCGTGGGCGTCATGAAAACCTGCGGCTCATTTGCAGAAGTCAAAAGGCCGGAACACGCCCTGAAGCTGTTTATTCGATTTGCGCTTGCAAAAGGTGCCGTCACCTATGGCATGGAGCTGATGCTGGCCCTATTTGAGATCATCCAAGGTGTCATTTCTACCATCATGCAATCGGCAGGCTTTGGTGCAGCGCAGCAGACGGTTTTGCCCGGCGAAATCGTCACCGCCGTGGAGGAGTGTGGTTTCTTTGAGAGTATCCCGCTGTGGGCGGTAACGCTTATCGGCGGTCTATTTATTACGGTGCTATCTTTTATAATGATCCTGACCGTCTATGGCCGTTTCTTTAAGCTGTACCTTTATACGGCGATAGCGCCCATTCCCC
>CAMGIN010000139.1 GCA_946056135.1 uncultured bacterium | reverse complement strand
TGGCTCTGCCCACACCCACTTCGATGGTGGGAAAGAGGCGGTTCCACATATTCACCGACGCCATCACATCGTAACTGCCATACGATTGCCCGAAAAGTTGCGCCACGCCGTCCCAGAAGTTAAATCCCACTGTCAAGGCGGTTATCTTGGGATAACGGGGGTAAATCTTGGCTATACTGTCGCGACGGAGGCTGTCGAGCACCAACGAATCGCGCTCTATGTAAACCAATTTCTCGCCCTTGCGTGGCAAGAGGGTGCGATTGGTCGATTTCTCAACCGGCGTCACATAGCGCTTGCCCTTGCTCTGCGCATACACCTCGCCGAATGTCAACGCAAGCACCACACTAATCAATATGTAGAGTAATCTCTTCATCGGCTATGGGTCAGGGTTGCTGGGTTCGCATATAGAGTTGCACCGCCACCGAGGTGAGGTTGGTAATGCGGTTATAGGGCATCGCCATCGAGTCGATGAGGTGGCGCGTGCAGTAATAGTCCGAAACTTCGAAAGCATACACCACGCCGCACTCTTTAGAGTCGAACATCGCATCCGTCTTATATCGCAAGGAAGGATGCCGCCCCCTACGTACTGTAATACGAATGGGGCTGTCTCACGAATGCAGTGAGGCAGCCCCTTGTTGTTATGCGGTCAGCTGTCGATGGTGGAGATGCCCAGGGTCAGCTCCTCCAGCACGTCCAGCAGCACCCGGACAGTGTCCAGGGCCGTGAGCATGGTCACGCCGTTTTCCACCGCGCAGCGGCGGATCTGGCTGGAGCCGGAGTGGACATCCTCGCAGCGGACATCCATAGTGTTGATGACGTAGGTTACATAGCCCTGGCGGATGGCGTCCAGAATCTCCGTGGAGCCCTCATCCACCTTGGCCCTGACCCGGGTGCGGATGCCGTGGGCTTTCAGGAAGTCCGCGGTGCCCTTGGTGGCCTCGATATTGAAGCCCAATTGGTAGAACCTGCGGATCAGGGGCAGGGCTTCTGCCTTGTCTTCGTCGGAGATGGTGACGAAGACGGTGCCGTAGTTTTGCAGCTTCACGCCGGAGGCCTGCAGGGCCTTGTACAGGGCACGGGTCAGGGAGTTGTCGTAGCCGATGGCCTCGCCGGTGGACTTCATCTCCGGGGACAGGTAGGCATCCAGGCCCCGGAGCTTGGAGAAGGAGAAGGCCGGGGCCTTGGCGTACCAGCGCTTCTTCTCGTCGGGGTAGAGGATGTCGATGCCCTGGTCTTTCAGGCTTTGACCCAGAGCCACCCGGGTGGCGATGTCCGCCAGAGGATAGCCCGTGGCCTTGCTCAGGAAGGGCACCGTCCGGGAGGAACGGGGGTTGACCTCGATGATATACACGTCGTTGTTGCCGTCCACGATGAACTGGATGTTGAATAGTCCCTTGATGCCGATGGCAGGGCCCAGCTTCCGGGCGTATTGCAGGATAATGCCCTTGACCTTGTTGGGGATGGAGAAGGAGGGGTAGACGCTGATAGAGTCGCCGGAATGGACGCCGGTGCGCTCTACCAGCTCCATGATGCCGGGGACAAACACATTTTCCCCGTCGCAGATGGCGTCGATTTCCACTTCCTTGCCCCGGATATACTTGTCCACCAGCACCGGCTTGTCGGCGTCGATCTCCACGGCGGTGTGGAGGTAGTGGCGCAGCTGGTCCTCGTTTGCCACGATCTGCATGGCCCGGCCGCCCAGGACGAAGCTGGGGCGCACCAGCACGGGATAACCGATCTCCCTGGCTGCCGCCACGCCGTCCTCAATTCTGGTGACGGCCTTGCCCCGGGGCTGGGGGATGTTCAGCGACAGCAGCAGCTTTTCAAAGGCGTCCCGGTTCTCCGCCTTTTCAATGGCGGCGCAGTCGGTGCCGATGATCTTCACGCCAAGATCCGTTAAAGGCTGGGCCAGGTTGATAGCGGTCTGACCGCCCAGGGACGCAATCACGCCGTCGGGCTGCTCCAGCTGAACGATGTTCATCACATCCTCCACCGTCAGAGGCTCAAAGTAGAGCTTATCGGAGGTGGTGTAGTCCGTGGAGACGGTCTCGGGGTTATTGTTGATGATGATGGCCTCGTAGCCCGCGTTCTTGATGGTCTGGATGGCGTGGACAGTGGAGTAGTCGAACTCCACGCCCTGGCCGATACGGATGGGGCCGGAGCCTAAGACGATGACCTTCTTCTTGGGGGACACCACCGACTCGTTTTCCGACTCATAGGTGGAGTAGAAGTAGGGAATGTAGCTGTCGAACTCTCCCGCGCAGGAGTCGATCATCCGGTACACGGGACGGATGCCCTTTGCTTTGCGCAGGGCGAAGAGCTCCCGCTCCCTTTTGTTCCAGAGCTTCCCCACCACCTTGTCGGAGAAGCCCATCTTCTTGGCGTTGTAGTAGACGCTGCTGTCGCCGGGGGCGGCTTTCAGAAGGCCTTCCATCTCCACAATATTGCGCAGCTTCCGGACAAAGAAAGCATCGATGCCGGTGGCGGTGACGATTGCTTCCACGGACGTGCTCAGGCGCAGCAGCTGGGCAATGGCGTAGATTCGGTCGTCGGTGCCCATGGGAATGTAGTCCATCAGCGCATCCAAAGTCCAGTCGTCAAATTTGGGCATGTGCAGGTGGTACACGCCGATTTCCAGGGAGCGGATGCCCTTGAGCAGGCTCTCCTCGAAGGTGCGGCCCACGCTCATGGTCTCGCCGGTGGCCTTCATCTGGGTGCCCAGCCGATTGTTGGCGTCGGAGAACTTGTCGAAGGGGAACCGGGGCATCTTGGTCACCACATAGTCCAGGGCGGGTTCAAAGGCGGCGCAGGTGTTGGCAAGCCGGATCTCGTCCAGGTGCATGCCCACGCAGATCTTGGCGGAGACCCGGGCGATGGGGTAGCCGGAGGCCTTGGAGGCCAGGGCCGAGGACCGGGACACCCGGGGGTTCACCTCGATCAGGTAGTACTGGAAGGAATTGGGATCCAGCGCGAACTGCACGTTGCAGCCGCCCTGGATTTTCAGAGCCCGGATCAGCCGCAGGGCGGAGTCCCGGAGCATGTGGTATTCCTTGTTGGTCAGGGTCTGGGAGGGGCACACCACGATGGAGTCGCCGGTGTGGATGCCCACAGGGTCCAGATTTTCCATATTGCAGATGGCGATGGCGGTGTCGTTGGCATCTCGCATTACTTCGTACTCGATTTCCTTGAAGCCCTTGATGCTCTTCTCCACCAGCACCTGGTGGACGGGGGAGAGTACCAGGGCATTTTTCATAATCTCCCGGAACTCTTCTTCATTGTCCGCGAAGCCGCCGCCGGTGCCGCCCAGGGTAAAGGCGGGCCGCAGCACCACGGGGTAGCCGATCTGCTCCGCCGCCGCCAGTCCCTCTTCCATGGATTCGGCGATGAGGGACGGCAGCACCGGCTCCCCCAGGCGCTGGCACAGCTCCTTGAACAGCTCCCGGTCCTCCGCCTGCTCGATGGAGCTGCTGGGGGTGCCCAGAAGTTCCACGCCACATTCCTTCAGAATGCCCTTCTTCTCCAGCTGCATGGCCAGGTTCAGTCCTGTCTGGCCGCCGATGCCGGGGATGATGGCGTCGGGCCGCTCGTAGCGGACGATGCGGGCGATGTATTCCAATGTCAGAGGCTCCATGTAGACCTTATCCGCGATGGCGGGGTCCGTCATGATGGTGGCGGGGTTGGAGTTGCAGAGGATGACCTCATAGCCCTCCTCCTTCAGCGCCAGGCAGGCCTGGGTTCCGGCGTAGTCGAATTCCGCCGCCTGGCCGATGACGATGGGGCCGGAGCCGATGACCAGTATTTTTTTCAGATCTGTGCGCTTGGGCATCTTACGTTCCCTCCATCATGGCAATGAATTCATCGAACAGGTAGGCGCTGTCCTGAGGCCCGGGGGCGCTCTCCGGATGGTACTGCACACTGAAAATCCGGTCTTTCGCGCACTTCATGCCCTCCACGGTGTTGTCCAGCAGGTTTCTGTGGGTCACCTCCAGGCCGGTGCCTTGGAGGGTGTCCGCGTCTACGGCGTAGGAGTGATTCTGGGAGGTGATCTCCACCTTACCGTTTTGCAGGTTCTTCACCGGGTGGTTGCCGCCCCGATGGCCGAATTTCAGCTTGTAGGTCTTCGCACCGTAGCTCAGGGCGATGATCTGATGGCCCAAGCAGATGCCGAAGATGGGGTATTTGCCCCGCAGGGCCCGGACCAGCTCGATGACCGGCTTGGCGTCCTCCGGGTTGCCGGGGCCGTTGGACAGGAACAGGCCGTCGGGGTGGAGCCCCTCTACTTCCTGCGCGGTAGTGGTCCAAGGAACCACGGTGACGTCACAGCCCCGGCTGTTGAGGCTGCGGATGATGTTGTGCTTGATGCCGCAGTCCACCGCCACCACATGGAACTTCCGTTCCCCGGCGGGGGACTCCCAGGGCGTCCGGGTGCTGACCTGGGCCACCACGTCGGTGGGCAGGGCGGTGGTCTTCAGCTTGGAGAAGCCCACCAGATTGGGGATCTCCGCACCGACAATGAGGCCCTTGCAGGTGCCCTTGTCCCGGATGTGCCGGGCCAGCTGCCGGGTGTCTACCCCCGCCAGGCCCACGATGCCGTAACGGATCATGACCTGCTCCAGGGTTTCCACGGCCCGGAAATTGGAGGGCTCGTTGTTATACTCCCGGACGATCAGGGCGCTGATGGTGGGGGTTCCCGTCTCGTAGTCGTCGTCGCACATGCCGTAATTGCCGATGAGGGGATAGGTCATCACCACGGCCTGACCGGTATAGGAGGGGTCGGACAGAATTTCCTGATAGCCTACCATGGAGGTGTTGAACACCACCTCCACCAGCCGGTCCCGGTCCGCGCCGAAGCCGTAGCCGTAAAATTCCGTGCCGTCCTCCAGAATGATCTTCTTGTCGTAATGGCGAATCATAGCTTCTTGTCCTTTCGCTGAGACAGCTTCTGCTCAAACTGATCCTTGCGGGTGTCCGTGGGGATTGCGGTGGGATA
>CAMGIN010000138.1 GCA_946056135.1 uncultured bacterium | reverse complement strand
GAGGACAATCACCACATGGAAAATATCTGGAATGCCGTGGAAGCTCGTGCCAATGAAGTGGTACGGGCTGATTTTATTGCCCAGAAAGATGCGAGGTGATGCACCGTGGCGTTTATCCCACCGGAAACCATTGAGAAGGCAAGGCAGGTGGACTTGCTGACCTATCTTCAAACCTGCGAACCCGGCGAACTGGTGCATCTGAGCGGCAACCACTACTGCACCCGTGAGCATGATTCCCTGAAAATCTCCAACGGGAAATGGTACTGGTTTTCCCGTGGCTTCGGTGGCTACAATGCGCTGGATTATCTCATTAAGGTGAAAGAAGTCCCCTTCATGGAAGCTGTGGAGCGGATCACCGGGCAGGTGGCATACCAACCGCAGCAGTCCCATTCCCCCAAACCAGAGAAGCCCAAGGTGCTGTTGCTGCCCCAAGCCAACCGAAGCACATGCCGTGTCCATGCCTATCTTCGCAGCCGTGGAATTGATTCTGAACTGATCGATTTCTGTGTTCAGACAGGACGGCTGTACGAAAGTAACCCTCACCACAATGCGGTGTTCGTCGGGCTGGACAAGTATAGCAAGCCCCGGTACGCCAACCTGAGAGGTCTGGGGACGGATTTCGTTGGCGATGCCAGCGGGAGCGACAAGCGGTTCTCATTCAGCATCCCGGCTCCGGGCAGCGATACCGTCCACCTCTTTGAGAGTGCCATCGATCTTCTGTCCTACGCAACTCTCGTGAAGATGAATGGCGGCAACTGGAACCGGGAGCATCTGGTGTCTCTGGCAGGCGTCTATAAGCCAAAGGAGGAGTTGCAGGAAAGCTCCATGCCGCTGGCACTGAAACGCTATCTGTCCGAGAATCCCAACATCCGCTTCATCACCCTTCGCCTGGACAATGATGCCGCCGGTGGACGGGCGGCAAAGGCGTTGGTTTCCATGCTGTCAGATCGGTATGAGGTATCTGTTCAGCCGCCGCCCTACGGTAAGGATTACAACGACTATTTGTGTATGCGTCTGGGGCTTCCCATTACCCACCGGAAGGGGAAAACACAGGAGCGCTGACCGTTTATTTTCAGACAGTCCCACCGTTCGACCCAGTGGGAGAACGAATCTGCAATATACCAGCAAGCATCGCCTTTTGGGGACAAAAGGCAGCTTGTCAGGGGCTTCCCCCCTGAAACCCCTCTCAAAGAAAGGACTACTATGATGGAAAAAAGAAATATTGAAATCAAAGTTCGGCTGAACCGCAAGGAGGCGGACAATCTTTTCAAACGGGTTAAGCGATCCCGCCTTTCCAGAGAAGCGTATCTGCGCCATCTCATCAATGATCTGGTGCCGCAGGATGCTCCGCCCCCGGATTACTATGCCATGATGCAGCAGCTCTACCGCATTGGCAACAATCTGAACCAGATTGCCCAGAAAGCCCACACCCTGAATGTCATTGATGTCCAGCGGTACGATGCCGCTGTTGCTCAGTTTGAAGCAACGGTTAAGAAGATCACCGAAGCTGTGGTATGTCCCCGCCCCATCAAGCAGTAAGCCATGGCAGTCACATCCATCTGGCGGATCCATGGCTGGTTGGGCAAGGTGGTGGTCTATGTCGAGAATCCAGACAAGACCACCAACCCGAAATGCTATGAAAACGGAGATATGACGGAGCGGGATTGTCAGGGGCTGGACGATGTTATCGCTTATGCCGTCAGCAGCCACAAGACACAGCAAGTTAATGAGGAACTGGGTGCCCTTGAGCGCTTTGTGTCCGGGATCAACTGCAATCCCAGCACAGCGCGGGAAGAAATGATAGCAATCAAAAAGCGTTTCGGGAAAGAGGATGGAACCATAGCCTACCACGGCTACCAGTCCTTTGCCCCCGGAGAAGCCACCCCGGAGATAGCGCACAAGATCGGTGTGGAGCTTGCGCAGAGGTTATGGGGTGACCGGTATCAGGTGGTGGTTGCCACCCATCTGGATAAGGCGAACCATCTGCACAACCACTTTGTGCTGAACACAGTTTCTTTTGTGGACGGCATCAAGTATCACCGCACTACCAAAGACTACCACGACCTGCAGGCAGCCTCGGATGCCCTCTGCCGGGAATATGGTCTGTCTGTCATTGAGAATCCCCAGCCCGGAAAAGGAAAGCACTACGGAGAATGGCGGGCAGAGCAGGAACAGCGTCCCACATGGCGAGGCATTGTCCGTTCTGACATTGATGAGGTTATACGCCAGTCCATGACGGAGCGGCAGTTTTTTGAGAATCTCCACTGCAAGGGGTACGAGGTAAAAGTGGGAAGGAATATTTCCGTCAGACCACCGGGGAAGGAGCGGTTTGTCCGCCTTGCTCGGAACTTTGGCGAGGCTTACACGCTGGAGGGTATCCGCAGACGGATTCTGGAACAGTCCAGAGCGGCACGACCTATGCCGGAGCCTGCCACAAAACGCAAACACTATCGTCTGTCCGGGAACTGGCAGGCATGCAAAAAGGTGACCGGATTCCGGGCATTGTATTTCCACTACTGCTATCTGCTGGGGATATTCCCAAAAGGGAAACAGCAGAATCGAAAACGGCTCCACTTTCTTCTCCGGGAAGATCTCATAAAGCTGGATGCCATCACACAGGAAGCAAGGCTGCTGGCGGAGCATCGGATTGATACTGCTGAGCAGCTTTCTTCATATCAAAGCGAATTGGAAAACCAGATAGTAGATGTGACTTCTCAGCGGAAGCAGCTCTACCTAAAACAGCGTACTGTTGCTGTGAAATCGGATGAAGTGGCTTCTGCGGAGGTCAGTACCGCCATTTCCACACTTTCCAAGGAGCTGAGTCAATTACGCCGGGAGGTGAAATTATGTAGTGATATAGCCATCCGTTCCGGCGTTATGCTGGAACACATTCAGATTGTCCGTGAGGATGAGAACTTGCAGCGAAAGGAGAAAACCGAACATGACCAATTCAGGCGATGCGGCAGAGCAAATCGTTAGAATGAGTTTGGAGGGCACGGAGGTTGCCCTGAAACTTTCTGGCTCTGCGGCAAAAAACATCGCAGCGGCACTCTACACCATTGCGAAGAACGCCGACAGGAACAAAACTAAGGGACACCAGCGGCTCAGCGCCATGCTGAAAAGCGGCAAGGAGCTGAAGGTGTTCACCATCAGCGAGGAGCATCTGAAACGCTTTGCTCAGGAGGCAAAGCGTTATGGTGTGGTTTACTGCGCCCTTCGGGGAAAAGAACGCTCTACGGATGGCATGGTGGATGTAATGGTCCGGGCAGAGGATGCGTCCAAGATCAATCGCATTGTGGAACGCTTCAAGCTGGCTACCGTGGATACTGCTTCCATCAAGCATCATATTGAAAAGACCCGTCAGGAGAAGGGATCTGCCCCCGCTGTCCCTGAGCAGTCTGCTCCCCAGAAGGATGCGGAGGATATTCTGCTGGACGACATGATGGGCGCACCCATCCAGAAGGAGCAGCCGTCCCCGGAAAACCCTACGGCGGCAAAGACGGAAAAAAGCCCTCCGTCCGCGCCTACCTCCGGGATGCAAAGGAAAACCGCCGAGGGTACTGCTAAGGAATCCCGCCCCTCCGTCCGGGAGGAACTGCGGGAGATTAAGGCAGCACGGCAGGAAAAGGCTGTGCCTCCCAAGGTGCAGGACATCACAAGTCCTGTGAAGCAGCCTGAAATTCAGCCCCATATCCATCCGGGCAAGAAGCCCAAAGTGAAAGTGAGGTAATCCATGAGCAGTTTTGATGATCTCTTTGGCGGCAAGTTCGGCAAAGAGGATGCAGCCTTTGATAAGGAAGCCTGGGCGGCAAAAAAGCAGGAGAAACGAAATGAACTCTATTCTCTTGCTGACCAGACTGCAGCCGAAATCAGCAAGGATGGGGACAAATTCAAGCAATTCTTGGATGTACAGTCCCGGTTTGACCGTTACAGTTCCACCAACGCCCTACTGATTCTGGCGCAGATGCCGGAAGCCACCCAGCTAAAGGACTTCGATGGCTGGAAGGATGCTGGGGTGTCCGTCCAACGCAAGCCCCGAAGTGTGAAGATTCTGGAACCGGGAAAGGAATATACCCGTGAGGACGGCACCCGTGGGACTTCCTTTGAGGTCAAACGGGTATATGACGTGTCCCAGACCAGAGGTCGCCTGCGATCCTCTCCCAACAAAAAGCCTGATGACCGGACGCTTCTGAAAGCCCTGATTAACCGCTCCCCCGTTCCTATCCAGACAGTCGATAGTCTGCCCAACAATATGGGTGCCCTGTATGACCACGATCAGCAGGTAATTTTCGTCTGCCGGGGTATGGGTGCGGAGGATATTTTCCGCAGCGTTTCCAAGGAGCTGGCTCATGCAGAAATCGCCGGAATGCGCGAGGACTACAACCGAAATGATGCCGCATTCCAGGCATACAGTGCATCCTATCTTCTGTGCAAGCGGTATGGGGTGGATGTGTCGGATTACAATTTCAGCCGCCTGCCTGCATCCTTCCGGGAGTGTAGCCCCCAGCAGGTGCGAGAGACTCTGACGGAAATCCGGGATACTGCAAATCAGATCTCCACCAGAATGTACCGCGCCCTGGAGCAGAACCGCACTCCCAAAGCCAAAGAACAGGAGCGGTGATGTATGGCAAAGGAAGAAAAGCGTGTTTTGACCCTGGACAAATACGAGCATGGGGTGGTCATTAATGCCCTGAATGAAATGCGCAATGACCTGATCGGGGAGGAGCGCCCCACAGACATTGTGGACGAGGTGCTTCTGAAAGCCATTGATGCTCCCACCAAAAAGGTAAGGGGAAAGTCCCGTGAAGAACGATGAACAGCGCACCATAAAAATCCTGTGCATCCTTGGTATCATTCCGGTGGTGTGGTTGGCTTTGCTGATAGCCCCTTTTGTGAGTGGTGGTCTAGCAGAAATTGTAGCCGAGTTCCCGGCGGCAATGGAGAATCCCTTTCATATCGAGCTATGTGAGGACAGTCAAAAAACTGTCCTTATTTTTCT
>CAMGIN010000137.1 GCA_946056135.1 uncultured bacterium | reverse complement strand
TTCCGCATGCAGTACCGTCACAAGGGGCGTCAAGGATGCCGCCCCCTACGCACAGGCCTTTGACGTGTTTTACTGCTAAACGATCATTTACCACACGACATTTCGCCACGACAAAGGGCGCTGCTTTTCCGGCAGCGCCCTTTGAAATGTTACTGAACCTTGGAAACCACGTAATCGTCCACCATGGCCAGCGCGTTGTCCAGCTTGGTGGCGTCCTTGCCGCCGCCCATGGCGGAATCCGGTTTGCCGCCGCCGCTACCGCCGCAGGCGGAGCAGACCATCTTCACCAGCTCGCCGGCCTTGATGCCCTTGGCCACGGCGTCCTTGCCGCAGACCGCCAGGAAGGTCAGCTTGTCCCCGGTCACGGAGGCCAGCACCGCGATCACACTGGGATCCTTGTCCCGGAGCATGTCGCCCATCTGACGCAGCTTGCCAGCGTCGGCATTGGGAATGGTCACGGTGAGCACCTTGCAGCCGCCCACATTGTGGGAGCCGAACAGGAACCGGTCTACCTCACCGGCGGATTCCTTGGCCTTGTACTGCTCAATGGAGCGGCGAAGCTCCTTCACCTCGTCCAGCTGGGCCTGGATCCGGGCGGTGACCTCCGCGGGCTTGGTCTTCAGCTTGATGGCGGCCTCGAACAACATCTCCTGGTTCTTCTCCATCTTGGCCAGGCACACCTTGCCGGTGTAGGCTTCGATTCTCCGGACGCCGGAGGCTACGCTGCACTCGCTGTCCAGCTCGAAGGGGCCCACCTTGGCGGTGTTGTCCAGGTGTGTGCCGCCGCACAGCTCGATGGAGTAGTTGCCCATGTTGACCACCCGGACGGTGTCGCCGTACTTCTCGCTGAACAGGGCGGTAGCACCCATGGCACTGGCATCCTCGATGGGCATCTCCTTGGTCACAACGGAGTAGCCCTCCAGAATGGCATTCTGGACGATGGAATTCACCTTGGCCAGCTCCTCGGCGGTCAGGGCGGAGTAGTGGGTAAAGTCGAAGCGCAGGTGATCCGGCTCTACAAAAGAACCGGCCTGATGGACATGGTCGCCCAGGACGCTGCGCAGAGCCTTCTGCAGCAGGTGGGTGGCGGAGTGGGCCCGCATGATGGCCTTGCGGCGCTCCACGTCAATGGAGGCGCAGACCAGGTCGTCCACCTTGATGGAGCCGGCGACCATCTTGCCGTAGTGCAGGTACTTGCCGCCCTTGTCCTTCTGGACGTTGGTGACCTGGAAGCGGCAGTTGCCCATTAAAATCACGCCATGGTCTGCCACCTGGCCGCCCATTTCGGCGTAGAAGGGGGTCTTGTCCAGCACGATGATGCCGGTCTCGCCGCCGGCGATGGTGCCGGAGACTTCCTCGCCCACGCACACCGCCAGAACCTTGGCCTCGCAGTTGTTCTCGGTGTAGCCCACGAAGGTGGTGGGGGTGTTGTCCAGGCCGAGGTCGATGCCCGCCCAGGCCAGATCCCCTAATGCCTTCCGGGCCTCCCGGGCGCGGAGCTTCTGCTCCTGCATCAGCTGGGCAAACTCGTTCTGGTTCAAGGTCATATCCTCGTCCGCCACCATCTCCAATGTCAGGTCGATGGGGAAACCGTAGGTGTCGTAGAGCTTGAAGGCGTCAGCGCCGGAGAACTCCGTCTCACCCTTGGCCTTGTGCTCGGCGAGCATGTTGGAGAAAATGGCCATGCCGCCGTCGATGGTCCGGGCGAAGTTCTCTTCCTCCACCTTTACCACCTTGGTGATATACGCGCAGCGCTCCCGCAGGTAAGTGTAGTGGCCCTCGTTTTCCTCCACCACAGTCTCCACCACCTCATACAGGAAGGGACGGTTCAAGCCCAAGAGCTTGCCGTGACGGGCAGCCCGGCGCAGCAGGCGGCGCAGAACGTAGCCCCGGCCCTCGTTGCTGGGCAGGACGCCGTCGGCGATCATGAAGGTGGAGGCCCGGATGTGATCGGTGATGACCCGCAGGGACACATCCATCTTCACGCTCTGGCCGTAGGAGGCGCCGGTGAGCTGGGTAACCTTGTTGGTGATGTTCATGACGGTATCCACATCGAACAGGGAGTTCACGTCCTGGCAGACCACCGCCAGACGCTCCAGGCCCATGCCGGTGTCGATGTTCTTCTGGGCCAGCTCGGTGTAGTTGCCGTTGCCGTCATTGTCGAACTGGGAGAAGACGTTGTTCCAGACCTCCATGTACCGGTCGCAGTCGCAGCCCACGGTGCAGTCGGGCTTGCCGCAGCCGTACTTCTCGCCACGGTCATAGTAAATTTCGGAGCAGGGGCCGCAGGGGCCGGAGCCATGCTCCCAGAAGTTGTCGCTCTTGCCGAAGCGGAAGATCCGCTCCGCGGGCACGCCCACCTCTTTGTTCCAGATCTCGAAGGCTTCGTCGTCGTTTTCGTAGATGGAGGGGTACAGCCGGTTTTCGTCCAGGCCCACCACCTTGGTCAAGAACTCCCAGCTCCAGGCGATGGCCTCGTGCTTGAAGTAGTCGCCGAAGGAGAAGTTGCCCAGCATCTCGAAATAGGTGCCGTGGCGGGCGGTCTTGCCGATGTTCTCAATGTCGCCGGTGCGGATGCACTTCTGGCAGGTGCAGACCCGATGACGGGGGGGCTCCACCTCGCCGGTGAAGTAGGGCTTCATGGGCGCCATGCCGGAGTTAATCAGCAGCAGGGAAGCGTCGTTCTGGGGGATCAGGGAAAAGCTGGGCAGACGCAGATGGCCCTTGCTCTCAAAGAAGGACAGGAACATCTCGCGCAGTTCGTTTACGCCGTAAGGCTTGGGATTCATGGGAATCTACCTCCAAAGAAAGTATTCTTTTTTACCTTATATACAAAAACGCCGCCCCTAACGCATAGGGGCGACGGTTATCGCGGTACCACCCTAATTTATCTCATACGAGACATCTTAGACGCTCTGTAACGGGAGCTCCCGTCCCGGTCCTCCCGGGCGACGCAGGAAGTGGCTGGCAGACCGTAGGCCGAGGGCTCGCACCAAACCCCTCTCGCTGAAGGCTTCCGAAACCTGCTTGGTTTCCGCAATGTCTTTGCATATCCCCAGTATTCTACCACAAATGAGAAAAATGTCAATGGGAATTGTGGAAAATTATCTGCCATTTGTCCCCGGATGGTTTTTCCAGGGTCAAATGTCAGATTTCCCTTTTCGCATTCCCTTTACTCTTGGCACATACCAGTACGGCTCGTCGTGCTCCGGGTCGAAGGGGTGCAGGACCCGCTTGGCGGCGGCGGGAAGCTTGGGCAGCTTTTCGCCGGGGAAGACAATGGCCTCGATTTCCAGGCCGCTTTCGCCCTTGTTCAGGCGGCAGTCCAGGACGCTGGTCCAGCGCTGAAGCTCCTGCCCCAGGGCGAATAGCTCCGGATCTGTGGATGCGCCGGGGCGGAAATCCACCAGCCGCACAGCGCCGCAGCCGCATTCACAGGAAGTCCGGTCCAGACGGGCCATCGAATCCATGACGCAGCGAAGCTCCGGCTGCTCCCGGGGGTACAGGAGGATCTCGCCCAATTCGCCCTCCGGCAGGCTTTGGCCGCTGCTGTCCACAATGTCTACGCCGTATTCCTCCTCCCACAGGTGCACGCCCAAGCTGTGGCCGCAGGCGAAGCCCGCCACCACGCTGCTGAGGCCCAGGGAGAAGCAGCCGCCCACCTGACAGTCAAGCCCCTGGACAATGCCGTCGATCATCCAGTCCAGGCAGGGATACCCAGCGGTAATCACCCGGCGGATGTACAGCGGCAGGGAGTAGGCCTTCTTCAGCTTGGTCAGGCCCAGAACGATCAGCGGGGCCCCGATGATGGCGGTGGCCTTGCGGTAAAACGCCAGCTGCAGCAGCGCTTTCCACCGCCGGTCCGCCCCCCAGACAACGGGGCAGGCGCCGCTCCGGAGCACCGCCTGCTCCATAAGCCAGCTCAAATTCCCCGGCGTATGCTCCGGAAAGCAGATCAGCACCTGCTCATTTTTTCTCAGAAACTGGCTAAGATGCTCCGTGAGATACGCCACTGTTCGCTCTGCCACCTGTGGCTCCATGCTTCTGTCTATCATCGCCGTATAAGCCCCATACTCCATTTGCCGACACTCCCCAATATCAACATTATGGATATAATATACAAGAAATATCGAGAATTGCAAGTACTTTTTACGATAATTTCACAAAAAATATGTAAATAGTTGCAGAAGGCAAAATCAATCCGATGATCTCGAATGACTAAAAATGCAAAATGCTAAAAGCAAAATGCAAAATGGCAAACCCGCCGTCCCTCAAACGGGAAACAGCGGGCTTTGGAGAGTGTGGAGTTATGAGAGTGGAGAGTGTAGTTAGAAGTTTTGCGTTTGCCGGTCATACGGTGCGAATTGGGAATAGAACGTTGAAGTATTCGGTCGAACCTAGATATCTTGCTGTAAATGATCGTTTACGTTTCCATCAACCGTAGGGCGGGGTCATGACCCCGCCGACGCACTGCGTTGATAGATACGCCCGGTTAGAGGCAAAATCCAAACATTACGCATCTAATTTTTACTGGCAAGCTGTTGGGCTGGTCGGCGGGGTCATGACCCCGCCCTACGATGGGTGCTGCGGTAAACGATCATTTATCTGACGTTTTCTGCCACGACTGAATAGTTACGAAGTGTTTTTTATTCATCCCGAAGGGATTCCTTAACTCCACACTCCACACTCTCACGCTTTGCTTTCCAGCCATTGCAGCATCGCGGTTCTTCCTTCCTCTGCCATGGGGAAGGTTTCCGAGCCTTCCATTTCGCTTTTTTCGTAGCAGTAAAGGCCGTGCCAGTATTCCACAAAGATGCTGCTCTGAGCGAAGTCCACCTCTTTGGCATTGGCCATGACCACGTTGGGCACCGCCCGGAATCGGAGCAGGCCCAGAGAACCGGTGAAGATGTTGTTCATGGCGAAGGTGTGCAGCGTGGGAAGAAACAGTTCTGCCATGGTTATAATCCGCCTTTCTGCGAAAGGCACCGACGAGGTTATGAAACAGG
>CAMGIN010000136.1 GCA_946056135.1 uncultured bacterium | reverse complement strand
GGGAGGGTCAATGACCCTCCCCTACAGTGGGTATGCACATAAACGATCATTTATCTGCCTGCCTTCAGTCGGTTTCTCTTTTCTCACCCTTGCAAATTTTTGCCGTCTGTGGTACAATATTTTATATATTTTCTACAAAAGGAGGCTTCGAAATGCAGGACATTGGTATGCAGTTTCACATCCACTGCGTGAAAGGGGACGTGGGGCGGTATGTTTTTTTGCCCGGAGATCCCGGACGCTGTGAGTCCATTGCAAGCTATTTTGATAATCCCGTCCATATCGGAATGAACCGGGAGTACAACATTTACACCGGAACGCTGCTGGGGGAGAAGGTCTCCGTCTGTTCCACCGGCATCGGCGGACCCTCCGCTTCCATCGCCATGGAGGAGCTGACGGCCATCGGAGCGGACACCTTTATCCGGGTGGGCACCTGCGGCGGTATTGATCTGGACGTGCTGCCCGGAGATGTGGTGGTGGCCACCGGCGCCATCCGCTACGAGCACACTTCCCTGGAATATGCCCCCATCGAATTTCCCGCGGTGCCGGATTTTGAGATCACCGCCGCTCTGAAGGCCGCCAGCGAGGCTTTGGGCTACCGCACCCATGTGGGCGTGGTCCAGTGCAAGGACTCCTTCTACGGCCAGCACAGCCCAGAGAAGTCCCCCGTCAGCTATGAACTGCTCCAGAAATGGGAAAGCTGGAAGCGCCTGGGGGTCAAAGCCAGCGAGATGGAGTCCGCAGCATTGTTCGTGGTGGCCGCCGCTCTGGGCGTCCGCTGCGGAAGCTGCTTCCACGCGGTATGGAACCAGGAACGGGAAAAGGCGGGTCTTGCCATGCCCATGACCGAGGACACCACCGGTGCGGTGAAGGTGGGCATTGAAGCCATGAAGCGGATCATTGCTGCGGACAAAGTGAAATAATGCAAAATGCAGAATGCTGAATGCAAAATAATGGAATCCCCTTCGGGGATGGATTGAATGATATCATAGAAGAGGAAGGCGTCAACTGAAACCCTCCGAATGATATTTTCATTCATCCCCGAAGGGGATTCCTTCATTCAGCATTTAGCATTCTGCATTTTGCATTCCAAAATCAGGCTTCCAGATATTGGATGAAGTCCAGGGTCATATAGTCCAGGCACACATGCTTGTCCGGGGTCTTGCCCATGGTGACCCGGTGGCAGTGAACCTCCCAGATGGGGTGGCCCTGAAGCTCCGCCTTCTGGATTTCAAATACGTGGTTCCAGCTGCGGCCTTCCATATACTGGGATTCCTTCAGGAACCGGATCAGCTCCAGACGGCGGAAATTGAAGGTGGGGAACGCGTTCTTCACGCAGGCCTCAAAGAGCAGCTCGGCATCCCGAACGCTGCCAAGCTCAAAGGTGCTGCGGATCATGGCACCGTAATCCTGCATAATGTAACCTCCTTACTTACAGTTTGCTGTATGCTTTGTCCAGAAATTTTTGACTGTTGACCAGGACCCGCTTGTGGGTGGCTTTTCCGATCTCTCCGGCCTCGTCAAAGGCGTGGATCTCGAAACAAATGACCTTGCCCTCTACGGCGGTGACCTCTGCCTCCGCCCGGACCTCCATTCCCACCGGGGTGGCGGACAGGTGCTCTAAGCTCAGCGCGGTGCCGACTGTGGTTTTGTCCTCATCCAGGGCATCCGCGATGGCTTCGCAGGCAGCCCCCTCCATCAGGGCAGCCATGCAGGGGGTGGCGTAGACCAGCAGGTCCCCGGAGCCTACCTCCGCTGCGGTGTCCTCACGCTCGACCAGAGTAGAGACGGAACCCTTCATGCCGACAGTAATTTCCATTGGAATCACGTCCTTTCTACTTAAAATATACCCGAAAGTTTCCTGCCTGTCAACGAAAATGGTTGCTATTTGGTGAAAATATCTATATAATGAATCCATTATAAATTGCCTGCCGTGATGACGCAAAAAAGCGGGGAAGGATCCTTTCCGTTTGCACCCTCCCCTACAGATGGTTCTTCGTACCAACACGGCAGGCAAAAAACAAATGAGGTGACCGAAATGGTTGTCAACGACAAGTTAAATTTGACCATGCTCTGTGATTTTTACGAGCTGACCATGAGCCAGGGATATTTCGCCACAGGCTTTGCGGACAGAATCACGTATTTTGACCTGTTCTTCCGGAAGTGTCCCGACGGCGGCGGCTTCGCCATCGCGGCGGGGCTGGAGCAGATCGTCCAGTACATCCAGGATCTGCACTTTTCTCAGGAGGATATTGCCTATCTTCGGGGCAGAAATATGTTCAGCGAGGAATTTCTGCAATTCCTGGCGGACTTTCAATTTACCGGGGATATCTGGGCTGTGCCGGAGGGTACCCCCATCTTCCCCAGGGAGCCCATCATCACCGTCCGGGCCCCTGCCATCCAGGCTCAGCTGATTGAGACGTACCTGCTGCTGTGCGTCAACCACCAGAGCCTCATCGCCACCAAGGCCAACCGGGTGGTCCGGGCTGCGGAAGGGCGCACCGTGCTGGAATTCGGTTCCCGCCGGGCCCAGGGTGCGGACGCGGCCATTCTGGGCGCTCGGGCGGCCTACATCGGCGGCTGCCACGGCACTGCCTGCACCATCTCCGACCAGCTCTTCGGCGTTCGGGCTGGCGGTACCATGGCCCACGCCTGGGTGCAGATGTTCGACAGCGAGTATGAGGCATTCAAGGCTTACGCGGAAATGTATCCCAACAACGCCACTCTGCTGGTGGACACCTACAACACCCTGAAATCCGGTGTGCCCAACGCCATCCGGGTGTTCAACGAGGTCCTGAAGCCCAGGGGCATCACCAAGTGCGGCATCCGTCTGGACTCCGGTGACATGGCCTATCTGACCCAGCAGGCCCGGAAAATGTTGGACGAGGCGGGTTGGACGGAGTGCCAGATCTCCGTGTCCAACTCCCTGGACGAATACATCATCCGGGATGTTCTGCGCCAGGGAGCCCAGATCGACATGTTCGGCGTAGGCGAACGGCTGATTACCGCCCGGTCGGAACCCATCTTCGGCGGCGTGTATAAGCTGGCGGCGGTGGAGGAGCCGGACGGCACCGTGGTTCCCAAGATCAAGATCTCCGAAAATGTGGGCAAGATCACCAATCCCCACTATAAGAAGCTCTACCGGTTCTACGGCAAGGACTCCGGCAAGGCCATCGCCGACTACCTGACGGTCTACGACGAGACGGTGGACGACAGCCAGGATCTGGAGATCTTCGATCCGGACGCCACCTGGAAGCGGAAGAAGGTTTACAACTTCACCGCCCGGGAGCTGCAGGTGCCTGTTTTTAAAAACGGCGAGTTGGTGTACGACCTGCCGTCCCTGGACGACATCCGGACCTACTGTGCCCAGCAGGTGGACACCCTCTGGGACGAGATCAAACGTTTCGACAATCCTCAGACCTACTATGTGGATCTGAGCCAGAAGCTGTGGGATGTGAAGTACGATCTGCTGAAGCGAAATGGCAAATAAAAGAAATTCCCCTGCGGGAAATGTGGCCCTGGGCGGCATCCTGGCGGCGCTTGCAGTGGTGATTATGGCAATGGGGACCCTGATCCCCGTTGCCACCTACGTCTGTCCCATGCTCTGCGCCCTGCTGCTGCAGGTGGTGCTGAAAACCTGCGGCAGCCGGATCGCCTGGGCCTGGTATGGGGCAGTGGCGCTGTTGTCGCTGCTGCTGGCTCCGGACAAGGAAGCGGCGGTGGTGTTCGCCTTCCTGGGCTATTACCCAATCCTCAAGCCCAAGCTGGACGGGCGGAAAGGGAAGTGGCTGTGGAAGGCCCTGCTGTTCAACGGCGCGACATTGATGGCCTACTGGCTGATGCTCCGGGTTCTGGGCCTGGAGGAGCTGACGGCGGAGTTCGCGGAAATTGGCACGGTGATGTGTCTGGTTCTGCTGCTCCTGGGCAATGTGACCTTCTTCCTACTGGACAGGCTGCTGGGCATGCGGCCCAGAAGAAGACGCTGAACTATGTTGAGTGTGGAGAGTGGAGTGTGGAGTTGAGGAAGATTCCCAGTTGTGCGAATAGGAGAAAGATTTCACGCAGAAAAAATGAGTGTTGAAAAGACGATTTCCTGAGCGTAACTCCACACGCAACACTCCACACTCCACACTGAAAAAAGGCGGAAAACCGCCTTTCTTTTTTTAGGAGGACAAATGGAAACCACTTGGTATCTGTATATTCTGCGCTGCGGGGATGGGACGCTGTACACCGGCATCACCACTGACGTGGAGAAGCGCCTGGAGGCCCATAGCAGCGGTTCGGGCGCGAAATACACCCGGGGAAGGGGACCGCTGGAGCTGGTGTACCGGGAGGAATGCGGCGGTCATTCCGAAGCCCTGAAACGGGAATGGGCAGTCAAACAGCTGAGCCGGGAACAGAAGCTGGCCCTGATTGCGGTACCTGCTGCCCAGAAGAATCTCTGATCTATTCCAAAAAAATTTTTCCAGAAAACCCTTGACAAATGCGGTCTGTTGTATTATAAAGTTAGCGTAAGCTAATTAGCTTAGGCTAACTTGCTGGTTCCGGGCGGAATCGGTGGGAAAGGAAGGAAGACTATGAAAACCCTGAAAGACGCGAAGATTGGTGAAACTGTGGTGGTGGTAAAGCTCCATGGGGAAGGCGCGGTGCGCAGAAGAATCATGGATATGGGCATCACCAAGAACGTGGAGGTCTACGTCCGCAAGGTAGCCCCGCTGGGAGACCCCATTGAGGTCAACGTCCGGGGCTATGAGCTGAGCCTGCGCAAGGCCGACGCGGAAATGATCGAAATTTATTAACGCCAATATGGAGGAACTATTATGAGCGTGAAAATTGCCCTGGCGGGCAATCCCAACAGCGGCAAGACCACTTTGTTCAACATCCTCACCGGCTCCAACCAGTACGTGGGCAACTGGCCCGGCGTCACGGTGGAGAAGAAGGAGGGAACTCTGCGGGGTCATGAGGATGTGATCATTCAGGATCTGCCCGGTATCTATTCCCTGTCCCCCTACTCGCCGGAAGAAGTGGTGAC
>CAMGIN010000135.1 GCA_946056135.1 uncultured bacterium | reverse complement strand
TCAAGGATGCCGCCCCCTACGAACTGTAAACGATCATTTACCATAGCACTGCACCTGCGGTCGAGGGGCCCAAAGGATGTTCGTCTACCACCTAAAGTGCGTAACGCATTCGCCGCGGGCCTTGCCCGCTAAACGATCATTTATCTGATGTTTTAGCCGCAACAGAATCGTTGCGATCATGTTCCATTTTCCATTTGATAACCGCTTCTGCGGTCTGAATGCCGTCGATGGCGGCGGACATGATGCCTCCGGCGTAGCCCGCGCCCTCGCCAGTCGGGTACAGCCCCCGCAGAGCCGACTGTCGGCTCTCGTCCCGGACAATGCGCACCGGGGACGAGCTGCGGGTTTCCGGCGCCGTCATCACCGCCTCCGGATTCGCAAAGCCATGGAGCCTGCCCTCCAGTTTAGGCAGCGCTTCCGCAATCGCATCCGTAAGCCGCCAGGGCAGAACCGCATGCAGGTCGCACCAGGTTACTCCGGGACGGTAGGTAGGCGTCACAGCTCCCGGCCCGTCACTGGGTCGGCCCGCCAGGAAATCCCCCACCTTCTGGGCAGGGGCACGGTAGCTGCCACTGATGCTGTAGGCCCGCTCCTCGATCTCCCGCTGCCATTGCATCCCACCCAAGGGACCTTCATAGGGGAAAATTGCAGGATTCACCGTCACCAGCAACGCCGCGTTGGCGTTTTCCCCGTCCCGGTCCGCATAGCTCATGCCGTTGGTGACCACCCGGCCCTCCTCGCTGGCCGCCGCCACCACATAGCCTCCGGGGCACATGCAGAAGGTGTACACCGTCTCGTCCTGCAAATGCTCCACCAGCTTATAGTCCGCCGGCGGCAGAGCGGGATTTTCCTTTCCGTACTGAGCAGCGTTGATGGCCGCCTGCTTGTGTTCGATCCGCACCCCCATGGCGAAGGGCTTGGGCTCCATGGGCACTCCCACAGCGTTCAGCGTTTCAAAGGTGTCCCGGGCGCTGTGGCCGATGGCAAGGACGGCAGTATCGCAGTCAATGATCTCTCCATTCCCGGTTTTCAGGCCTACCAGCTTGTGATTATCCACACACAGCCCGGTGACCTGAGTGTTGAAGCGGACCTCGCCGCCCAGGGAAAGAATCCGTTTGCGCAGATTCTGCACCACCGTCAGCAGCACATCGGTGCCCACATGGGGCTTGGCGTCGTAGAGGATGTCCTCCCTGGCTCCGGCTTTCACGAACTGCTCCAAAATCCAGCTGATCCTGGGATTGTTGACCCCGGTGTTCAGCTTGCCATCGGAGAAAGTCCCCGCGCCGCCCTCGCCGAACTGGACGTTGCTCCTGGTGTCCAAAATTCCAGTCTCAAAGAATTTCTCCACCTTTTCATGCCGGGAGGCCGCGTCCTCGCCCCGCTCCAGCACCAGGGGCTTCCAGCCAGCCAGAGCGAAAATCAGGGCCGCAAACATCCCCGCCGGGCCAAAGCCGATGACCACCGGCCGCTTTTCCGGCTGAAAATCCGGCTTCGGCGGCTGGTAGTAAGCTGTCGGCGCCAGAGAGGCCCGCTTGCAGCCGCTTTGCTTCAAAATCTTCTGTTCATTGCCCTCCACCGCCACGTCCACGGTGTAGATGATTTTGACATCCGGCTTCTTCCGGGCGTCCACACTGCGGCGGACGATGGTGAGCTTTCGAATTCTGGAATTGGGAATGCGCAGCAGCTTCGCCGCCTCGAACTGAAGCTGGTGGGCGTTGTGTTCCGGCGGCAGCTGGATATCCCGCAGTCGTATCATGTGTCCTTCCTCCCGGCATGCAGCCCCGCCAGTCTGCCGGAGCTCCAGGCCCATTGCAAATTATAGCCGCCGCAGTCCCCGTCCACGTCCAGCACCTCTCCGCAGGCGTAGAGGCCGGGCACCAGGCGGCTTTCCATGGTCTGCGGCTCAAATTCTTCGGTAACGATGCCTCCCGCGGTGACCTGGGCGCAGTCCATGCCCATCGGCTCCGTCAGGGGCACTTCAAAGCCCTTCACCGTCCGGGCCACCTGTTCCAGTTCAGCATCAGCCAACTCCGAAATGGCGCAGCCGGAACGAATCCCCGCCGCTTGCGTCAGCACCCGGCCAAGGCGGTTGTGGAGAATCCCCGTCAGCAGCTCCGAGGCGGGCAGGGCGGTTGCTTTTCTTCCCAGCAGCTCGGTTTTCAATTCGTCTTCCTGGATGTGAGGCAGGAAATCCAGGCGACACACCCAGTCTCCCCCGCCCTGGCAGACGTCCCGGGAAATCTCAAAAATCACCGGCCCGGACAGCCCGTACTCCGTAAATTGCAGCTCCCCGGCACTTTCGGCTGTCTTTTCCCCATTGTGGAGAATCGTCGCATGGCAGTTGGCCCGGACGCCCTTCAGTCCCGCGACGCCGCCCCAGCTGGTTTTGATTTGAACCAGGGTGGGCCGCAGCTTGGTGCATTTGTGGCCCAGGGACCGCAGCAGCTTGTAGCCGGACATGGAGCCCCCCAGCTTGGTCCCCGCCAGGCCTCCGCAGGCGATGATGAGCCTGTCACATTCCAGGGCCTCTTCCCGGGACTGCACCAGAAAGCCGCCGGAAGTTTTCTTCACCTTCTCCGCCTCAAAGCCCAGTTTCAGGGTGATATTGGGCTTTTCCAGGGCGAAGCGCAGCACGTCCACCACGGAATTGGCCTGGTCGGAATAGGGGTACACCCGCCCGGAGGCCTCCGCCACGGTATACAGCCCCAGCCCCCGGAACCAGGAAAGGGCAGCTTCCGGCCCGAAGGCTTCCAATGCATATTCTGAAAAGGCAGGGGCCTCCCCATGGTAGCCCCCCTCCAGTGCATGGAGGTTGGTCAGATTGCAGCGCCCGTTTCCGGTGGCCTGGAGCTTCCGGCCCACTCTGGCCTGGCGCTCCATCAGCACCACCTGAACATTCTCATTTTCCGCCGCCGCCAAAGCCGCCGCCATCCCCGACGCCCCGCCGCCAATAATTCCGATGGTCATAGGTTGTTCCTCTCCCCTACCGTTAGGCATGTACGATACGCACAGTAAATTAACATTTTTCATTCTCATTATACTCCACATTTGCCCTGGGTACAAGAAAAACTTCTTTTCACCCGGAGAAAGATATGCTATAATGACATCTGGTGATAACATGGACCGAAACAACATTGAGAAAATCGCCCAAACGCCGGAGGACAGGCTGTTGCTGGCCAAGCTTTGGGACAAAATCAACGCCGGAATCCGCAAAAATATCCCCGCCAATACCTGCTTTCTCTCTCCCCGGGAGCTGGAGCTGGCAAACTATCTTTTCGGAAAGCCGGAGGGACTGTATTCTTTCGGCGGATATCCGGAGGCGGAGCGGAAAATGCTGATCTTCCTGCCGGACTATCTGGACGAAAGCGCCCTGCTGGAATCCGACAGTCCTGTCTGCTGCCTGCGCGCCACCTTCTATCAGGGGGACAGTCCCAGCCATCGGGATTTCCTCGGAGCGCTGATGGGAGCAGGCATCGGCCGGGAGACCGTGGGCGACATTCTGGTGGATAAGGGCAGCTGTGATTTCTTCGTTACAGCGGAAATCGCGCCCTACATTTTGCAGAATTTCACCTCCGCCGGGCGGACGAAGCTGCACCTGGCGCAGATTCCCCTGGCAAATGCCAGCATCCCGGAGCCTGAGGTCCGGGAAATCAAAGACACCCTGGCGTCTTTACGGCTGGACAGCGTCATCGCCTCCGGCTTTCGCATCGGCAGGAGTCTGGCGGCTCAGTATGTCACTTCCGGGAAAGCCGCCATTGACGGCCTGCCCTGTGAAAAGCCGGACAAAGCCGTTGCGGAGGACATGAAAATCTCCGTCCGGGGCCTGGGGAAAATCAAGCTGGCCAGCGTCAACGGGCGCACCAAAAAAGATCGAATTTCGGTGGTCATCCACCGCTATGTGTGAGGAAACGCTATGAACATCAGTGAAGTCATTACCCGGATCAACGTCCTGGCGAAGAAAGCCAAAACCGAAGGCCTGACCCCAGAGGAAATTGCGGAGCGGGACAAACTGCGCAGAATCTACATTGACTCTGTCAAGGCCAACCTGACAGGCCAGCTGGACAACACCTACATTGTAAATCCCGACGGCACCAAGAAGAAGCTGGAACGCAAGGAGCGCAAATGATATGGAACTTGCCGAGCAAATCGCCGCCTACACCCCATGGAATGAACAGGAGGCCCGGGACAAGGCGCTGCTGCTGTCCTTCCTGGAAAGGGGCCAGGACATCTACACCCGGGACAACGCCGCCGCCCATCTGACTGCCTCGGCCTGGGTGGTGAGCCCGGACCGGCAGCAGGTGTTGATGATCTACCACAACATCTACCGTTCCTGGTCCTGGATGGGGGGCCACGCCGACGGAGACCAGGACCTGCTCCGGGTGGCCCAAAAGGAAGTCATGGAGGAAAGCGGCCTGAAGGAACTGAAACTGCTGTCCCCGGAGATTTTCTCCCTGGAAATCCTGACGGTGGACGGCCACGTCAAGCGGGGCAGCTATGTGTCCTCCCACCTGCATCTGAACGTGACCTACCTGTTTGAGGCGGACCCGGAGCAGCCCATTGCCATAAAGCCCGACGAAAACAGCGACGTCAGCTGGATTCCGGTGACACAGCTGCCGGAAAAGGTCAGCGAGCCCTGGTTTCTGGAATGGATCTATTCCAAACTCTGTGAAAAAGTAACCAAGTCCGGGTTTTGATTTGTATATTTGGAGGTAACCTATGGATTTTCTGCCCATTTGCAAGCAGGATATGCTGGACCGGGGCTGGGAGCAATGCGACTTTGTCTACGTCATCGGGGACGCTTATGTGGATCACCCCTCCTTCGGCCACGCCATTATCAGCCGGGTGCTGGAAAGCCACGGCTACAGCGTGGGCATTATCTCCCAGCCGGACTGGAAAAATCCCAAGTCCATCGATGTGTATGGCCGTCCCCGGCTGGGCTTTCTGGTGTCCGGCGGCAACATGGACTCCATGGTGAACCACTATTCCGTCACCAAGCACCGCCGGAAAACCGACGCCTTCACCCCCGGCG
>CAMGIN010000134.1 GCA_946056135.1 uncultured bacterium | reverse complement strand
ATGGGCAACGGCATCTGAGGAAACGGGTAAAAAACCGTCTGCTTGCATAGTAATTCCTCCGCCACCGCCCTCGCTCTCTCCGCTGTCCGCACTGCTCCAACCTTTTAACGTCCTGCCAACAGACAGTCCCGCCAAAAAGCTGTTCTTATCGTAATTCATGCTTCACCCCAGCTTACCGTTGTCTCATGCCCGTCCCCATCCGTGATCTTGACGGGTCTGCCCTGGTCATCAAAATCCACGCTGTAGTCCTCGGTCAGGTCGCCGTCCACAACCTCGGTAAAGCTCCCCGCGTCCCACTGGGAAAAATCCAAGGATTTTGTTTTCCGTAAGCCCACAATGTCGGTGTACTGCTCGCCGATGAATACACCAAGATCCTCTCCCGTGATGCTGTGGAACCACAGGTCAAAGCTGTTTTTCTTCTTCTGGAGGAACCCCCGTCCCATGTCCGGGTCGGTCTTGCCGTAGCCCGTGCCATAAATGTCCACGGGGAGATACTGGACGGACTCATCGTCCCACGCAAAGGTCATGGAGCGTTTTACAAGCTCTGTATACTTGTACACATACACCGGCCACGCTGTCTTGGTCGTGGTGGTAAATATCCGAACACCGTCCACATAGGGGTAGCCAAGGGCGTCCAGCTCAGCGCCGGACACATCCGCCTCCCAATAAATCAGTGCGCCATTGGGGTTTGTGGCCTGCTCTATAGCCCCGTCCGTGGATCCCGTGATAAAATCCAGGGTCTTGCCGGATACGCGGATATAGTTGTCGTCGCTGGTATCGCCGGCCAGGTACAGGGCAATGCGCCTGGAGGTGGACAGCCTGTCCACGGACAGGTCGGCCACTTCGCCCAGGGCGGCGTAGAGTGCATCAGCAGACAGCTGCCCGGATACATCAACATTGCCGTCTAATGTGATATACCCGTTATAGCTATTGGGGCCTACCTGGAGGGTGATCCTGGCCGTGGTCTGGCCGGCTGCGCTGCTGGTGCTGGTGACTGAGAGGGAGATGCCGCTGACTGTCTGGTCGATTTGAGATACACGCCCGTCTGTGGCCTCAATCTTCAGGTTGATTTCCTCGGCGGTTTTGGTAATGATGGAGCGGGTTTGGGCAAGTTGCCGTTCCGTATTTCTCTGTTCCGGCGTTTTATAAGGGTATTCATCGTCAATTTCATCCGTGTAGGGTGCCGAAATGTCTGTCTCACACATCTTATCAAATGTTATGGCAGATGTTGCGACAACGGAATAAATACCCGCGATGGATACTCCGTCTCCAAGCTCTGCCGCTGGGTCAAGGAGTGCGTCCGCTGCGGCATATGGCTGATAATCAACGCCGCTTACTTTTGCAAGTATGCTGTTTGCCATGGCTTGTGTCCCCCATGGGCAAGCAACCTCCAGCGTGCGCCCGGTGTCATCCCCGACAGTATACATATTTTCGCTGTCTACAACAAGGTTTATCCGGCTAATTCTGGAAATTTTTTCTCCGTAATCCAATGAGGACACATTGTTTCCAAGATTGGTTTTGTTTGTCGCTTTTTCGTCATCTTCGGCGGGGGTGTCCGCATATCCAATCAAGCGTAATTTGCCCTCATCCGTGATGCTCCAATTTCCGGCGTTGGACACCGCGATATATCCAAGGACTTCCCGCATGGTCAAATCGCCGTTCTCTCCAACGGGATATTCCACGGGAAAATCGGAGGACAATACGGTCCTGCCGTCCACCTCAATGCCGATTCTGGACGCAATATCCGCTACTGCATCGGCTTGAGACATAGGCCACATATCCGTTGCATAATCATCCGTAATCCATGTTTGCTCTGCTTTAAGCATAGCGTCATAGCCGGTGATTGTCAATGAACCAGTCAGTTTGTTTTTCGCTCTTGTCGAGATGAAAAACACGCCTTTGGGAATCCACTCCGAAATTTGCTCACCCAGCGACAAGCGCACAAATATTTGAATTTGTGCTTGCCGTGGGATTTCTCCAAGCGGAAAAATCTCAAGCTGGATTTGCCGGGCTGTGCAATTCCCGATTCCCGGCTGAGAAAAGAGCCCGCCGGAGGTGGAGCATGAAACAATATCGCCCATTCCATACTCCACCCCGGCGATATTCAGCTTAATTTCTTTTTCGTGGTTCGGATTTTGCAGGATAGCTTTATACAGGTCGCTTGTAGGTTGCATATTAAAGCCTCCTGAGTTGGATTTCTCCGCCTTTATATCGCCGCTTCCCATCCACAGATTTCAGGGCAAAAGCGGATTCAAGATTTGTCATGAGCCGGACGCGCTTTGTTTCGTCCACGTTCTTATACTGGTTGGTATAGGTTGCGTCAAACATAAGCGCGCTGAGAGCACCGTAAAGCTCGGCGCTTTCTTCATCCGTCATCGGTAGCAGAGAAAAAGTAATTGTCGTTCTTGTCGCTCCGGGATAGGGATGCTCCACATCATCAAGGGTTGTAATCACCTTGCGATATGTCACTTCCTCAGTAACGCTATATGTTGATAACTTTGAGCTTAAATCCAGCCCGTTTACAATCAGTGTTATATCCATTACGTCACCCCGTACGCCCTCTGGCGGTTCTTTCCGTACTGATAGGCCGTTTCTCCAATCACCTTTCCGTCAAGGACGGACTGCACGACGATGGTTGCATTTTGGTTAATGCTGGCCACAATGTCACCAAACGCGGATTGCATGGAACCAGTATACTGCCCGACGCCGGATGAAGCAAAGTCAACCGTGGCGGTGCCAAAATCCATGTCCTTCTCAATCTGCTTTTTGATGTTGCCGTACTCATCGTCCCATCCTTCACCAAGGCCCTCGGCCATAAATCCGCCAATAGATGCAAAGACTTTAGACGGGGATTTGATGCCGAGAAATCCTTTTACGCCACTGACAATTCCGGAGAAGAACCCTTTTACCTTATCAGTAACCCAAGTCACCATGGACTTTATCCCTTCCCATAGACCAGTTACTATGTTCTTTCCGATGTCCTTTATTTTGCCCATAAAAGACATAAAGCCATTGACAATGGCAGTCACGATCTGGGGAATGGACTTAATCAGTTCCGGGATGCTCGTGATCAGCCCCTTCGCCAGCGTGACAATGAGTTTCATGGAGGCGGTAAGCAGCTTTGGTGCGTTTGTGACAAGCGCCTCGACCAGCTTTGCAATAATCTCCGGCGCTTTTTCGATCAGCTTTGGTATAGCATTGATAAGCCCCTCCGCAAGAGCGATGATGATTTCAATCGACGCATCAATCAGCATATCTACATTGTCAATAAGCGTCTCCACGATCTGGAGTACCACATCAACGATGGTTGGGATCAGCTCCGGGAGGCTTTCTGCAATGCCGTTCGCCAAAGAAACAATCAAATTCAAACCGAGTTCAACAATCTGCGGCAACATCGTGACAAAAGATTCGGACAAATATGTCACTACTCCAAAAATTGTTTCAAACAGCATTTCTTGATTTTGTGAAATGCCATCCATCAAACTTTGGATTACAGAAACAGCAGCCTCAGCCAAAACAGGAAGGTTATCATTGATTATCGAAGGAATTATCTCCATTATTTTTGGCAATGCTGCGCCGATAAGAGTAGACGCGCCATTTAGCGCAGTTTGAACGGCTGGAAGGATGTTACCCAAAACGCCGAGATTTGTTTCTGTGCCATCGCCAACAACGGTTGTAACCAAATTGTCAACTAACTGCTCAATATTTGCGTTACCGTCCGCCAATCCTGTCAGCAGATTTGTCCATGCGGATTTCATGGATGCAACAGAGCCTTGAATTGTTGTCCCGGCTTCTTTAGCAGTCGTTCCAGTAATGCCCATTTCAGTCTGAACAACATGGATTGCCTCCACGATGTTGTCGAAAGACATACTTTGCGCATCAACGGTGTCGCTAAGTTCTGCCGCATCAGCAATAAGGCGCGCCATTTCCTCCTTGGTACCGCCATAGCCAAGCTTTAGGTTATCTAACCATTTTATACCCTCGGTTTCCCGATATTTTTTAGGGGATTAGACTATATCTTCATCTCTATCAAGAGATGGTGCGCACTTCCAATACCGTACCAATAGGTATTGTACACAGGCACGACCCTGTTAGTCGTTTGACGGTTATAAATCCGTATACTCAAAGATAAAATTTTTATATTTTCTTTTTTGACCGTTTTTCTCTCTTAATGCTTCCGAAATGCGACTTTGTGGGATGCCAAATTTCCTTGAACATTCAGATTGACTTGTGAATACACTTTCTTGACCAGTTTTCGTGTCGAAAACCTTAAACCGTTTCATTTGATGTTGCTTTCTTTTATTACTTGTCGCAATATCAACAAATTCGCAATTTTCAAGATTGTATTGTGTGTTATTTAATTCACTTCCATCTTTATCCAAGAATATGTCGCTTCTCGTAAATATTTCTTCTGAAAAACCTTTTATCTTGTCGTAATCATCAAGAAAATTATCAAATTTTTTCCATCTGTCGCAAACCGTAATGCCTTTTGCACCATAATTTTTATAATAAGGATTTTTGGGATTATAGCATCTTTCAATCATGTTTTTCCATGTTTGATACGGTTTCCTATACATTGGGTTAGATTTGATGCGTTTTCCTTTGATTTTCACATTGACCACCTCCACAATTATTATAACACAAATATTGCAGAGTGTCAATGTTATACGGTTTTATTTTCGCACCGGATTGCCATGCTGCGTTATAACAGTTTAGGTTTCCCCGGTTAGCAAGGTTATCTCACACAGCCATTTCCTGCTGTTTTTTTAACCTCACACCTCTGGTAGAGTTCACGCACACTCAACGGCGAATTACTTACGCCGCCGGACTATAGATAAACTTAATCGTATAGTTTTGCTTGGCAAATCCTTGATAGGCATTCTGAATCATTTCCATGCTGGTGCCCATCTTGTTGGCGTTGTCGCTCATGTCGGTGATTGCCATATCAGCGTATTTTGCAGCCGCTTCGGTATCGCCGCCAAGAGATTGCAACAGAGACGCAGAAAAGCTTGTAACCGTGTTCATGTACTCATTGGCAGACAGTCCAGCGGTTT
>CAMGIN010000133.1 GCA_946056135.1 uncultured bacterium | reverse complement strand
GACGGGATGTTCCGATTTGAGAAGGTGATGAAAAGGGTATGAATACGGCGCATTATCATCTTCCCGGTCTGTTCGAGTTTTATGAACTATACCGCGCCTTTCTGCCCCTTTTCCGGGAACACAGGGAATATTTCTACGACTGGTGCGACATTGGCTCCATTTACGGCGCACCGGCGGACTGCGTCTGGGGCGGGGGACGCGTGGGATTTGGAGACAATGACCCCAGAGGAGTTCTTGCATTGACGCAGGAATACGGCATTTCCGCCCGGCTGACCTTCAGTAATTCCCTGCTTCGGGAAGAACATCTTTCTGACAAACAATGCAACCGCCTCTGCACCCTGTTCAATGAGACGGGAGGGAATGGTGTCATTGTCCATTCCGATTTGCTGCTGGAGTACCTGAAAGGTCATTACCCCAACCTCTATTTTGTATCCTCCACCACAAAGGTGCTGACAGATTTTCAGAAGTTTGTGGACGAAGTGAACCGGGAGGATTTTCGATATGTTGTGCCGGATTTTCGCCTGAACAAGGCCTTTGACAAACTGAACACCCTGACAAATGCCCAGAAGGGGAAGGCAGAGTTTCTCTGCAACGAATGCTGCTGGTTCGGCTGCACAGACAGAAAAATCTGCTATGAGAATGTCAGCCGCAAGAATCTGGGAGAAAGCTGCACTGACCACCACTGCACCGCTCCCGGCGGTAACGAGGGCTATCGGTTTTCCAAAGCCATGACCAATCCGGGCTTTATCGGCATTCAGGACATTCGGGATATTTACCTCCCCATGGGCTTTTCCAATTTCAAAATCGAAGGCCGGGGGCTGGGAAGTGCCATGATTCTGGAATTTTTGCTCTATTACATGACCAAGCCGGAGTACCAAATCCACGTCCGGGAGGCAATCTATCTGGACAGTATGTTGGATCTATTCTAATCAGTGAGAATACGGTGGGCTCAAGTCCTGCAACCCCGAACCAAAACCGCCAGTTTTCAGGAAGGAAACTGGCGGTTTTTGCGTTTTTTTCGTGGCTTTCCAGTATTGTCATTCCTTTTCCCGGGCCTCACAGAGGGCTCTGTGGGCAGCGATGGTTGCCAGCGTGTCTCCAAGCTGCATAAGCACGGAACTGAGGAGCGTGATCTCTTCCGCTTTCAGTCCGCAGGCAATGGTGTTTGCCAATGCGGTGACTGCCGCAGTCAGATTACAGGCGTTCATATCCGAATCCCCTTTCCATTCAGACTATGCGCACCGGGGGTGAGGGGACACGGAAAACACAAATCTGTTCCGTTGAGCCTGTTATCATTCATACATCGCGGCAATCGCTTGCGCCCGGCGCTTTAGTTCTTCTCGTATACGGGTCGGCGCAAGGCACTCACATGCCTGCCCGAAGCTGAGAAGCATATCGTAGTAATAGTCGTTTTCAATGAACGGAAACTCCACAATGTAGTGTTCCTCTCCGTCCGGGGTGAAATTTTCAAAAGCACAGAAATCCAGAACCCGGTCCAGAATCGACTTGTGAATCCGAAGCCTGATTCTTGTCTGCATAGCTTCCAGCGCTTCCGAATAGTCCAGAATCGGTTTCTGATACTCCCGAGGCGCAAAGGTCTCCGCCTTCATTTGCAGATTGGAAATGCGGGACAGCCGGAACAGGCGATAGTCCTGCCGACATCGGCAATACCCCTGAAAATACCAGTGACTGCCTTTCAGTACAAGCTGGTATGGCTCGACAATCCGCTCCGTCTGATTCCCATGACCGTCAACATAGGCAAAGGAGAGTAGTCTATTCTCCTGCAAAGCGATTTGGATGGTTTCCAAATTGGACTGAATGTTCCTGTTTCCCATCCACGGATGCAGATCAATGCAGATTTGATTTGCCTTCAAGTCTATTTCCTTTGCCTTGTCCGCTGGAACGAAACTTCTTACCTTTGCCAGCGCGGAAAGCAGTTCCTCGCCCCGAACCATGCCGGAGAGACTGGAAAGCCCCATGAGCAGAGCGGAAAGCTCGGCGGTAGAGAATACGCGCTTATCCATTTTGTATTCTGGCATGATTTCAAAGCCGCCGCCCACTCCGCTCATGGAGCGGACGGGAATCCCCGCCATATTGATGGCATCAATGTCACGGTAAATGGTGCGGGGCGAGACCTCGAACCGATCCGCCAGTTCCTGCGCGCCAATCCGCTTTTTCTCAAGGAGTATCATAATGATACTGACCAGTCTGTCCACCTTCATATGACCGCCGCCCCTCCATTTTTCTTTTATCATACCAGCTATTGTTGCCATGGTGTTGTCAGTAATTCCATGATACTATAAAGTCGCAAACAAGGCAACAGAATCGTGAAAATGGAGGGAAATTATGTTTACAGTTTATGTTTATGTGCTGGATACGCTGGCAGATTGGGAAATCGGACACGTCACGGCAGAGCTGCATTCCAAGCGGTTCTTCAAAAAGGATGCGCCGCAGGTTGCAGTCAAAACAGTCGGCATTTCCAAAGAGCCGGTGAAAACCATGGGCGGGCTGACCGTCATCCCGGACTGCATCCTTGACGATATGGAAATCGCGGAAACCAGTGTTTTGCTGCTGCCGGGTGCGGATACCTGGAATGACCCAAAGCATGCTGCAGTCATTGAGAAAGCGGGGGCACTTCTATCCGCCGGAGGCACGGTATGCGGCATCTGCGGAGCAACCGTCGCGCTGGCAGGCGCAGGGCTGCTGGATAACCGCTCCCATACCAGCAACGGCGTAGGATTCCTGGATATGTTCTGTCCCGGCTATCGGGGGCAGAGTTTCTATGTGGATGCCCCATCCGTGGCAGACGGAAACCTGATCACTGCAGGCTCCACCGGAGGTCTACTGTGGGCAAAACAGATTATTGAGCGTCTTGGCGTTTTTCAGGAGAACACGCTGGCAAGCTGGTATGATTTCTTCCGTACCGGCGAAGCACAGTATTTCTTTGCACTGATGAACTCACTGCCCTACGGCAAGGAAGGATAACTGCAGAATTTTTGGTCTGCTTCTCGCAGCCCCTATTATCATAAGCCATTCACATCCTGCGCGTCATTGCTGCCGAAGAGCTCGCGGTTGCCGAGAAAACATAACCAATGATGCTGGACGAGGGCTCCGCATCCATACCGTTGGAAATCGCCATGGTTGCGCAGGTATGACGGAGGTCATGGAACCGCATATACCCAAAATCCCCCGTAAAACTAATCTCCAAAATTTTTCCTACCATATTGTTCCGATAATTCAAACATTATTATTCCGATACCATTGACATTGTTCCGAAGGGGGTGATTATATGTCAATTCTCAGAAATGCAATCCAATGTAAGATTTGTGGAGACGTTATAGAGTCCACTTCCGTTCACGATTTCAAAACTTGTTCTTGCGGTGCCTGTTCCGTTGACGGTGGGCATGATTATCTTAGGCGGTGTGCAAAGTCGCTGGATGACTTCGTCGATCTGAGCGAATTTCAAAAGCAAGATGTTGAAGCAAAATAGGATTGGGGTAGTTGTATGCACGAAAAGCCCCTGAAAACCCATCTCCGAAATACTACAGTTTCCTTACTTTTGCTACCCCCGCTTCTCTATACCTCTTCAGAAATTTCGCCGCATAGAGAGGCGAAAAACAGGGAAAATCACCCCCAAAAGCTACAGATGTAATGGAGATTCCGTAAGCCGCGCCATCGCCGATAGGCGGAGATACACTGCCAAAAAAAGCAATCGCCTCACCGTTCTGGTGAGGCGGTTTTGGCTTCCTGCGAGAGTATGGAAGTCCCCAGCTGCAAGGCTCGGTCGTCGATCACTGCGATGGTTACATCCATATCGTAGGGGCTTTCCTGAATGGCTTTGATTGCCACGCGCCATGCTTCCTTGACGGGATAGCCATAGATGCCGGAAGAAATCAGCGGGAAGGCGATGGAGCGGCAGCCCTTGACATAGGCAACCTTCATGGCATTTTGATAACAGCGGTACAGCAGCTTTTCTTCATTGTGATTGCCGCCCTGCCAGATGGGGCCAACGGCGTGGACGATGTACTTTGCTTTCAGCTTGAAGCCGGGGGTAATGACTGCCTCGCCGGTGGGGCAATGCCCCAAAGCGTCGCAGGCGGCTTGCAGCTGACTTGCACCGGCAGCCGCGAAGATCGCTCCGCAGACACCACCGCCGTGGCGGAGCTGGCTGTTGGCTGCGTTTACAATGCAGTCCACATCCATTTCGGTGATGCTTTGTTTCTGGATGCGTAAGGTTCCTGCCATGGGATTCAACTCCTTTTCTGATTTCATTTATTCTATCACGAAAGGGGAATGAAGTACAGATAGATCTGAACGATAATCATATGAAGCTTGTAATCTATTCTCTGACGAAGTCGCTGATTTTAATGTCCAATAAACTTCTCTGAATCAAATTACACCCGGTTTATTGGACGGAATTTGACGATAATGGTGTCAAACCTGAAATGTAAAGAGGGAGGTTGCGATTATGATTATCCGATTTTTGGAAGATTTGCTCCACTGGAACGAGGAGGAAGAAGTGCTGGACGCGGAATACGAACCCTTCCGGGATCAACTGAGCCTGGCAGGGCTCAGCGAGGAAGAACTGCAGAAAATGGACCCGGATGACCGGGTGGCAGCGCTGGAGCAGGCAAACCTTGATCCCTACGATTTCATTTATCTTGCCTGCTGAAACGAAAGCAATTATAACCGGCGTGCAGTGGTCATAATGGAATCAGAGATGGCGAAGGAGAACAGTATTCACTTGAGGTAATTGCAGATTAGAACTTAATTTATTTTAGTTCTATATTGACAATGATGAAATTTTATTATACTCTAAAAGCAGAGGTGATTACGATGGCTAGAATCATTTCAGAATGTCCTGGCTGTGCGGGAATGCTTCATATCACAACTCTGCGTTGCCCGGACTGTGGAATGGAGATAAAACAAGATTATTCGTTATCGCATTTTGAAAAGCTGACGGATGAGGAATTCTGCTTTTTGACGGCGTTTCTCCGTCAGCGTGGTAATCTCAAAAATGTGCAAAATGAGTTGGGAATTTCCTACCCCACAGCAAAGAAAAGATTGGATGAATTGCTGATTCGCTTACAACTGGCAGAACCAGACG
>CAMGIN010000132.1 GCA_946056135.1 uncultured bacterium | reverse complement strand
AGGAGGAAACAACAAATGAAAAAGATCATTGCCCTGGCACTGGTTCTTGTCATGGTTCTGTCCCTGGCTGCCTGCGGCAGCAGCGGCAGCAGCAACGATGTCAAGACCTACAAGGTTGGCGTTGCCATCTATCAGTATAACGACAACTTCATGACCCTGTACCGCCAGGAGATCGAGAACTACTTCAAGACCCTGGAGACCGACACTGTCAAGTATGAGATCACCATGGTCGACGGCAAGAACGACATGGGTGAGCAGACCAACCAGATCGATACCTTCATCACCCAGAAGATGGACGTCATCATCTGCAACCTGGTTCAGACCTCCTCTGCCGAAGTCATCATCGACAAGGTTGTGGCCGCTGGCATTCCTCTGGTCCTGATCAACCGTGAGCCTCTGGGCGACAACGGCGACGAGTCCTACCCCGGCATCATCAACAACGACAAGGTTTGCTATGTCGGCGCTGACGCCCGTCAGTCCGGTACTTACCAGGGCGAGATCGTGCTGGCTCTGGACAACAAGGGCGATATCAACGGTGACGGTGTTGTTTCTTACGTCATGGTCGTTGGTGACCCCGAGAACCCCGATGCCCAGTACCGTACCGAGTACTCCGTCAAGGCTCTGACCGATGCCGGCGTGCAGGTCAAGGAGCTGGTCAAGAACGTTGGTAACTGGGATCAGACCAAGGGCCAGGAAATCGTGGCCGCTGCTCTGGCTCAGTACGGCGATGAGATCGAGGTCGTCTTCTGCAACAACGACGGCATGGCTCTGGGCGCTGCTGCTGCCATCCAGGCTGCCGGCCGTACCGTTGGCCAGGACATCTACCTGCTGGGCGTTGACGCTCTGGACGAGTGCCAGGAGATGGTCCAGAAGGGCACCATGACCGGTACTGTTCTGAACGACCATATCGGCCAGTCCCACACCGCTGTTGACGTGGCTGTCAAGGCTCTGAATGGCGAACCCATGGACAACTACTACTGGGTTGACTACGTCAAGGTTGACGCTTCCTACTTCGGCTAATTGTTGTAATTTCCCTGTGGGTGGGCTGCTTGCAGCCCACCCCAAATTTCAAAGGTTTCCTTTGAGTGGAGTGCGGAAAGCTTCTCCGCGCTGCACTGAGACGAAACCGAAAGTCTTAAAAATGCGCAGATAGGAGGTCTGCTCTATGAGTGAATACCGCTTGGAAATGCGCGGTGTTTGTAAATCCTTCCCCGGTGTTAAGGCTCTGGATCACGCCCAGCTTTGCCTGCATCCCGGCAAAGTCCACGCTCTGATGGGCGAGAACGGCGCCGGCAAATCCACACTGATGAAGTGCATGTTCGGCATCTACAGCATGGACGAGGGCGAGATCATTTATGAGGGCCAGAAGGTCACCATCAAGGATCCCCTGGAGGCTTTGAAGATGGGCATTGCCATGGTGCATCAGGAGCTCCAGCCCATCCCTGCCCGAACCATCGGTGAGAACATCTTCCTGGGCCGCTATCCCATGAAGAAATTCCTGGGGTTCATTCCCGTTGTGGACCACGAGAAGATGTATGCTGACACGGCGGAGCTGCTGAAGAAGGTCCGGATGGATTTCGATCCCAAGCAGATGCTGGGGGAACTAAGTGTTTCCCAGATGCAGTCCGTGGAGATTGCCAAGGCTGTTTCCGCCAATTGCAAGGTGCTGATTCTGGACGAGCCCACTTCCTCTCTGACCTCTAACGAAGTGGAAGCCCTGTTCCGCATCATTGAGGACCTGAAGGCCGATGGCGTTGCCATTGTCTACATCTCTCACAAGATGGACGAGATTCTGCGCATCTCCGACGAAGTCACCATCATGCGTGACGGTCAGTACATCGGCACCTGGGACTGCGCGGGTCTGACCACAGACTTCATCATCTCCAAGATGGTGGGCCGGGAATTGACCAATCTGTATCCCGAACGGCATAATGTGCCCGGAGATGTGGTGTTCGAGGTGGAGAATTTCACCTCCATCAATCCCAAGAGCTTCCGCAATGTCAACTTCCAGCTGCGCAAGGGCGAGATCCTGGGCGTCGGCGGCCTGGTGGGCGCACAGCGTACCGAGCTGATGGAAGGCCTCTTCGGCATCCGCTCCCATACCACCGGCACCATTAAATACCAGGGCAAGGAGTTGACCATCAGCCGTCCCAAGGATGCCATTGACCAGGGCGTTGCCATGCTGACGGAGGATCGCCGTGCCACCGGTATTCTGGGGGTTCTGAGCATCGCGGACAATATTTCCGTGGCCTCCCTGAAAAAGTATCTGGACTTTGGCGTCATGATTAATGACAAGAAGGTCGAGGAGCTGGTGCAGGAGAACGTCAAGAAGATGAACATCAAGACGCCCTCCAGCAAGACCCAGATCCAGAGCTTGTCTGGCGGCAACCAGCAGAAGGTGCTGATCGGCCGGTGGCTGGCCAACAATCCGGATGTGCTGATTCTGGACGAGCCTACCCGCGGCATTGACGTGGGCGCGAAATACGAGATCTACTGTATCATCGAGGAACTGGCCAGGGCAGGTAAGAGCATCATCATGATCTCCTCTGAAATGGCGGAGCTGATCGGTATGTCCGACCGGATCATGGTCATGTGCGACGGCCGTGTCACCGGATTCATTGACGGCAAGGACGCCACCCAGGAAAATATTATGGAACTGGCAACCCAGTTCGAGAAAGTTTGAGCAAGGAGGATTTACGCAAATGAAAACACAGACGAGTATTCCCCAGAAAATCTGGGCGGTCATCAAGGGTAACCCCATTGTCATCATGCTGGCGGTGCTCAGCTTGGTGGTGGGCTGCACCATCGATAAATTCTTCTCCCTGGACAACCTGAACAACCTGATGTGTAACACCACCGTCCGTTTCCTCATTGCTCTGGGCGTTTCCGGCTGCCTGATCACCAAGGGCACCGACCTGTCCGCTGGCCGCCAGGCCGCTCTGGCTGCCACACTGACCGGCGTTATGGTGCAGCGCGCGGACTATGCCAGCCGTATGTTCTCCTGGATGCCCGAGATGAACATGTGGGTGGTTCTGCTGATCGTCCTGGCCCTCGGCGCCATCATCGGCACCATCACCGGCGTCATCGTTTCTTATCTGAACGTGCCTCCCTTCATCGCAACCCTGGGCATTCAGACCATTGTCTACGGCATCAACCTGATCTACACCAACGCCCAGCCTATCGGCGGCTTCACCGACAGCTTCAAGGCCTTCTTCAACTGGAAGTTCCTGCCCATAGGTGATTTCAAGGGCTTCAACGGCTATATCCTGTTCGCGTTGCTATTCGGCCTGTTGTTCTGGTTTATGTATAACAAGACTACCCACGGCAAGTACATCTACGCCATCGGCGGCAACGAGAACGCCGCTGAGGTCTCCGGTGTCAATGTCCGTTCCAGAAAGACCCTGATCTACATGACCGCCGGCGTCATGTACGCCTTCGCCGGCTTCCTGATGACCGGTAAGTCCGGCGGCGCCTCCGCCTCCATGGGCGTCAGCTACGAGCTGGAAGCCATCGCCGGCTGTACCATCGGCGGCGTCTCCACCACCGGCGGTATCGGTACCGTGGGCGGCATCCTGATCGGCGTGCTGGTGTTTGAGCTGCTGAAGATCATTCTGCAGTTCGTCGGCGCGGATCCGAACTTTAACTACATCGTCCAGGGCTTGGTGGTCATCACCGCCGTCGCCATGGATATCCGCAAGTACGTTGCGAAGAAGTAATGGAAGAAAAGAACCCTTCCCAGAAGGAAGAAACCGGCGTCCCACAGGAGGAAAAGCAGGTCAAAACCCCATGGCAGCAGCAGAAAGAAAGCTGGTATGACAAGATTCCGCTGTCGCTGAAGCAGCTGGATATCATCATCGGTATCTGCCTGACGCTTTTGGCGCTGACCTTCCTTGCCATCTGCCTGGACGCAATGGATATCTTCAATCTATTTGGATAATCCCCAAAAAAGGCACATGCAAATGTGCCTTTTTTGCTGCCCCAACCGGCAGATTGGTGATTGCGTTTTCCATCTGCCTGTGCTAGACTGTAGATAAAACGAAGCGAAACAAAACGAAACCAGGAGAGGAAAATGCGGATGGAGTTCAACGATATCTATGACGAAAACAGGAATCTCACCGGAAGAGTACATCAGCGGGGAACACCCTGGGGCCCGGGAGAGTACGGTGTTGTGGTCTGCGTTTGGGTCTACGATGGACGGGGGCATCTGCTG
The DNA here is from genome assembly GCA_946056135.1 of uncultured bacterium. Taxonomy (GTDB): domain Bacteria; phylum Bacillota; class Clostridia; order Oscillospirales; family Oscillospiraceae; genus Faecousia. Next base: position 946 of record CAMGIN010000132.1, on the reverse strand, counting down.
CTGACCCGCCGGGCCAAGGGCAAGAGCTTTGCGGGCACTTGGGAGAATTCCGGCGGCGCGGTGCAGGCAGGGGAGACCAGCCGCCAGGCCATTGCCCGGGAGCTGTTTGAGGAGACAGGCATTCAGGCGTCCCCGGAGGAATTTGAATTCCTGGACACCGACCGGGATCGGAACATCTTTTTCGATCACTACTGCCTCCAGCGTCAGGTACGGCCGAAGGATATCGTCCTGCAGCCGGGGGAGACCGACAGTGTAATGTGGGCCAGCTTCGGCAAGGTCCATTGGATGATTCGCAGCGGAAAGATCTGCCGCATCATCGCAAACCAGTTCCGCCGCCAGGAGAGGGCGCTGCGTTTGCGCAACATGCCCAAGTTCAAGCGCTGATTTTTGGCAGCGGGCAGGGCGGTTCGTGCTTGCCTTTTTTTGCCATCCGGGATATAATGAAAAAAAGCGTTTTTCACAGTCCCGGCAAAAACGCTTCCGCCGGGTGTGAAAAACGGTTTCTTTTTTCAATTCTGAAAGAAACATGGAGGGAAGACCTATGATCCAGCTAGTCAAACTGCCTGTACAGCGTGGTAATGTGCCCCTGCGTCTTGCCAAGGGACATTTTGTCACAAACCACTCCCACATCAATTATTACATTGATATCACCTTCCAGAAGACCCGTCTCAGTGAGGCGAGGGACGCCGCCTATCAGCTGGTCTCCCATTTTGTCAACGATACTCCGGTGGACACCATCCTCTGTCTGGACGGCACGGCGGTTCTGGGTACCTGCATTGCTGAGGAGCTGACCAAATCGGGATTCCGCACCATTAACGCCCACCAGACCATCTATGTTGTGGAGCCGGAGTACAACGCCAACTCCCAGATCATCTTCCGGGACAACATCCGGCCCATGATCCGGGGCAAGCATGTCATGGTGCTGATGGCTTCCGTTACCACCGGC
>CAMGIN010000131.1 GCA_946056135.1 uncultured bacterium | reverse complement strand
CACATCGAGGACGACTTCTCATCTTTATTTGGTTCACATCATTTTAACACATACAAATCGGAAATATTATATCCCAAAAACAGAAAATAATCTTGCGAAGGACGGGAGATTCGTGGTATAGTGTAGCAAACAGCTTTGGAGGAAATGAAATGATGCAAAAGATCCGCGCGCTTTTGGAAAAATACTGGGATGTGATTTCCTATCTCTTTTTTGGCGTTCTGACCACCATAGTCAATTATGTGATCTATCTTCCGGTTTACAATCTGCTGGGCCTGTCTGCGGCGGTCAGCAATGCCATTGCCTGGGTGGTGGCGGTGGCTTTTGCCTACCTGACCAACAAGCCATTCGTGTTCAAGAGCCACGACTGGTCAGCCAAGACCGTGGTGCCAGAGCTTGCCAAGTTTGTCAGCTGCCGTCTGGCTTCCGGCGTCATGGAGACGGCGATCCTGTTCGTCACGGTGGACCTGCTGGGATGGAACGGAAATATTTGGAAACTGATTACCAGCGTATTGGTGGTGATCCTGAATTACCTTGCCAGCAAGCTGCTGGTATTCAAAAAGTAAACGCCTCCCTCCTGTTTCAGGCAGGAGGGACATTTTTTTATCAATCCTGAAACGCAAAATTTAACAAATTGTTTCGACTTTCCATCTGCGCTGTGATATAATAAGAAAAACATGCGGCATCGGGGGATCGCAAATGGCATTTGTGGAATTTCAGAATGTAGGTAAGACCTACCATATGGGAGAAGTGGAGATCAATGCGCTCCACGATACCTCCTTTGAGGTGGAAAAAGGGGAACTGGTGGTGATCGTGGGCCCCTCCGGCGCGGGCAAGACCACTCTGCTGAATATCCTGGGCGGTATGGACACCCTGACCACGGGAAGGGTTCTGCTGGACGGACGGGAGATCTCCGCCATGAACCGCAAGCAGCTGACGGAGTACCGCCGCCACGATGTGGGCTTCGTGTTCCAGTTCTACAACCTGATCGGCAATCTGACCGCCCTGGAAAACGTGGAGCTGGCGAACCAGATCTGCAAGGAGCCTCTGGACGCGGCCCAGGTTCTGAAGGAAGTGGGCCTGGAGGAACGGATGAAGAATTTCCCCAGTCAGCTTTCCGGCGGCGAGCAGCAGCGGGTCGCCATAGCCCGGGCTCTGGCGAAGAACCCCAAGCTGCTGCTGTGCGACGAGCCCACCGGCGCGCTGGACTATCAGACGGGCAAGGCGATATTGCAGCTGCTGCAGGACACGGGCCGGAGGACCGGTATGACCGTCATCATCATCACCCACAACGGCGCTCTGACCTCTATGGCGGACCGGGTGATCCGGGTGAAGAACGGCACAGTGGCTTCCGTCACACTGAACGAACATCCACAGGATATCGCGGAGATTGAATGGTAATGAAACGAAATGCCATGCGCAAAAACCTGCTGCAATCCATCCGGGGCTCCCTGGGACGGTATATCGCCATTATGGCCATTATCGCTCTGGGTGCCGGTATCTTTGTGGGTCTGAGAATGACCAAGACGGACATGGTGGCAACAGGACAGAAATATACCGACGCCCAGAATATGTTTGATCTGCGGCTGCTGACCAGCTACGGCTGGAGCAAGGACCAGGTGGAGCAGGTGGCCCAGCTGGAGGGCATGGTGGATGCCGAGGGCCTGTTTTACATCGACCTGATTGCAAGTCGCGGCGAAGAAGGAGGCGACTCCGTCTACCGTTTTTACAACATACCGCAGAGAATCAACCGGCTGGCCCTTCTCAGCGGGCGCATGCCGGAAAGTCCGGACGAATGCCTAGCCGACGGCTTCCGGTATGATGACGATATCCTGGGCACACAGGTGACGGTTCTGCCCACCAATGACCAGGACTCCCTGGACGTCATGGCCTGCAAAACCTTTACGGTGGTGGGCATTGTCAGCTCTCCGCTGTATATGGACCTGAACCGTGGCAATACCTCCGTGGGCAACGGCAGCATCGCCAACTATTTCTTCGTGCCGGAGGAAGCCTTCGATGTGGACTACTACACGGAGATCCATGTGACCATCCCCGGGGACTATAGGATTTATACCGAGGAATACAACGACGCCATGGATGCCATGGCAGACCAATTGGAGCCGCTGCTGGAGCCTCTGGCGCAGGATCGGCTGAAGCAGCTGCGGCAGGAGGCGGAGGATGCCTATGCCGACGGTATGTGGGAGTATTGGAAGGGCGTCAAGGAGTATAAGGACGGCAAGGCAGAGGCGGAGCAGGAGCTGCTGGATGCCCTGAAGGAGCTGACCGACGCAGAGCAGGAGATTGCGGACAACGAGCAGAAGCTTCATGACGGCGAGCAGCAGATTGCCGATGCCAGAATCACCCTGAAGCAGAGCCGGGCTACCCTGAGCCAGTCCCGGAAGACCCTGGCGGATGCCAAGGCGACCGCCTATGCCCAGCTGTCGGATGCCAACGCGGCACTGTTTGAAAATTATCAGACAGTATCCCAGAATATGCAGTTGGTGGACAACGGCCTGCTGGAGCTGACTGCCGGAATGATCGAATTGGAGTCCGGCATTACCCAGCTGGAAACCGGCCTGAGCCAGCTGGATTCCGGCATCGAGCAATTGCAGATGCTGATTGGCATTATGGACATCAGCATCGAGACGGCGCAGCGGGCCCTGGAGGTCGCCCAGCAGGCGGAATTCCCGGACGAAGAGACCATTGCTTCCCTTTACGAAAAGCTGGACGAGCTGATTGCCGCCAGGGAGGAGTATGCTGCCCAGCTGGAGGAGCTTCAGGCCCAGCGCGATGAATACGGCGCTCAGCTGGAGGAGCTCTATGCCACCCGTGCCCAGCTGGAGGCCCAGAAGGCGGAGCTGGAAGCCAACAAAAAGCAGCTGGAGAACGCCATGGCTTCCATTGAAGCGGGTTTTATGGAGCTTACCGGCAAACAGACCCAGATGGAGAACCAGTTCGCCTCCGCCGAATCCCAGATCAATGCCGGGGAGGCCCAGATCAATGCCTATGAGGCCCAGCTGGATCTTCGGGAGCAGGAGATTGCCGACGGCTGGATCGCCCTGGAGGATGCAAAGCGGGAGCTGGAGGATGGCTGGCAGGAATATCAGGATGGTCTGGCGGAAGCCAACGAGGAGCTGACCGACGCCGCCAGAGAACTGGCGGACGCGGAGAAAGAACTGAAGGACGCCCGGAAAACCATCGACGACATGGTGGAGAACGATGTCTATGTGCTGGATCGAAATTCCAACATCGGCTATGGTTCTCTGGACAGCAGCTCGGATATTGTGGCAGGGGTTTCCAAGGTCTTCCCGGCGTTCTTCCTGCTGGTGGCGGCGCTGGTGTGCATCACCACCATGACCCGCATGGTGGACGAGGAGCGGACCCAGATCGGCACCCTGAAGGCCCTGGGCTACAGCAGCAATGCCATTATCCGCAAATACCTGATCTATGCGGGCAGCAGCGCCGTGGCTGGCTGCGGGCTGGGTGTGGTGCTGGGCAGTATTGTGTTTCCCGTGGTTCTGTGGGAAGCCTATAAGATCATGATCTTCATTACACCCCGGGTGGTTCTGACCTTCGACTGGGCGCTGTGCTTTGGCGTGGTGCTGAGCTATACGGCGGTGATGCTCCTTGTGACCTGGTACTGCTGCCGCCGGTCCTTGCAGGAGGTTCCTGCGGAGCTGATCCGGCCAAAGCCTCCCACAGCGGGAAAACAGCTGCTGCTGGAAAAGCTGCCCTTCTGGAAGAAGATCAGCTTCCTGAACAAGGTAACTATCCGCAATATCTTCCGCTATCACCAGCGGCTTGCCATGATGCTGGTGGGCATCGGCGGCTGTACGGCCCTGCTGCTGACGGGCTTTGGCCTGCGGGATTCCATTGAGCGGATCGTGGATATCCAGTTCGACGAAGTCACGGTGTACGATATCGCGGTGAGCTTCAGCGACGGACAGACCGAGAACGACCAGCGTGATTTCCGCCAGGAGGTGGCGGCCTATGCCGGGGATGTCCTGTTCTGCAATCAGGTCAGTATGGAGCTCCAGGCGGACAACCAGACCAGGGAAATCTATGTCATGACAGCCTCGGAGGAAATCGCAGACTATATCGACTTCCACTGCGGAAATAAGCACCTGGAAATGCCCGGACAGAACGAAGTGCTGCTGTCGGTCGGTGTGGCGGAAGCCATGGGGGTGGACATTGGGGACGAAGTGATTCTTCGCAACACCGATATGGAAGTTCTGAACGTGACCGTCTGCGGCCTGTATGACAACCATGTGTACAACTATGGCATTGTCACCCCGGAAACCGTGGAGGAGCAGTGGGGCAGGACGCCGGAGCAGCAGATGGCCTTCGTCAAGGTCCGCTCGGGGCAGGATGTTTACGGAGCCAGCGCCCTCATTGCCGGAATGGACGGTGTGATGAACGTCTCGGTCAGCGAGGATCTGGCCAGCATGGTCAGCAGTATGATGGCGGCTCTGGATCTGGTGGTGATCGTGGTGGTGATCTGCGCCGGGCTTTTGGGAGCCACCGTGCTGTATAACCTGACCAACATCAACATCAACGAACGCATCCGGGAGATCGCCACCATCAAGGTGCTGGGCTTCAACGCCATAGAGACGGCTCTGTACATCTTCAAGGAAAATCTGGCCCTCAGCGGCCTGGGCTCCGTGCTGGGCCTGCTGCTGGGAAAGCTGCTGCTGGCATTCGTCATGAGCGAAATCAAGATCGACTTCGTCTGGTTCCAGGCAAGGCTTTTGCCGCTGTCGTATGTATTGTCCATTGTGCTGACCATGCTGACAGCCTGCCTGGTGGACTTTATCTTCTACTTCCGCCTGGATAAGATCAACATGGCGGAAGCGCTGAAATCTGTGGAATAACGAAAAACCGGCTGCCAGAGTACACACGGCAGCCGATTTTTATAGACAAAGAGTAGAATAATATGAACAAAATAGAGTTGACAAAAATGAAAATGTGTGGTATAATATAGTGAACGTAAGTGGATGCTGAAAATGAACTACGGAAGTCACTCACATAAGCAATGACTGTTTGTATCTATTCAGCCGCACCTATATTGTTGCTATAAATGATCATTTAGCGCAGAGCGAATGCAAAATGCTGAATGCTAAATGCTAAATGCTAAATGATGGTATCCCTTCGGGATGAATAAAACACGCAGGCAA
>CAMGIN010000130.1 GCA_946056135.1 uncultured bacterium | reverse complement strand
TCTGATAGTTGAGGGAATGGGAAACCTCCCGGCCCCGGCTCTCACCCGTGTTGAACGTATCAATCGTTTCTTTCCCAAGTGCGGCGGACAGCTCCTTCAGGGTGGTCGGCTCCTTGCCGCCCAGAAAGATGGAGGTGTCCATGTTACCGATGATGGTGTCGGCATTGTCTTTGTAGATTGCCTTGAGCTGGGACTGGGCTTGCAGCACCAGACAGCAGGAAATCTCACGGGAGCGGATGGTTGCCACCAGCTTTTCCAGCCGGGGAATCTGACCGATGTTCGCCGCCTCGTCAATGAGACACCGGACATGGACTGGAAGCCTGCCGCCGTAAACATCGTCCGCTTTCTCGCAGAGAAGGTTGAAAAGCTGGGTGTAGCACAGGGAAATGAGGAAATTGAAGGTATCGTCGGTATCCGACATGATGATGAACAGGGCGGCCTTGCGATCCCCCAGGGTGTCCAGTTCCAGCTCGTCATAGGCGGTCAGGTCGCGCAGCTCCTGAATATCGAAGGGAGCCAGCCGTGCGCCGCAGCTAATCAAAATCGATTTGGCTGTTTTTCCGGCGGCTAATTTGTATTTCTTATACTGCCGGACAGCGAAATGCTGGGGCTTTTCCTTTTCCAGTTCCGCGAACATCATGTCAACCGGATTCTGAAATTCCTCGTCATCCTCCCGAACCTCCATGGCGTTGATGAACTCAATGAGGGTAGAAAAGTTCTGCTCCTCCACCGGGGCTTCATAGTGGATGTAGCCGATGAGCGCCGTGTACAGCAGGGTTTCTGCCTTGACCCAGAAATCGTCCCCGGCTTTGCCCTCGCCCTTGGTGTTGGCAATGAGGGCTGTCACCACCTTCAGAATGTCCTTTTCGCTGTGGATGTAGGCGAAGGGGTTATAGTGCATGGACTTTTTGAAGTTGATGGTGTTCAGAATTTTCAGCCGGTAGCCAAAATGCAGAAGCATTTTTCCACACTCGTTGACAATACCGCCCTTGGGATCGGTGACAACGAAACTGACAGGGTACTTTTTGGAGGTACACTGCATCAGGTTCGGTTTCAGCCAGAACCGGGTCTTGCCGGAACCAGAGCCACCGATGATAAGGACATTCTTATTTCTGGCGGTTTTGGGGTCGGCCGGACGGTTGTTCATGGTCAGGCTCTCCGTCTGGGTGAGGATGATGTTGTTTTCAAACACCGGGTCAACATAGGGACGGATGTCCTCCGTTGTGCCCCACCGGGCGGAGCCGTATTCCATGTTCTTGCGGAACTTCTTTGCGTTTTTGCCCTTCACATAGACACCCAAGCGTATGGCCGCGGCGATGGCAATACCGACGCAGAGATCTACCGGGTGGAAGCTGGGCAGCGGAACCGCAAAGGCATCAGACAGCCCTTCCAGAAAATGCAGGAATTTTTCAGCAAAATCAGCACCGGAAGCCAGCCGTGCTGCCTGCCCCAGCTTAGTGGCAAACAGACCGATGGCTGCATACGGGATGTTCGGCAGAATAATCTTCTTCCAGTTTACCTGCTTCACCGTTCCAGCTCCTTTTTCTTTGTCCGATCCACCACGGCAGACTGAATCAGCGCCTTAAATTGTTGCAGCTTGGCAAGTACGGAGGGGCGGGATTTCTTGTTCACGATCTGCTCCGTGTACTCCTTGAAAGCGGCGGTCATGGCATCGGCATCCTGACTTTTGAAGAAAATCAGGTAGCGATCCTGTCCCTTTGCCTTAAAGGGGGCAAAGTCAATGCCGTACTTCCGGGCAATCCGGTTGAAGGAACCGATATTCTGGTCCGTGACCTCCACGCTCTGCAAGCCCCGATTCTGAGCGGCGAGCTTTTTGACGGTCATTTTTCCATGGGGCTGTTTGGTCTGGTGATGGGCTTTCATCTGGGCAAGAAATTTGCTGAGCGCTTTGCGCAGCTCCTGCTCCGTCAGCTTGGAACAGTTGACAATCAGGGTGACAACCCTCTGTTCCACTTCTTCCTGCATAACAAATCACGCTCCTTTCATGGAATTTGCAGGGAGAAGGTAATCCCTGCTAGGGCGGAACCACCAGCCGGTGCAGCAGTATTTTCAGATTCATGGAGCCTCCTTATCGTATCTGGTCTTTGCGGTCATAGAGAAGATTCCCACGAATGACCTTTGCATGGGACAGAATCTGGATGTTTCCGCTCTTTTCGTTCTCCAAAGCCTTGCGATAGCCCTTGTCGGAGAGGAACAGGCGCATCCTGTCGCCTTTGTCACCCACCGGGGAATTGTGGGTCAGGACATGGAAGATAATCATGTGCCGGGTGTTTTCATCAAACCGGGCCAAGTCCATGTAGTCATGCCCCTTGTAATTCTGGGCACCTGCCTGAATCCGGGCTTCCTCCATCCGCTGGGCAATGGTTTTGCTGTTTGGCATTTTGATTTCCCTTTCTCCCGGTATCCGGGCATGAAAAAAGCGGCTCAGAACGAGCCGCCAAAATCGCTGTTTGCCTGCATGGTGTAGTAACTGTCCAGGGTGGAAACGGCATTGAACAGTGCCGCCAGGAGGTAGGCCTTTGTATTTCGCACCTGGGTGTGATTATCCCGGATGCCGTCGCAAACACGCTCAATGTGCATGGATGTAATTCTGGAGAACCGATCCTGAACGTAGGCAGTGGCGTATTCCGCTTCTCTGCCAATGCGAATCGTAGGACTGCGGTTCATGGAAACCTCCAGCATGATTTCCACAAGCTCATCGATCTGCTCCCGACCATACCGATCCCGCATAATTTCATACTCAATCTGCTCTCTGATCTTTTCTCTTTCTGTCCTTCCGTCTGTCAGCGGAGTCTGTCTGTTTACCGTAATTGCCCCCGTAGAAGGAAAGAATGAATCTTTACTTGATAGATCAGTAATTGATTTTTCTGTAATTGATTCTTGTATATTTAATTGGGCGGGATTTTCCTGTTCAGGTTCCTCCTGTTCAGGGATTGCCTGTTCAGGGAAGTCCTGTTCAGGAATATCCAAAACAGGATAATCCAAAACTGGCTTTTCCCGTTTAGGTTGGGTCCCGGCTTTTGCAGAGCTGTCGGGCAGTGCGGATTCTTCTGAAGATGCTGTGCGGACAGGCTTTTCCAGAATCGTATACTCGATCTCTGTGAGATGCCCCAGCTCATTTCTGAGCCGTCTGCGCTGGACATATCCGGCTTTTTCCAGTTCTCTGACCGTGGAGCAGATGCTGTCCACACCGTCCTTGCAGATGCAGGCAAGCCCCTTGGTGGTGTAGTCCCAGCCCTCCGGCAGGGAGAGCATCAGGGACAGCAGCCCCTTGGCTTTGAGGGAAAGAGATATATCCCGAAGGTGGTAGTTTGCCATCACCGTATAATTTTTGTTCTTTTCAATGCGAAATACAGCCATTTGATTTACCTCCAAAATGCACGGAGGGCAGGAACCTGTGTCCATGCCCTCCCATGCAAAGCGTTTTTCTAAGCGTTCTGCGCTCCAATCTTATTAAATTTTGATGATGGGTCGGTGCTGATGTATTAAGGCTCGTAGATGATCGCCTTCAGCGTAGCGTCAAGTTCTTCATCGCCGCAGTCCTGGTACTTGTCGATCAGAGACTGCCACAGCTCCAGAATGTTCACAGGAACGAGGTGGGCGGGCCATTCGTCACCTTTGTATTCCCGGTATTCGGTGATATAGCTGGCAGCGGAATTGAGAACACGGAAGCAGGAAGTAGCGGCGATGGTCATATCCTCCAGCAGCCAAAGCTCGTTGGAGTAGGAGGTGGAGATAGTATCATCGCCCAGCGGTTCCCCCTCGTCACTCCAAAGCAGCGTTGCGTTCACCGGGAACAGCTTGGTGCTGTGATACTGGTGGGAATCGCAGATACCGCCCCCGGCGCAGCAGACATAGACGGGTTCCGCTGTGTCGCACAGGACACTGTACAGCCGCTTATAATTCAGGCTGCATACCAGCCGTTCAATCTCACCGGGAGTGTAGCAGAATTTTTCACCCTCACTGCGAAAGAGGGTACGGATGCTTTCGTGCAGCTTTTCAATTTTGTTCATGGAAATAAACCTCCTGATAGATTTGGAATCAATGATTATTTGTGCTTGTGCTTTCTGCGCCGGGGGGAATCCGGCTCGGAACAGCCCTCCACGATTTCTTCGTGGTGAACGATCCGAAGCAGCCCATTGGTTTCAGCCTGACGGATCATTTCGTAAACCGGGGCCGAAACATAGAGCCGAACCCGGTGATGCTCTTTTTCCACCAGATCATCGAAGATGACCATGTGACGAACATCGCTGCGGTAGCGATGGAGGGAATAGAGGGGGTGACCGTCAGTAACGCCAAAATCACGGCTCATGGGAAATGCCTCCTTTCAAATTGAATGCGGCGGTGCCGTACTTGGCAATCAGCAGGGCGTTCATAATCAATCGGAACGCTTCATCATCGATTGTCATAGGATCGGCAAGCTCTGATTCTGTTACGCCTCTGGCATGGCGCAGCCCCTTGGCGGCACAGAACAGGGCGTAGTTGTGCGGAGAAATGCCGCGAAGAACGGCATAGGAAAAGTCAATGCCGCCGTGGTAAAAGCAGTTGGCTGTCCGCCGATACAGGGCGTCGTTGGAGGTCAGAAGGTACAGGGCTGCGTAATAGTTGGGGGTGTTTCTGCTTTTAATAAAGCCAAGACGGTTGTTAAAGACTTCCATCCTGGTTTTGTGCTTTTCATCTGCCCAGAGGGAGCCGGGAAAACTGTGAATCAATCCGGGCAGACGGTTTCGGATACTGCTTGTGGATGGAATCAGCGAAAGAACTGCTTCTGCGTAGGAAATGACACCGGCTTCAATCCGCTCCGCATAATAGGGGCAGACCTCCTGACGGCATCCTTTTCGTCCGACAACTTCTGTGCAGAACTTGCAATCCACATCCTCGGCAGAATAGGTGTAGTTTCGGATATACAATGCAGGGTGTTGTCTCCTTTGCTTGGAAATGAAAAAAGCCTGACAAGGGGGCTTGTCAGGCTGGGGGGATATGGAATTGTCATCTGCTGTTATCACGCTGGCGCTTGCGCATCCAGGCGTCCAACAGCTTGAAGATTGTTTCTTCGATTCTTTGTGGGGAGTAGGATCGTGGGAAGTATTTGCGAAGCTTTTCGCCGGACAGGGTAATGTCATTCCTTTCCGGCTTTTTCTGCTCCATCATAATCT
>CAMGIN010000129.1 GCA_946056135.1 uncultured bacterium | reverse complement strand
TAAAAGGGGCGTCAAGGATGCCGCCCCCTACGATCTGTAAACGATCTTCTACCATAGTACTACACCTGCGGTCGAGGGGCCCAAAGGATGTACGTCTTCCACCCAAAGTGCGTAACGTATTCGCTGCGGGCCTTGCCCGCTAAACGATCATTTATCTGAGAAACTTGGGGTACGGATGAATTGTTACTTTCCCACAAAGAATCCCTGCCAGAGAAGCGGAAAACTTATGCTTATCTCTGATTTCTTCCGTTGTTCACACATTTTGCTCCGAAATATGCTATAATCAGGCCATTCCACACAGAAAGGGGCAATCCTATGCGCGGAGAAAGCCACCGTCGTCTCGGAAAGTACCTGGTTGAGCACTATATGGACAACGTGCCGCAGCGCTATACAAAAGCATTTCTGATTGGCTGCATTGAGCCGGACCGGAATCCCGCTACATATCTGAAAGGTTCCCTGCGGTGTCAGTGGCTCCGGGGCCACAACTACCGCAACGCCCGCCGGTTTATGCGCCGAATCTCCCTGCGGCTGGAGGAAAAGGACAATCTGGGCCTTTTTGATTACTATACCCTGGGCAAGCTGATTCACTATACCACCGATGCCTTCACCTATGCCCATAACGATACCTTCCCCACTAATCTGACCGATCACCGGGAGTACGAAGCGGCGCTGCAGGAGCATTTCCTCGCTTATTTGGAGGAAGATCCTCAGGTGAATCCCAAGGCCGCCAGAACCATCATGGATGCCATCTACCGCTGCCACCGGGAGTACGAAGCCGAAGCGTCGGATATCTACACCGATTCCCGGTTCGCTCTGACTGCCTGCTGCTGTGTGCTGGCTGTGCTGTTTGTCAAACCAATTCTATAAACCTTGGAGGGACAAATGTCTCGCGTCATCGCCATGTGTCTGGAGGCTGGGATCGCGTCGATCCTTCTGATCCCCGCTTTCGCGGTGCTGAACAAGCGCTGCTTTCATGACCGGAACCGAACAATCCTCTATCTGGTATTTGCCCTGTACCTGGCCGCCGTGGACGCGGTGGTGGGGCTGCCCAACATCCAATTCATCCGCTTTGAACCAAATATCAACCTGAAGCCCTTTCAGTACATGTTCTCCGACTACGAGAACAGTTTTCTGAATGTGCTTCTTTTTATGCCCCTTGGGTTTTTCCTGCCGGTGCTGTGGCAGAGATTCCGGAAACTCCGTTGGACGGTACTGTTCGGCTTTTATACCTCGCTGCTGATCGAAACCTTGCAGCTGTTCACCTTCCGGGCCACGGATGTGAATGACCTGATGACCAACACCCTGGGAACCATCCTGGGCTGGGCCGTCGCCAGGATTCTGCTGCGGCTGGCACCTTCGATCCGTCCCTGGGAGGATTCTTCCGATCTATATTGGGTCTGCGGTGTCACCTTTGCCATCGGCTTTTTCCTGCAGCCCTTCCTGGCAAATATTCTCTGGGCACTTTTTCTGAAATGACACATCGGCATCCGAATTGGATGCCGATGTGTTTTCTGTGAAAGCAGCGGTTTTTCCAATGAAAAAATCCGGCGTAAGGGGCGTCAAGGATGCCGCCCCCTACGCACAGAAAATCATCATTGGCCGCAGACTTATTTTCAATCATCCCCGAAGGGGATACCATCATTTTGCATTCAGCATTCATCATTCAGCATTTATTCCAAAACCGTCAGCTTCGCCGCCGGGCCGAAGGTTCTGGGGGTCACCATGGTATCGAACTGAACGATCACGCCCTCCTGGCCTCTGGGAATGCCGATGACGCTGCCCTGGCCGAATACCGGATGCTCCACCCGTTTGCCCACCAGTGCGCTTTCCTGCCGGGGGCGGCTGTCGGGGTCTTCCGTCTTGCGAATCTGCTCCTTGGCCCGGTCCTCCAGCTCCGGGTCCAGGGGCACCGCGTATTCCACATTCTCCTTCTCCGCGTTGAACAGGAACCGGCTGGGATAGCGGAAGGAGCCGTCGTAGTTGGTTCCCGCCGCGTCGGACAGGAACAGCCGGTCCCGGGCACGGGTGAAGGCCACATAGCACAGCCTTCGTTCCTCCTCCAGCTTCTCCCGGGTGTTGGCCCGCTTGCCGGGGAAGATGCCTTCGGACAGGCCGCACAGGAACACCACGGGAAATTCCAGGCCCTTGGCGGCGTGGATGGTCATGAGCTTCACCGCCTGGGCTTTTTCCGTCTGATCCATGTTGGTGAACAGGGCCGCGTGGTCCAGGTAATTGCCTAGGCTCACTTCCTCCCCGGCCTTGCGCTCAAAGTCGTAGATGGCCTGCTTCAGCTCCGCCAGGTTGTCCAGCCGCTCCTCCTCGCCGCTGGAGCGGAGCATGTCCTCATAGCCGCTTTCGTTCAGAATGCCCGCCAGCAGATCCGTCAGATCCATACCGTCAAAAATGGCCCGGTATTTTTCGATGAGCCGCACATATTCCCTGGCCCGGCACCGGCGGAACAGCTCCGTTTCCAGGTTGGCCGCCAGGGCGTCGTATAGGCTGCAGCCGTTCAGCTGGGCGTACTCCTTCAGCGCAGCGATCCGGGTCCGGCCCACCCCACGGCGGGGCTCGTTGACGGTGCGCAGGAAGCTGATGTCGTCGCCGGAGTAGATCATCCGCAGGTAGCACAGCACATCCTTGATTTCCTTGCGCTTGTAGAATTCCACGCCGGAATACAGCACATAGGGAATCTTATTGCGGATCAGGGATTCCTCCACCGCCCGGGAGACATAGTGGGCCCGGTACAATACCCCCATGGAAGAATACGGTACACCGGATTCGTGGAGGGAGCGCATATTGGCGGTCATCCAGTCCGCCTCCAGCTGGCCGGTTTTGGCGTGGAAGTACAGTGGCTTCCGGGCGTCGCTGCGGACGGCGGTGAGCTGCTTTTTCAGCCGGTCCCGGTTCTTGTCGATGAGGGCGTTGGAGGCGGTGAGAATCTGGGGCACGGAGCGGTAGTTGGTGTTTAAGTAGATGGTGGTCACGTTTTCATGGCGGCTGTCGAATTCCAGGATGAATTTCACGTCCGCACCCCGCCAGGTGTAGATGGTCTGGTCCGGGTCCCCCACCACGAACAGGTTTTTGTGGTAGCCGGAGAGAATGTCCGCCAGGGCGTACTGGTCCTTGTCGATGTCCTGGAACTCGTCCACCATGATGTATTCCAGCCGGGACTGCCACTTCTCCCGGGTGTCCTTGTCCTGCTCCAGGATGTACAGGGTGAAATAGACCAGATCGTCAAAGTCCAGGCCATAGCACTTGCGCTGCTCATAGAAATAGCGGTACATGACTTTATCCTTCAGGGTGGTGGCAGCGTCAGAAAGCGCTCGCAGCTTCTCCGGGTCGCCGATCAGGGTTTTCACATATCCCCTGCCGCCCTTGCGCCAGCCGATGTGGTCGATGGCCTCCTTGATGGTCAGATCCCGGCTGGTGATTCCCAAATCCTCGAAGACGGTGCGCAGCATGGCCTCCTTGTCCTCCTCGTCCAGGACGATGAAGGTAGTAGGATAGCGCACCACATGACAGTCCTCCTTCAATAGGCCCACACAGAAGCCGTGAAAAGTGGTGATCCGCCCCAGGTCCTGGTCCGGCAGCTGGCGGCGGATGCGCTTCTTCATCTCCGCGGCGGCCTTGTTGGTGAAGGTGACGCAGAGGATGTTGGCGGTGGAAATCCCCAGCTGCTCCACCAGGTACATGTACCGGGCAGTCAGGGTCTTGGTCTTGCCGGAACCGGCTCCGGCCACCACCCGGATATACCCCTCCGTGGTGGTGGCGGCCTCCAGCTGCTCCGGGTTCAGGTCGGTTAAGTAGTCCATAAAAAGCCCCCTCACAAGAATAGGATGATTTTAGCATAGATTCGGTCCAATAAAACGGGTATGATTCCAAAAAATAAACCTTGCGTCCCCATTCGTCCCGTAGTAGAATGAAGCAAAGACCGTTACGATTCCGTCGTCCCCAAATTCCTCATATAAATGATCGTTTATCTTCGAATGCAAAATGCTGAATGCAGAATGCAAAATGAAGGTATCCCCTCCGGGGATAAAATTGAAAGAAGCGAGAAAGGAACGTTTTCTCCAGGCAATCAAGAAATCTATTCGCATTTGCCTGCGTGTTTGATTCATCCCGAAGGGATACCATCATTCAGCATTCAGCATTCAGCATTCAGCATTTTGCATTTTGCATTCGCTCTGCGCGAAACGATCCTTTACGAGCGCAATGGTGGTCCTATTGAATCAATACCAAATACAGACAAAAGGAGGAATTCCTATGGTCAACCAACTATTTGCGGAACTGGCAGCCCTGCCCCAGGTGGAGGCCATCGCCCTGGGCGGCTCCCGGGCGGGAACCCACTATGATGAAAAATCGGATTACGACGTTTATCTCTATATCACCGCTCCTGTGGAAGAAGCGGTCCGCCAGGAAATCCTGTCCAAATACTGCTCCTATATGGAGATCGGCAACCACTTCTGGGAATACGAGGACAACTGCACCCTAAAAAACGGCATCGACATCGACATTCTCTACCGGAATCTGGAGGATTTCACCGCCGATGTGGCCGACGTGGTGGAACAGTGCCACGCCCGCAACGGCTACACCACCTGCATGTGGCACAACCTGCGTACCTGCAAAGTGCTCTATGACGAAGCAGACCGTCTTACCGCCCTGAAGCAGCGTTTCGATGTGCCCTACCCCGAGCAGCTTCGGGACAACATCCTGGACCGGAGCTGGAAGCTGCTGCACGAAGCCATGCCCGCTTACGCGCTGCAAATCCAAAAGGCGGTAAAGCGTAGGGATCTGGTCAGCGTCAACCATCGGACCGCCGCCTTTCTTGAAGCGTACTTTGACTTTCTCTTTGCCCTGAACCGGCAGACCCACCCCGGTGAGAAGCGGCTGGTGCCGCTAGCCAAAGCGCAGTGTGCCGTCCTGCCGGAGCGGTTCGAGGAAAACCTGAATGCTCTGTTCGCCCACATGTTCACCAAGCCCGATGCCGTACCGGAGGACCTGGAGCGGATTCTGAAGGCTTTGGCAAAAATCCGAGTGACAATTCCGCCGCAGCCAGAAACGATCAAATAAATGATCGTTTAGCGGGCAAGGCCCGCGGCGAATGCGTTACGCACTTTGGGTGGTAGACGAACATCCTTTGGGCCCCTCGACCGCAGGTGCAGTGCTAGGGTAAATGATCGTTTAT
>CAMGIN010000128.1 GCA_946056135.1 uncultured bacterium | reverse complement strand
GCCGGGCCACCTCTCCCATAGGGAGAGGCTTTGGTGCGATAAACGATCATTTACCACAGCACTGCACCTACGGTCGAGGGGCCCAAAGTATGTTCGTCTACCACCCAAAGTGCGTAACGCATTCGCCGCGGGCCTTGCCCGCTAAACGATTATTTATCAAAAATGAAAGGAGCAAAGCATGCGCGATATCATTACCGCCAAGGACCTGTGCCTGTGGTACGGTCAATCTCAGGCGCTGAAAAATATCAACATTGACATACCGGAGCACAGCATCACCGCCCTCATCGGCCCTTCCGGCTGCGGCAAGTCCACATTCCTGAAGACCCTGAACCGGATGAACGACCTGATTCCCGGGGTGAGGATTACCGGCAGCGTGGAGTATGCCGGAACGGACATTTTCAGCGCGGAGGTGAACAACCTGCGCAAGGAGGTGGGCATGGTGTTCCAGAAGCCCAACCCCTTCCCCATGAGCATTTATGACAACATCGCCTACGGTCCCCGGACCCATGGCATTCGGAATAAGGCCCAGCTGGACGAGATTGTGGAGCGTTCCCTGAAGGATGCCGCCATCTGGGATGAGGTGAAGGATCGGCTGAAGAAGAACGCCCTGGGCCTGTCCGGCGGTCAGCAGCAGCGGCTGTGCATTGCCAGAGCCCTGGCGGTGGAGCCTGCGGTGCTGCTGATGGACGAGCCCACCTCCGCCCTGGACCCCATCTCCACTCTGAAGATCGAGGAGCTGGCCACCAAGCTGAAGGAGAAGTACACCATCGTCATCGTCACCCACAACATGCAGCAGGCTCTGAGAATTTCGGACCGCACCGCCTTCTTCCTCCTGGGCGAGCTGGTAGAGTACGGGGACACGGATCAGATTTTCTCCCAGCCCAAGGACAAGCGGACGGAAGACTATGTAACGGGGAGGTTTGGCTAATGAGAGAGGCATTTGAAGGGCAGCTGGGTCTGCTCCACAAGGAATTGACAGAAATGGGCAACCAGTGTGAGCAGATCATCGCGCTGGCTTGCCAGGCTCTGACCCACTGGGACCAGGAGATCGGCAGACAGGTCAGCCAGGTTGGCGGGGCCATTGACGAAAAGGAGCGCACCATCGAGGCCATCTGCATGAAGCTGCTGCTGCGCCAGCAGCCGGTGGCCAAGGATCTGCGGGCGGTGTCCGCGGCCCTGAAGATGATTACGGACATGGAGCGCATCGGCGACCAGGCGGAGGACATTGTGGAGATCGTGCCCCACATGGCGGCCTATGCCCACGAGGAAGACCCCAGGCTCCGGGAGATGGCCCGGGAGACCATTGCCATGGTGACGGACAGCGTGGACGCCTACGTCAAGCAGGACCTGTACCTGGCGAAAGCGGTGCAGATGCACGACGACGTGGTGGACAACTACTTTGTCCAGATCAAGGACGCCCTGATTGACCGCATTGCCCAGAACCCGTCAGAAGGGGAGTACGCCCTGGATCTTCTGATGATCGCCAAATACTTCGAGCGCATCGGCGACCACGCCACCAACGTGGCGGAGTGGGTGGAGTACTCCGTCACCGGAAGCCATAAGAATGACGAATAAGCAGTGTGGAGTGTGGAATTTGGAGTGTGGAGTTATTGCTGAATGATGAGTGCTGAATGCAAAATTCGTCTTGCGAGGACCTCTCACCACAGCAGAATCCAAAGAAAGAATACAGCAGCCTGCGAACAAATCGCAGGCTGCTTTTGTGTCATATGATCTCTTTTTTCCGGAAGTCCCGGTACATCATGGGTGCAAGCACCACCGTCAGCAGGCTGTAGACCACCACCAGCAGTGTCATGGCGTTGAACACCTTGCCGCCGATCTCATACACATAGAAATACCGCAGTGCCTGGTAGATTTGCAGCAGCTGGTCCGGCAGCAGGCCCAGGAACTTGCTGAGCTTGTCGATGTTCAGATTGTCCAGGAAGTTGGGCAGGAAGATCAGCAGGAAGGGCACCGTCACCGCCACCAGGGAGGACCGGGTTTTGGCGGAGACCCACATGGTCACAAATACGAAGAACAGACTGCCGATGTAGCCCCCCACCGCCGTCAGAACCCAGGCCTGCCACAGCTTTAGGTGGTAGAAGACCTTCCACAGGTCGATTTGAATGGGACAGTTCCACCCGTCGAACCCCAGGCAGCCCAGGATCAGCAGGGTGTAAATGAGCACGGCGGCCCAGTACAGCGCCGTCACCAGAACAAAACCCGCTCCGATTTTTGCCGCAGTCGCCTTGTCCCGCCCGTACCGGGAGGAAAAGAACACCGCGTCGGACTTCCAACGAAACTCATTGGCGAAGATCCCTGCCGCCAGATACCCCAGGATCAGGACCCCCACCATGATGACAAAGGGGGAATGGTACAGCAGCTGCTCCCAGCCCTCGGCGTAGGTATAGTAGAAGGGAGTCTCCAGAGTTTCGTACTGTTCCACCAGATACAGCTTCTCTTTTTCCGTAAACAGCCGGTAAGCGCTGCCGGTCTCGTCGCAGAGCCACTCCTTCATCAGCTTGGTCCGGTTGCCATAAAATTTGCCCGCCTGGTCCGGGGTGATGCGCTCGCTTAAGTACCAGTCGAATTCCTGGAAGCCGGTGGCGTAGGATTGGTTTACCATGTCCAGCACCGGCCGGAAGCCCTGCCGCCAGCCGTAGGCGATGTCGTTTTGCTGGTAGTCCCGGGACTGGGCCTCCGGGGTGGCGGCGATGCGCTGGTTTTCCTGGAGAATCAGCCGGAGCCGTTCCTCGTCCAGTATTCCGGACCATTCTTTTTGGGCACCGCGCAGCTTCCCGATGGCGGCAAAGCCCGTCTCCGGGTCGCCGCTTTCGTTGATCCATTCCACGCTGCTGACAGCCATCCAAGTGCTGAGCATAACCATCATTGCCATCAGTCCCAGGGCAATTTTGCTGCTGACGGCGCTGAATATCTTCTTTAATTCATACTTCACCATCGTTTTCGCTGCCCCTTTCTCCGAAATAATGCAGGAATACGTCCTCCAAGGTGGCTGTTTCCTCCCGGGCGTTTTCCGTGGGCGGGGTGGAGGACAAAATCCGCAGCTCCGCGCCGCCGGGCACGGTCTTCACGTTGGCCACCCGGAAGGCCTTCAGATACCCTTCGATTTTGTCCTTCGGCACCGTGCAGCCCCAGACCTTCAGACGGCTGGCGGCAATCAGCTCCTGGGCCGTGCCGGAGGCGGCGATCCGCCCGTCCTTCATCAGCATGATCTCGTTTGCGATGTACTCAATGTCGGAGACAATGTGGGTGGACAGCAGTACGATCCGGTCCTCGCTGAGCTCGCTGATGAGATTCCGGAACCGGATTCGCTCGCTGGGGTCCAGTCCGGCGGTGGGCTCGTCCAGAATGAGGATTTTCGGATCGTTCAGCATGGCCTGGGCAATCCCGGCTCTGCGCTTCATGCCCCCGGACAGGGTCTTCATCTTCTTGCCCCGGGCCTTCCACAGCCCCACCTGCTGCAGGAGCTGTTTGGTCCGCTGCTTCGCAACGCTTGGCCGCAGGCCCTTGATGGAGGCGATGTACATCAGGTAGTCGTAGACGGAAAAGTCCGGGTAGAACCCAAAGTCCTGGGGAAGATACCCCAGCAGCCGCCGGTACCCTCCCTCCATGGCGAAGATGTCCTGTCCGTCCCAGGTGATGGCGCCGGAGGTGGGGGTCACCAGGGTGGTGAGCATCCGCATCAGCGTGGTTTTCCCCGCGCCGTTGACCCCCAGCAGGCCGTAGACCCCGGTGCCCAGGGTGCAACTGATATCGTCCACGGCCTTCACGTCCGAAAATTGTTTGGTTAAGTTGGTGATTTTCAATTCCATAAAGGTTTGACCTCCCAGGTTTGTTTCCATTTCCGCTGTCCCTGCCAGACACAGACTCCCAGGGCGGCAAAGGAGAGGGCAAGCATGGCCTTCCACAGAGGAACGGAAATGGCAAGATAGAATGGGTCATTCAGCACCAGCAGCTCCCAGCCCACAGTCCAGATCCCGCATAGCAGCAGGGAAAAGCTCTGGGACACATGCCTTGGGCTGTACAGGCAGGCAAAGCAGAGGCAGCAGCTGACGTTGCAGGGCAGCAGGAACTGGATCAGCAGCTCCCACACGGACAGCCCTCCCGTGCGGGAGGCCCCCAGGAAGAACAGACTGATGAGCATCAGGTCCACACCGGCGAACAGGGTCAGCCGTGCCGCGTAAATCTGCCGCAGGGTGTACAGGGTGGAGCCCTCCACCTCCATGGCGCTGCTGCTGCGGTTTTTCCACAGCTCCGGCAGGGCCAGCAGCACGAACAGCGGCGCGGCCACGCCCAGGCTGCGCTGGGTGGAGATGCCGCTGTCCGCGATCCCCAGCAGTGCCAGCACGGCCCCCAGCAGAATACCTTGCAGGATCCACCAGCGTTTTTGGACATAGCGGCTCTGCTGAATCAGAAATTCCCACCGGGACAGGGGCCGGGCCACCTCGCTTTCGAAGAAGGCGTCCTTGGCGCACTGGATGGTTTTCAGGATTTTTTCTTCGTCACATTGGATTTCCAATTTCCGGTTCATTCCGGTTCCTCCTTTCCTAGTTCGGCGGCGAGAAGCTCCCTGGCTCTGCGGACCCGGTATTTTACCAGGGGCAGGGAGATGCCCAAAATCCGGGCGATTTCCTTCTGCTTGACTTCCTGGATAAAATACAGCACCGCCGTCTCCCACAGCTCCCCCGGTAGCTTCGCCAGGGCCATGCGCACTTCGATTCTTTGCTCCGGTCCCTCCACCGACTGTTCCGACAGCTCCTCCAGCGGCAGCTCCCGGTGCCTGCGGCAGTGGTCCCGGCAGCAGTTGCCCGCGATGACGTACAGGTAATTGGCCGCCTTGCCATAGTGCTGGTAATTGGGAAGGGTGCGGAAGAACCGGGCGAAGGTCTCCTGGGTCATGTCCTCGGCGTAGCCGGAGTCGTCAATATGTACCCGGCAGTAGCCCAGGATTCGCGGATAATACTTCCGGACGAATTCCTCAATGGCCCCATCGTCCCCGTTTTTCATCCTGCGGATCAGGATCAGATCTTCATCCACGGCGTTCCCTCCTTCCCCTGTTGAAAAGCGCTTTCATATGGATTAACGATACAGCCGGTAAAAAGGATAGTCAAGAAAAAGAAAAATTGGAGGAATGATTCTGGTGCGGCTGTTTTCGAGTAAATGATCGTTTACGTTTGCACCAACCGTAGGGCGGGGTCATGACCCCGCCGA
>CAMGIN010000127.1 GCA_946056135.1 uncultured bacterium | reverse complement strand
AATGCTAAATGATGGTATCCCTTCGGGATGAATAAAACACGCAGGCAAATGCGAACAGATTTCTTGATTGCCTGGAGAAAACGTTCCTTTATCGCTTCTTTCAATTTTATCCCCGGAGGGGATACCTTCATTTTGCATTCTGCATTCAGCATTTTGCATTCGAAGATAAACGATCATTTATTCGGGGTACAAATAAAATATCGCGAAAAAATGCCTGCCGCAGCGTGGAAACTGCGGCAGGCTTGCTTTTTGTGTTACAGGGCGGCCTTGATCTTTTCGATCATCTGGGCGTATTCTTCCTCGGTCAGGTATTTCTTTCCGGGGTTCATGGCGAAGGGCGTGCCCCACTCAAATTCGTCCTTGTACTTGGGAACCAGGTGGAAGTGCAGGTGGCAGCCGCCGTCTCCGTAGGCGCCGTAGTTGACCTTATCGGGATGGAAGGCCTTGTGAATGGCGTTGGCCGCAGTGGCCACATCCTCGAAGAACGCCGCCCGGTCCTCAGCGGAGATGTCCACCAGCTCGCTGACATGGTCCTTGTAGGCCACGATGACGCGGCCGGGATGGCTCTGCTCCTTGAACAGGATCAGCTGGCTCACCTTCAGGTCACAGATCTTGATGCCGAAGCCTGCCAGGATTTCGCCGCCCATGCAGTAGCCGCAGTTGCAATCTTTCATAGAAAATACCTGCCTTTTCAATTAATCTTTCTTGATCTTGGTCAGTTGGTCGTTCAGCATGTGCTTGAACTCCGCGGGGACCTTGCCGGCCATCTTCAGCATGTCGCTCAGGCGCATGATCTTGAACATCTCCGCCATGGGGCCCTTGGTCATATCAGCGCCCATGGAGGCCATCATGGAGCTGCTGCTCTGGATGGTTGCCATGGCCTTGCCCAGGATGGCCGCGGTCTGGGGGTTGTCCATCAGATCCTGCATCTTGTCCTTGATGGAGTAATGGCCCTCCACATATGTGAACGGGCGGCGGGCGGCCACGGCGGCAGGATCGTCAAACCAGTTGGCGGCGGCATTGCCGTCGGGCAGGTCGTAGGCATAGTTGTGGGTGGGCACAGCCTTCAGCACAACGGTGTTGGAAACCACATCGCCGGACTTGGCACAGATGGTGTTCTCGCCGTCGGCCAGAATCACGTCCTTAAAGACCACCTGATGATGCTCCGCTTTCTGGGTGGCCGCTTCCTGACCGTTGACCAGCAGGGTAACCTTGTCGCAGTTGGTGAAGACGGTAATGGTCCGCTCGTCCGGGGCACGGTCCACAAACCGGCTGCCGGCAATGTGGATCATGGGTTCGGGATTCCACCAGGCCTTGTACAGCCAGAAGGTATCCTTCTTCAGCTTCCGGTCGAAGGTCACCAGGCCCTTGTTGTTCCGGCCCTGGACGCCGCCCTCGTCTCGGGCGTCGGCGGCAAAGTCGAACATGTTCCAGCAGTGGGTGGCCCACAGCCAGGGACGCGCCTCGAAGACCTTCAGCATTTCCTGATGGTAGTAGCAGGCGTATTCCTCGGTGTAGTCGTGGTTCTCGGGATAGGCGGAGTGCCAGGTGGTGATGGTCTCCGCGCCGTACTCGGAGATGCCCAGGGCTACGGAGGGGTTCAGGGCATGGAACTTGTCCAGCCAGGGGGCATTGTCCTCGGCGTCGCCAACGTACCAGCCGAAGTAGTGGTTGTAGCTGATCAGGTCCGCCAGGTACACATGCTCGGAGTCCATGGGCACCATGGAGACTGCCGCCATGGTGGTCAGGCGGTGGGGATCCATCTTCTTCACCAGGGCGTTCAGCTCCACCAGGTTCTGGTACAGCTCCTCGGACTCCGCGCCGATGGTGATCTCATTGGACAATCCCCAGAAGCAGATGGAGGGGTGGTTGTAGTTCTGGGCCACCAGCTCCGTCATCTGGGAGATGGTGTTGTCGTGGGCTTCCTTGCCGGGGATGAACTTGGAGATGAAGGGAATCTCCGCCCAGACCGCGAAGCCGGTGTGGTCGCACAGGTCGTAGAAATACTGGTCATGCTGGTAGTGGGCCAGACGGATGGTGTTGGCGCCCATCTCCTTGATGATGGCGATGTCCTCGGCGTGGTCCTCCTTGGAGATGGCCCAGCCCTTGTCCTGGCGGTCCTGGTGACGGGCGACGCCCCGCAGGGGAACGCTCTTGCCGTTGAGCCAGAAGCCGGTGTTGGGGTCCACATGGAAGGAGCGGTAGCCGTAGGTGACGGTGACGGCGTCGATGGGATCCAGCTTCAGGATGTCCAGACCCTTGTACAGCTTGGCCTCACAGGTGTAGCAGTAGGGATCTGCCAGGCCGTCCCACAGGTGGGGCTGCTCCACCTTGAGCCGGAAGACGTTGTGGTCTTCCGCCTCTGCCTTGGCGGAGGCCACCACATTGCCCTGGGTGTCCTTCAGCTCCACCACCACAGTGCAGCCCTTGGCGTTCACGGGGAACAGGTCCACCCGGGTTTTGCCGGAGCCGTAGGGGGTGACAAAAAGGGCGTCGGTGCCGTCCTTCAGCAGGTCGAAGTGGGTCTCGTCAACCTCAATGAAGTTCACATCCCGGTACAGGCCGCCGAAAAAGGTGAAGTCGGCGTTCTGGGGATAGATTTCAGAGGGAGCGTTGGAGACCACCACGGTCAGCACGTTACCCTGGGGCTTCATGGCCTTGGTCAGGTCGTAACGGAAGGTGGAGAAGCCGCCCTTGTGGGTGCCCAGCTCCCGGCCATTGCAGTAGACGGTAGCCACATGGTTGGCACCCCGGATCTCGATGTACTGTTTCTTACCGGAGGTGGGATCGGGCAGGTCGATCTCATAGGTACAGATACCGCGCCAGTAGTCATTGCCGCCGTCCTGGCCGTCCAGGGCGTTCCAGGTATGGGGCAGGGAGATGGGGGCCAGCGTCTCGCCCTGCTTGGCGAAACGGGCCTGCGTCAGCAGTGTTGTTTTACGCATGAGGAAAAAGTCTCCTTTCGGCTGACAGCCTTGTCAAAATTATACAAAATAATAGTATCATAGAATTCTTCATTGGTCAAGATGACTTTCACCGGCCAGAACGGAGTTTTTTGAGTGTGGAGTGTGGAGTTGTGGTATCCACTTCGTGGATGATGGAAAAATGATTATTGGGCCGATGAACGATCATTTTCCGCAAATGGATTTCAATCATCCCGAAGGGATACCTTCATTTTGCATTCTGCATTCAGTATTTTGCATTCCCATCTTGAACCGCCACAGTCTGTCCTGGTCCTCCTGGGATGCGTAGCCAATGCCTACCCGTTTGTCGGTCTCAATTTCGCAGCGAAAGCCGTCGTCCTCCAGCCATAGCTCGTCCCCGTCTGCTACGTTTTTTTCGTTCAGCTCCCCGGTGATCCCCAGGGCCTTCGTCAGTCGTCCGGGGCCGGGAGCTTCCACGCAGGCGCGGATCAGCACCGCCTCCGGCTGCTCCTTTTCCCCGGTGACGATGTTCAGCATCCAGTGAATGCCGTAGCACAGGTAGACATACAGCGTTCCTGCTTCGGCATAGAAGGCCTCCGTCCGCTTGGTTCGGCCTTTGTGCGCGTGGCAGGCGGTGTCGTTTTCGCCGCAGTAGGCCTCCGTTTCCGAGATCCGCAGCCGTTTGCCCCGGACCACCAAAACCTTTCCCACCAGATCCCGGGCCACCTCCAGACAGGGACGGTGAAAGAATTCGTAAGTCAGCCGCATCATTGCGCCTCCCTCTTTTTTGAAATATCATACCATAACCGGGTTCGGCAGGAAAGGGGTATTGTTTCCCAAATCCCGCTAATTTGCCTACGAAACCCGGAATCCGGGTGCACATTTTCTGGCAGTTTTTCATATTGTATTCTCAGTCGAACAATGGTACTATATTTCATATTATCTAAGTTTGTCTTTCTGTCCCGGCTGGGAGTGGGCATTTTGCCAATGCCGGGCGCGGAAACGAAGTGTTTGGCAGCAGGAGGAAAATTCTGTGAAATATATTGTTATATTGGGCGACGGCATGGCCGACGAGCCCATCGCCGCTTTGGGCGGAAAAACGCCTTTGGAATTTGCAGACACACCCACTATGGACGAATTGGCCTCCAAGGGTGAGCTCGGCATGGTGCAGAATGTCCCGGCGGGCATGTCCCCCGGCAGCGAGGTCGCCAACCTGTCCGTTATGGGCTATGACCCCCTGACGGATTTCACCGGACGGTCTCCCCTGGAAGCCCTCAGCGTGGGCGTGCAGATGGAGCCGGACGACATCGTCTTTCGCTGCAATCTGGTGACCCTGACGGAGGAGGAGCCCTACCCGGAGAAGACCATCCTGGACCACAGCTCCGGAGAGATCGCCACCGCCGACGCCGACATCCTGATGGACGCCATCCGGGAGCAGTTCAATGACGAGACCTTCCAGTTCTACACCGGCACCAGCTACCGGCATATCATGATCTGGAAGCACGGCCGTCTGACCCGGCTGGAGCCACCCCATGACCACCTGACCAAGGTCATCGGTCCCTGGCTTCCTCAGGAGCCGGTGCTGCGGGATTTCATGGAGCGCAGCTTCGACATTCTCAACAACCATCCATTAAACCTTCAGCGTGCCGCCGAGGGAAAGAACAAGGCCAACTCCCTCTGGTACTGGGGCGCGGGCACCCGGCCCAGCCTCCGGTCCTTCCGGGAAAAGACCGGGCTGAATGGCGCCATGGTCTCCGCCGTGGATCTGCTGAAGGGCATTGCCGTGGGCGCGGGGATGAAGGTTTATCAGGTAGAAGGGGCCACCGGCTCCATCGACACCAACTGGGAGGGCAAGGCCCAGGCCGCCATTGACGCCCTGCTGAAGGACGGCTGTGATTTCGTCTATGTCCATGTGGAGGCCCCAGACGAAATGGCCCACCAGGGTCTGGTGGAGGAGAAGGTCAAGTCCATCGAGTACCTGGACAAAAGGGTCATCGCGCCCATCAAGCAGGCGGTGGAGGACGCGGGGGAAGACTACCGTATGCTCATTCTGCCGGACCACCCCAATCTGCTGCGGCTGCGGACCCACACCGGGGATCCGGTGCCCTACGTGCTCTTCGACAGCACCCGGCAGCGCAAAAAAAAGGCCCGCTACGGCGAAACTGAGGCCAAAGCCACCGGCAATTTCGAGCCCCAGGGCTATCGGTTAATGGAGCGCTTTTTGAAAGGCTGACAATATAGGTAACTGTTCGGCAGTAGCAAAGACTTTCGTGTAAATGATCGTTTATCTTCGAATGCAAAATGCTGAATGCAGAATGCAAAAT
>CAMGIN010000126.1 GCA_946056135.1 uncultured bacterium | reverse complement strand
TGTCCTTACACAATCTGTAAACCATGTTGCTCTTGACAGGATGCCGCCCCCTACGCACAGGCCTTTTGCGTGTTTCACTGCGATAAACGATCATTTACCATGCGAAATTGAGCCACGACTGAATCGTTACTCTGCACGAACAAAAGCAAGCCCTGGGGCAACCTGCTCCAGGGCTTGTTGTGTGGGAGTAATTAGTAGCTCAGGCCGAAGTTCAGCTCGTAGTAGTTGCCTGCGGAATCCCGGTAGGCGTAGGCCTTGCCGTTTTCGTCCTTCAGTTCGGCGGGCATGAACTGGTCCTTGTCGAAGCCGGGGACGTCGTTGGGGCTGATGCACACGCCATTTTCGTTAACAGCCAGAACCTCGTCGCCCTTGGGCAGGGTGATGGGCAGCTTGCCGGTGGGGTTGTACCGGCCGAACAGCACGTCCAGGGTGGCGGCGGGATAGGTCTCGAAGCCCGCGGTCAGAGCGTCCACGTTGCGCTCCACGTTGCCAACCAGCCAGGCCAGGGGGAAGTTGATGTTGGCGATGACCTTGCCGCCCTTGGCGTGGACAGCGGCGGCAATCTGGGCGATCTTGTGGGTGCCGGTCAGGGTGGTCTCCAGGTGGGTCTCCTGCATGGGACGGCACAGGTCGTCCACGTTGGGCACTTCCTTGCCCTCGCAGATGTCCAGCTCCAAGTACCCCGCGGTGGCGTTGAAGTATTCGCCGGAGGAGGGGTTGACAAACAGAATGGCGATGTCCGCTTCGTTATAGTCCTCGGTCAGGGTCACGTCACCCAGCATTTCCTTCAGGGCGGCGGTGGCGGCTTCTCCGGCCTTGGGATTCTTGTGGAAGGCTTCGGCGTAGACCTTCTTGCCCGCGGTCTTCTCGGCGGTCAGGGGCAGGATGCCGTCGTTCTTCAGCAGCACCACGGACTGGCGGTGGGCCTCGTCGGCGTTGGCCCAATCCTGGGCGTTGGCGCAGATTTCGGCGGCCTTCTTGGCGTCCCGGTAGGTGTTCTCGAACATGCCAAGCTGGAACATCTCCGTCAGGGTCCGGGTGACGGCCCGGTCCAGCACTTCGTCGTTCAGGGTGACCATGTCGGGGGTGATGCCCTCGGGCAGGGTGTGGGTGTCATAGTAGCCGTTGGTGGCACGGTCGTAGGCCTGGCGGCCGAATTCGTTGTCAAACAGGCCGGAGATCAGATCCACGCCGGAATTGTGGATGGCGAAGCCGATGCGCTCGGGCTCGTCCAGCATTTCCACGCCCCATTTCATGTTGTGGACGATGCCGGTGTCGGAGTTGACGTAGCCCTTAAAACCCATCTGGCCCCGGAGAATGTCGTGGATGAACACCCGGTTATAGGCAAAGCCATAGGGATCCAGCCGAACCTCGTTGCCTTCGCAGTCCTGCTGAGGGGCGGACTTGGCGGCGGCGGGCTTGGAGTAGTAGGGCATGATGGAGGAGGTGTTCTTGGCAACGGCAACCTTGAAGCCCGGCATGTGGTACTTCTGCAGGGAGCCGGGGGTGGCGTAGACGTTCCACTGGCCTGCGGCGTAGTGGGGGTCAAAGCCGTTCTCCCGGGCGCCGCCGCCGGGGAAGTGCTTGGTGGTGACGGCAACGCCATTGGCGGTGACGCCGTCCTCGCTGCCCTGAATCCGGGGGATGATGTGCTCCATGACCTGGCAGATCAGGTCGGGATCCTCGCCGAAGGTGCCGTAGGAACGCTGCCACCGGGGATCGGTCATGCAGTCGGCCATGTACATGTAGCCTTTGCGCAGGTTGCAGGCCTCCCAGCTGCGGCGGGTGGCTTCCGCCCATTTGTCCGCCACTTCGATGCCGCTGCCCTTGATGGCGGCGGCGATGCCCAGAGTGCCGGGCCAGGTGGGGAACACGCCGCCGGCGTCGTTCATGCCGAAGACGATCTCGCCGTTCTCATTGCGGGAGTTGGAGGCCACGGAGACAGGGACGAAGCGCTGGCACTCCTCGGCGATGGCCTGGAGCTGGTTCAGGTAGTCCGCCATATCCTCGGGCTGGGCGTTTTCCCGGACGATGGTGTGCCGGGCGAACCAGTCCTTAATCAGGGTGGTGGTGCCGGGCAGGTACTGCTCGCCGAAGATGGTCTTCTGGCGGACCTCGCCCTCGTCCACGACGCCGGACTCGTCAGGGGTGGCCACATGGCCCTGGAGCCGGGCGCTGGGGTACTTGGGGCCCATGCGCCAGTCGGAGATGAACAGCTGGCCGATCTTCTCGTCCACGGTCATGAGCTTGGCGTAAGCGGCGGCGCGCTCCGCGGCGGGGAGTCTCCAGTCGTTGACGGGGGAGACGGTGCCGGAGCCGTCGATATCCTTGAAGTACAGGCCGTCGGCCTCAATAATGGGACGGGCCACCGTGGTGATGTCGGGGCCGTTGGGGTTGTGGTAGAGCTTGAAGTTTTCACTTGCTTTTTTTGCCATATCATTTCCTCCATTACAAATCTTGGTTCAGAACCAAAGAAATCATTCCGCCGGAACAAAAGAATCCGGAAAACACACCGGAATGATCGATGCAAAATCATTATGACAGATTTTCCGGCGGAATCCTAGTGGCATTTTGGATGAATCCGGAACGGAATTTTTGTGGAGAGTGAATAGGCGGAACCGGCTGCGCAATTGAAAATTGAAAAATAGATTCCAATTTTCTTGCTTCAATCATTTTCGGTAACAATTCAGTCGTACCCCAAGTTCTTCCTATAAATGATTGTTTAGCGGGCAAGGCCCGCGGCGAATGCGTTACGCACTTTGGGTGGCAGACGAACATCCTTTGGGCCCCTCGACCGCAGGTACAGTGCTATGGTAAATGATCGTTTATCGCACCAACCGTAGGGCGGGGTCATGACCCCGCCGACCAGCCTAACGGATTGCCTGGGTAAATCAGATACGAAATACTCGGTTTTCGCATCTAATCTGGCATGTATGTGAACTTGGTGCGTCGGCGGGGTCATGACCCCGCCCTACGATGAGTGCTGCGGTAAACGATCATTTATATGAGAAACTCACGGTACGACGGAGCCATTATGCAAAAAGAATGGTTTCTCTCTCAAACCTACAGACAAAAGCAACCCCGGGAAACCCGGGGCTGCTTGGGGTGGTCATTCGTGATGGCTGGTGTGCAGGAGCTCGTGGGTCTTGTCCTTGAAGCAGCCGTTGTAGAACACGTCCATCAGAGGATTCTCGTTGGGCTTCTTGATGACCATGTCGCCGTCCGCGTCGTACAGGCCCTTCCGGCGGGTCTCGATCCGGGTGGCCTTGGTGCCGTAGATGGGCTGGCCGCCGCCCATGACGCAGCCGCCGGGGCAGGCCATGACCTCGATGAAGTGATAGTTCTTCTCGCCGGACTTCACGGACTCCAGCACCGTCCGGGCGTTGGCCAGTCCGGAGGCCACACAGATGTTCACGTCGATTCCCTTATAGGGTACGGTGAACTCCCGGATGCCTTCCTTGCCCCGGACGCCGCACTCGGCGATGGTGTCCAGAGACAGCTGGTCGTCGGACAGACGGCGCAGAACCGCCTCAGTCACGCCGCCGGTGGTGCCGAAAATCACGCCGCCGCCGGAGCCGATGCCGAAGGGCATGTCGCAGGCTTCGCTGGGCAGGGTCTCAAAATTGATGCCGTGGGCATCGATCATACGGATCAGCTCCGTGGTGGTGAGCACCAGGTCCGTGTCCTGCTCGCCGTAGGTGTGGTAATCCGCGCGCTTGGCTTCCATCTTCTTGGCGGTACAGGGCATGATGGAGACCACCACGGTCTTCTTGCCCTTGGCGTTGGCCTCGTCCCGGTAGTACTCCTTCAGCACGGCGGAGAACATGCCCTGGGGAGACCGGCAGGTGGAGACATTGGGCTTGAATTCGGGGTACTCGTTCTCCACGAACTTGACCCAGGCAGGACAGCAGGAGGTCAGCAGGGGCAGAGTTCCGCCGTTCGCCACCCGGTCCAGGAATTCCGCGGACTCCTCCATGATGGTCAGGTCGGCGGAGTAGGAGGTGTCGAAGACCTCGTCGAAGCCCATGCGGTGCAGGGCGGCCACGATCTTGCCCATGGAGTTCTCGCCCTTGGGCAGGCCGAAGGCTTCGCTGACCGCCACACGGACGGCAGGCGCGATCTGTACCACCACCCGGGTGTTCTTGTCACCCAGGGCCTGCCACACGTCGCTCATATTGTGGTGGATGGTCAGCGCGCCGGTGGGGCAGACCACCCGGCACTGGCCGCAGCCGACACAGTTGGTGTCCGCCATCAGGCGGTTGAAGGCGGGGGTCACGATAGCGTCGGTGCCCCGGTGGGCGAAGCCCAGTACGCCGATGCCCTGCAGCTCAGAGCACGCCCGGACGCAGTTGCCGCACAGAATGCACTTGTTGGGGTCCCGGACGATGGAGGCGGAGGACAGGTCCACGGGCTGCTCTTCCCGGTGATTCTCGAAACGGACCTGATTCACGCCCAGCTGGTAGGCCAATTTCTGCAGCTTGCACTTGCCGTGCTTGTCGCAGGTGGTGCAGTCCCGGCAGTGGGCAGCCAGCAGCAGCTCCACAATCAGCTTGCGGTGCTTGCGCAGTCGCTCGGTGTGGGTGTAGATCACCATGCCGTCCCGGGGCTCCTCGGAGCAGGAGGCGAAGCACCGGCCCCGGTCATCCTCCACCGTACACAGCCGGCAGGCACCGAAGATGGACAGCTCCGGCTGGTAGCACAGGGTGGGGACCTCGATGCCCGCGTTGCGGATGATGGTCAGAACATTTTTCTCATTGGTAAACTCGTATTTCTTTCCGTTAATGGTAATGGTTCCCATGGTTTCCCCTCCTTATGCTTCCACATAGATGGCATCGAAGGCGCAGTTCTCCTTACAGGCGCCGCACTTGATGCACTTGTTGGAATCGATGGTATAGGGCTTCTTGACAACGCCGGAAATGGCGTTGACGGGACAGTTCCGGGCGCACTTGGAGCAGCCCTTGCAGAACGCGGGGTTGATGACATAGCGGCGCAGGGCGGTGCAGGCCTTGGCCCGGCAGCGCTTGTCCACAATGTGCTCGATGTATTCGTCCCGGAAGGCGGACAGGGTGGACAGCACCGGCAGGGGAGCGGACTTGCCCAGGCCGCACAGAGCCATGGTCTGAATCATCTTTGCCAGCTCCTCCAGGGTGTCCAGATCCTCCAGCTTGCCCTGGCCGTTTACGATGCGCTCCAGAATCTCCAGCATCCGCTTGGTGCCCTCCCGGCAGGGGGTGCACTTGCCGCAGGATTCCCGCTGGGTGAAGCTCATGAAGAA
>CAMGIN010000125.1 GCA_946056135.1 uncultured bacterium | reverse complement strand
CGGGAGGGTCAATGACCCTCCCCTACAGTGGGTATGCACATAAACGATCATTTACGAGGGAAGCAACGATTACCAGGCTGCCAAACGCGCGTGTACTGCCGGATTTGACCATGGAACGATTCGTTCTCTGTCGATCACCCAATTGGCTGCGGAAAATCGTGGGGTACAGGTTTCTTCCTGCCCGGATGCTGCGGAAAGGCAACGGCTCCTGGGAGAACTTGCGCTGCCGCCCGGACAAGGAACCGACGGCCTTTTTTTCGCCGGGGCGGTATACTGGAGCCATCCCGGTTACGGAGGTGGTCAGTTGGCGGTATACCTGGATCTGGTGGTGATTCTCAACTTTTTGGTGGACTTTCTGCTGCTTTTGGGGACAAACCGGCTGGCGGGCTTCCCCTTGGGGGCGAAGCGATGCGCTCTGGCGGCGCTCCTGGGGGCGGTTTATGCAGGAGGCTGCATGCTTCCCTCGCTGCGGTTTCTGGGCAATGCCCTTTGGCGGACGGTGAGCCTTATGCTGATGGCCGTCATTGCCTTCGGCTGGGGAAAAAGCGCAGTGAAGCGGGGCGGCGTGTTCGTCCTGCTGAGCATGGCCCTGGGAGGAATTGCTCTGAGCTTCGGCAGGGGGGATTTCCTGTCCTTGGTTCTCTGCGCCGGGGGCGTGTGGCTGCTGTGCCGGGCGGCCTTCGGGGAGACTGTGGGCGGCAGGGAGTACATCCCCGTGACTCTGAGCTATGGGGACAGCACCGTCAGCATCACTGCCCTGCGGGACTCGGGGAACACCCTGCGGGACCCCATCACCGGGGAGCAGGTGCTGGTTGTTTCCGGGGAGGTTGCCCGGAAGCTGACGGGATTGTCCCAGGAGGAGCTGCGCACGCCTCTGGAGACCCTGGCACGGCGGCCCATCCCGGGACTGCGGCTGATTCCTTACCGCAGCGTGGGGAACAGCTGCGGCATGCTGCTGGGGCTTCGGTTTGAAAATGTGAAGTTCGGTTCCCGGACGCAGAGCGCTGTGGTGGCCTTTGCAGCCGAGGGTCTGGGCAGGGGAGAAATGTATCAAGCGCTGACAGGAGGGGCATTATGAAATTGTTGGAGTGGCTGAAAAAACTGGGACTGATTCCGGAAAAAGGCATCTACTACATTGGCGGCAGCGACATTCTGCCCCCGCCGCTGAAGGGGGCGGAGGAACAGGAGGCCTTGGAAGCCATGGAGCGGGGAGATGAAGGGGCCAAGCAGCGGCTGGTGGAGCACAATCTGCGGTTGGTGGTTTATATCGCCCGCCGGTTTGAGAACACCGGCATCAATCTGGAGGATCTGATTTCCATCGGCACCATCGGCCTGATTAAGGCTATCGGCACCTACCGGATGGACAAGAAGATCAAGCTGGCTACCTACGCCTCCCGGTGCATTGAAAATGAGATCCTCATGCACATCCGCAAAACCGCCAACCAGAAAACCGAGGTTTCTCTGGACGAGCCCATCAATATGGACGGCGACGGCAACGAGCTGCTGCTGTCGGACATTCTTGGCACCGAGGAGGATATGATTCTGCGGCCCCTGGAGGACGATGTAGACATCTGTGTCCTGCGGCAGGCGCTGCGGGAGCTTCCTGATCGGGAGCGGGAAATCGTATGTATGCGCTACGGACTGGAGGGGCGAAAGGAACTGACCCAGAAGGAGGTTGCCCAGAAGATGGGAATCTCCCAGTCTTACATCTCCCGATTGGAGAAACGAATCCTGCAGCGGCTGAAAAAAGAATTTATCCGCCAGACAAGCTGCGCTTGATTTTTTGATATCGATATGGTATAATCGATACATTCTTTTATCGATATAGTTTCGTACGGATACGCAAGAAGGAGAGTTATGGAAGAAAAAAAGATTTCGAAGTCGGTATTAAAACGGCTGCCCGGGTATCTGGCATACCTGAAAAATATGCCGGAGGACGCGCCGACCCACATCTCTGCTACGGCTCTGGCAAATGCTTTGGGCATGGGCGAGGTGCAGGTGC
Source organism: uncultured bacterium (assembly GCA_946056135.1). Classification (GTDB taxonomy): domain Bacteria; phylum Bacillota; class Clostridia; order Oscillospirales; family Oscillospiraceae; genus Faecousia. The sequence goes on along the minus strand of CAMGIN010000125.1, from coordinate 3,382 downwards.
GCAAGGACCTGGCTATGGTTTCCGACGGCGGGCGGCCCAAGATCGGCTACCAGCGGGAGGCCCTGATTAACGACATCGAGCAGTTCCTGGGCTATGACAACACAACGGATGCCGTCCTCATCGGCGCGGGGAAGCTGGGCCAGGCGCTGATGGGCTACAAGGGCTTTGACGAATACGGCCTGAACATCCTGGCCGCCTTTGACGCCCATCCCAAGCAGAGCAGGACCGAGGAGGGCAAGCCCATCTATCCCATTTCCAAGCTGAGCCAATTCTGCCGCAGCCACAAGGTGCTTATGGGCATCATCACCGTTCCGGCGGAGGGGGCTCAGGAGGTAGCCAACCAGCTTATCGCCGGGGGAATCAAGGCCATCTGGACCTTTGCTCCGGCCCATCTGGATGTTCCCCCGGGAATTCTGGTGCAGTACGAGAACATGGCCACGTCTCTCGCGGTGCTGTCTGTCCACCTGCAGGCCCAGATCAAGGAAGAAAAGGACACCAAGAAGTAAACAAACTGCCGTACCGCTTTTGGTACGGCTTTATTTTTGCGCGGCGATTCGTGTGCGGGTAAAATTCCCTGGGGAAGATTTATTTTATAAAATCGAAACCTTTTGCTTGCTTCCTGCGATTAGATAGGTGAAAGCAGCTTTCACTATTCGGTTAGGAGTCAAAAGCCATGAGAGAAGAAATGATCCTGCGGAAAATGCGTTCCGCCGACCCGGAGGGGTTGGAGCAGCTGATGGAGCGCTACATACCCTATGTTTCTGCCGTGGTCTGGAACATCCTGCGGTATTCCATGACGCCCCAGGACGCGGAGGAGGTGGTCTCGGATGTGTTCCTGGCAGCCTGGAACCAGGCGGCGGAGATTCAATCGGGATCCGCCAAGGCCTGGCTGGGGGCTGTGGCCAGGAACAAGGCCAGAACCAAGCTCCGTCAAGCGGGACAGACGCTTCCGCTGGAGGAGGATGTGCTGGAAATCCCCGACGAGGCGACCCCGGATGCCCGGGTGGAGCAGGCGGAGGAGCAAAAGCTGGTGCGCAAAGCCGTGGATCAATTGGGGCAGCCTGACCGGGAGGTCTTCCTGCGGCACTACTATTACGCCCAGACCGTCCAGGAGATCTCTCAGGCCATGGCTCTCAACGAATCGACTGTAAAAACCAAACTGCGCAGAGGCCGCATGCGGCTGAAGACAATACTATTGAGGTGGGGTGTGGCATGAAACGAAGAATATCCGATCTGCTGGAGGACATCCGGGACGATACCGTGCAGCTTAACAGCGAAACGCCCCTTTCCTCTGAGCGGATTAAGGAGCTGACTATGAGCAAAATCAAGCAGGAAAAGAAACCCCGGAACGGAAAGCGGATTGCCTTCCGGATTCTGGCGGCAGCGGCGGCGGTGTCCCTGGTGACGCTGACAGTCTTTGCGGTGGAGAACCTTTTTGGCGCGGGAGACTGGTTCCGGGACATTCTGGGACGGCGGCTGGAGGAAGACAGGCAGTATATTCAGCAGGAGGGGCTGGACATCACCCTGCCGGAGATCGTCAGCCAGGAGCAGATCGAAGTGGTCAATGAGCTGGGGCAGGTCTTCCAGGAAACCAGCATCGAGAGCGAAGGCACCACCATGACCCTGACCGCCGCCTATGCGGACGCCAATGTGATCCACCTGTATTTCCAGGCGGAGGCCCCGGAGGGCACGGTGCTGCCTGACGGGATTCTGTATCAATTCTATGATTACAATACCGAAGACGAATACTGGAATATTCTGGAACTGCCGGAGGGTGCGCCCTATGAGATGTCCGGCTACTTTGTAGATGTGGAAGCCCTGCCGGATGCGGATCCCACTGACAACCGGAAGGATTTCCATGTGACCATCTACGCCCAGTCCGGCATGGAGATGAAGTTCAACGACGGGGTTTCCAAGCTGTTCCACATTACCGGAATTTATGAGCAGGTGGTGGACATGAACGGGGATGAGGATGGTTTTGTGCGTTTGGCTCCCGGTGCGTTTACCTTTGACATTGGCATCGCCAACGAGGCCAAGGTGGTGGAGCTGGATGTGGCGGGCCTGACCTACGGCGGCACTAAGAGCCGCACCTGGACCCACGACAGTCCTTGCAAGGAATTCTGCAAGGAAAACCTGACGGGAGAAACCGATCCGGAGACTGGCCTGCCCATCCACGCCGAGAGCTGGGACTACACGGTGACCCCTAAGCGGCTGGCGATTTCCCCCCTCAGCGCGGACTGGGAATGCGACTATACCTGCAGTGATGAAAGAGCAGTCTACAATCTTTCCTTCCGGGTGGTGATGAAGGATGGCAGCAGCCCGCTGCTGGTGGATGGCGGCGGCAGCTATAATGATGAAGAATGGAGCAGCGGCACAAAGTATTTCAGCACCCCCATCGACCTGGATCAGGTGGACTACATTCTCATCGGGGATCCGGACATCAACAGTACCTACAAAGTGTATCTTCCCTGAAAAAAGAACCCTGCGGCTCCGATGAAGAGCCGCAGGGTTCTTGTCTGCGGGATTAGAATTCGCGATACCGCTGCTGGGAGGTGATGTTCCGGTAGAAGACGGCCAGGGCGGCATTCTTGTAGGGGTTCAGGGCCAGGTTGCCGATGTTCAGGGTCAGGGCGCACAGAATATCCCAGCCCAGGAAAGTCAGCTCCAGGATGAACAGATCCATTTTGTGGCCCTCCATCAGTTCCTTGGAGCGCTGGATGCCCTCGCTGGCAGTCAGCTCCGGGTGCTCCGCCATGATGAAGGGGGTCATGGCATACCGCAATGCCGCGATGATGCCGGGGACAATCAGCAGCAGGGACCAGAGGAAGGTGTACAATCCCCGCAGGAACGCCTGGGCAAAGCCCGCGCCGAAGCGGTCAAACTGGGAGAACAGGTCGGAAAACTCCGGCTGCTGTCCGTCATGCTGCTTCAGCAGGAACTTCGCGTAGCCCAGCTGCAGCACGCCCCCCAGGATAAAGGACGCCAGGCCCAAAATGCCGCCAGAGGTGCTGACGCGGACATTCTCCCAAGCATGATGGGATTCTGAGAAAAGGGTCTTGGTATATTCGATTTGGGGCAAGAAGCTGAAGCCGAGCATCAGGCCTCCCAGCAACGCCGCCACCGCAGCGACGCCGATGGACACGCCCCAGCTGGGGGACAGGTTCTGCCGGGCCAACTGCCGGATCTGTTTTGCTTCCATAGTGGTTTCCTCCTTATGATTGGGATTTGCCTTATTATAAGTATAAACAGAGATAATTGCAAGATGTTGGGAGAAGAAATTATCGTTTAGCGGGCAAGGCCCGCGGCGAATGCGTTACGCACTTTGGATGGTAGACGAACATCCTTTGGGCCCCTCGACCGCAGGTGCAGTGCTATGGTAAAT
>CAMGIN010000124.1 GCA_946056135.1 uncultured bacterium | reverse complement strand
AGCAAATGTGTAAACCATGTCCTTACACAATCTGTAAACCATGTTGCTCTTGACACATGACCCCGCCCTACAATTGGTGCGAACACAAAAGATCATTTACGCTTTTGCTGAGTAAGCGCCATAACATTTTATGAAGAATCGTATCAGACACTTTGTGTCAAGTCAGGATAAGTATCCGTTTTTATCCACGAAGTGGATGCCGAAACTCCACACTCCACACCGATTATCCCTTCTTGACAATTTTTCCGGTGGTAGTATAATGATTGCAGGAATAAATTATAAGGAGATGTTCCCCATGTACTATAGAATGAAAGTTGCAGGGCTGGAACGGGATCTGCCCATCTGCCCTCTGAATGACAAGCTGTCCATCGCCGGTTTTGTCATCTTCGGCGACCAGGAGCTGACCGTGGCCTGCGCCCGGGAGCTGCTGGCACGGGCACCGGAGTATGACTACATCATTACCGCCGAGGCCAAGGGCATTCCGCTGGCTCATGAGATGGCCCGCCAGGCGGGAGATGCCAAGTACATCCTGGCCCGCAAAGGTCCCAAGCTGTACATGCGGGACATTTTTAGCGTCACCGTCAACTCCATCACCACCGCCAAGGAGCAGAAGCTGTACCTGGACGGCGCCGATGCGGCCCTGATGAAGGGCAAGCGGATTTTGATCGTAGACGATGTGATCTCCACCGGCGAGAGCTTGAGAGCCTTGGAAGCTTTGGTGGAGAAGGCCGGCGGCAATATCTGCGGCCGCATGGCAATTCTGGCCGAAGGCGATGCCCAGGAGCGCTCCGATTTGATCTATCTGGAAAAGCTGCCCCTGTTTAACCCCGATGGTACCGTTCTTGGCTAAAAGACATATTTTTTTCCGGCAGCCTGCCACAGGCTGCCGGAATTTGTCTGTATATTGTCCGATTCAGAAATTTTCCGCATGTCTCTCCACTTAAAAATCCGTAAAATGCTTGCTTGTCCCCGTTAATAGAAGGAATGCAATCTTTTTTGTGCGAACACAAAAATCCGAACCAGGCTCCCCAAGAGAGGCCAGGTTCGGATTTTGTGTTTTCCATTATGCGGACTCCGTATAGTATTGGGCCTGGGCGTGCCAGAGCTCGTAATACTTGCCGGTTTCGTCGGACACCAGGGCATCATGGGTGCCCTGCTGGATGACCTGGCCGTTGTGGAACACCGCAATCTCGTCGCAGAATTTGCAGGAGGACAACCGGTGGCTGATGTAGATGGCGGTCTTGTCCCCGGAGATGTCGTTGAATTTGCTGTAGATCTCCGCCTCGGCCATGGGGTCCAGGGCGGCAGTGGGCTCGTCCAGGATGATGAAAGGAGCATCCTTGTACAGCGCCCGGGCAATGGCGATCTTCTGGGCCTCGCCGCCGGAGACCTCCACCCCGTTCTCGGTGAAGTCCTTGTACAGCTGGGTGTCCAGCCCCTCCGGCAGGGTGGTCAGCCGATCCCCGAACCCCGCGTCGATCAGGGCTTTGGTCACCCGCTCCCGGTCATAGGTATTGCTGCCCGCCACGTTGGCCCCCAGGGGCTGGGACAGAAGCTGGAAGTCCTGGAACACCACGGAGAAGATGCCCATGTAGTCCCGGTAGTTGTACTTGCGGATGTCGATGCCGTTTAAGAGGATCTGTCCCGCCTGGGGATCGTAGAGCCGGCACAGCAGCTTGATGAAGGTGGTCTTGCCGGAGCCGTTTTCGCCAACAATGGCCAGACGCTTGCCCACCTGGAATTTCATGGACACATTTTTCAGCGCCCAGACTTCCGAGCCGGGGTATTTGAAAGAAACGTTTTTGAATTCCACCTCATACTGCCGGTCGGAGCGCTTCTCGGTGGTCAGGCTGCCCTGGTACATGGCGTTGGGAATGTCCAGGAATTGGAAGGTCTTTTCCAGATAGGGCGTGTTGGTTTTCAGAATGCCGGTCAGTGCCGTCAGCTCAAAGATGCTGCCGCACAAAGCCGTGGCCGCTCCCACATACTGGGTCACGCTGCCCACGTCGAAGGCGCCGCCCCAGGCTTTCAGGCAGGTGAACACGTACACAAATCCGGTGATCAGCACAGTGATGCCGGTTCCAAGGCCGCTGTAAATCCCCATCGGACCTTTGGCTTTCTTTGCTATGGGACCGTTTGCGCCAAAGGACATATTTTTATCCCAGTATGCGCTGACCAGCTTGTGCTGATTGTAGATCCGAATGTCCGCGTTTCTTCCTATCTGCATCCCGATAAAGCCAAAGAAACTGAACAGGCGGTTTCCAAATGTGGCTTCCTCCGCGGCACTGCTCCAATAAGAGATGGCCTTGAGGTTGCATTTGCCCGCCAGCCATGTGATGAACAGGATCAGCGCGGCCAGCACCGCGATAAAAACAGGGTGATTCAATACAGTCAGCGCTCCGGCGGTTTCCGGAACAGGAGAGGTGAACAGGCTTACCGTCAGGGCAATGCCACTGAGAATACCCACAATGCCCTTCAAGCTCTGTTCATAGGCCTCCGGCGTCCGCATCAGGCCCCAGCCGGACCAGTTCTCATTCTGCCGGATCTGATCCCGGAGGTCGTGGGTCTCCTGCTTGTCCATATCCGCGTAGTCCAGGGAGAACATCTTCCGGACGAACAGCAGCTCCTTGCGGCCGTACAGGTCGTCTAACAGGGTTTCGTTCCGCTGATTCAGGAATGCCTTCAGGAGCGCGAATGCTCCTGTACAAAGCACCCCTGCGATAACCCATTTCCACAGCACATCAGGCCGGCGCAGGACAGCCAGCTCCTGCAGGATCCGGGCGGAGAAGAAAACCGTCACATACGGCAGCAGCCCGGAGACGATGGCATACAGAATGGTGACCGGAAACAGTTTTGGGTCGATCTTATGAAGCTCCTTCGCAGCGCGGAAATGCAGCCGGAAAGCGCGGCGCAGACTTACCTTTTCGTCTTCCATCAGAATTCCCTCCCTTCCTGGTAGTAGCGGCTCTGGACCTCAAACAGCTTCGCGTATGCGCCGTTCAGAGCCAGCAGGCTTTCGTGGGTCCCTTCCTCGGTGATGTGCCCGTCCGCCACAAAGAGGATCCGGTCACAGAATCGGGTGGAGGCCAGACGGTGGGAGATAAACAGGGATGTTTTTCCTTGCGTCATATCGTTGTACTTTTGATAAATGTCGTTTTCGGCAATGGGGTCCAGGGCGGCGGTGGGCTCGTCCAGCACCAGAATGGGGCCGTCCTTGTACAGAGCTCTCGCCAGCATGAGCCGCTGGGTCTGGCCGCCGGAGAACAGCACGCCGTCCAGATACACCTCCCGGCCCACATGGGTGTTCAGGCCCTTGGGAAGTGCCGCGATGGTCTGGGTCAGGCCGGCCTTTTCCACGCAGTCATCAATTTTGGCCCAGTCAATGTTCTTGCTGGTCTGGGCAATGTTCTCCGCCACGGTCACATCCAGAATGGAGAACTCCTGGAATACCGCGCTGAACAGGGCGTAGTATTCCCGGCGGTTAAACTCCCGGACATCCTGCCCGTTCAGCAGGACCCGGCCCTCGGTGGGATCGAACAGGCCGCACAGCAGCTTGACCAGGGTGGTCTTGCCCGCGCCGTTGAGACCCACAATGGCCAGCTTCTCGCCGGGACGCACCGTCAGGTCCAGTTGATGAATGGTGTCCTCCTCCGCCCCGGGGTAGCGGAAGGATACATTTTCCAGCCGCAGTTCATAGCTCTCCGCCCTGGGCACAGCCTTGCCCTCTTCAAACCGGAAGGGCTCGGGATATTCCAGAAACTCCCGGACGCAGCAGATGTCCAGACTTTCCTTGTGGAGCTTGGAAACCTGCTGCAAAATGCCCATAACCCAGTTGGTGAAAGTGGAGACTGCCGTGAAGTACAGCAGAAATTCGGGAACCCCCAGCCCTTCCTCCAGAGCCATGCGGATCAGATAAGCATAGGCAATGCCGTTTCTCGCCATGGTCAGCAGGGCTTCCGTAATGTCCGCCAGCAGCCGCATCCGCTCCACCTGAAACCGGAAATCCAGGTACACGTTATGTACATGGTCGATCAGCTCGTCCAGCCAGTCCTGCAGGCCGAAGATCCGGATATCCTTGGCGATGGTCACAGACTCTGCCTTATCCCGGATGTAGCGCTTTTGGGCGTAATACTTGTCCTCCGCCTCCCGATGGGCAAATACCCAGTTATTGGTATACCGGGACACCAGGAAGCCCACCACACAGGTGGCAATGACCGCAAGCAGCAGAAGCCCATCCAGGTTGGACAAAATCGTCAGGTACACCAGAAAACCGCCCACGTTCTGCAGCAGGCTGGTCAGAGTGGCCCAGATATGCTCTGTGGCCGACCCGTTGTTATCCGTCGCCATGTGGGCTTTTTCCCGTAGCTTGATGAAATCCGCGTCCAGGATGTTGGGGAAGGAGGTCATATTGCACTTTCGACTAATTTTTCCAATGATGACGGTGCGCACATCGATCCGGGGAAACATGGTGTTCTGATTGATATAATCCTTCAAACTCATGGTCAGAAACAGCGCGGCGGTAAAGAAGCCGATGGTGGCAAGCAGCTCTCCCAAAGGTACCCGCTGTTCCACTGCCGTCAGGATCTGGGGCGCGATGTACAGCTGCGCCAGATTGTACGCGATTTCCAACACAGCGGTCAGCAGGCAGAAGAAGATTACCCGTTTCCTGGTTTTCCAGGCGATATCCACCATCCACGCCACATTTTGGCCGATGCCGTATTTCGGCTTTTTCGTTTCGTTCATATTCATCACCTCGTGACCATACTCTATCACAAAAATCCGTCCCCGGCACATTCCGGGGACGAAACGTTCAAATCCGGGGACGAATTGCAGATAAGCCTCTCCCTTTGGGAGAGGTGGCAGCCCGTCAGGGCTGACGGAGAGGGCTGTCATGGTATCCGCGATCTGATAAGATCATCTATAGATTCGCACACTTCCCGAAACCGAATGCAGATGTCCGCATTGGAATAACGCACGACTGACAGCCCAAGGCTTTCCAGAAAAGCCGTTCGCGCAGCGTCATACCGCAGCCCTTCCTCATCATAATGCTGGGATCCATCCACTTCAATCACCAGCTTTGCGCTGGCACAGTAGAAATCGACAATATATGTACCAATAATACGCTGCTTGTAGATTTTTACCGGGTAGTACCTCAGAAAGTCATACCACAAATGACGTTCCTGTGGTGTCATATTTTTTCTTAACGTTTTGGCATTTTTTAGCTTCGAATAGTCTTTCGGAATCATCCTTATGACCTCTCAGTCACGGCTACGCCGTGCCAGCTCCCCCAAAGGAGGAGCCAAACCCTCTCAGTCACGGCTGCGCCGTGCCAGCTCCCCCAGAGGGGGAGCCAAGCCCTCTCAGTCACGGCTGCGCCGTGCCAGCTCCCCCAAAGGG
>CAMGIN010000123.1 GCA_946056135.1 uncultured bacterium | reverse complement strand
CGGTGGCCATCATGGTGGGCAACGGCATGGGCGCGAAGAACGGCATCCTGTTCAAAACCGCCGTCTCCCTGGAGGAGACCGGGAAGGTGGAGATCGTGGCTCTGGACAAAACCGGCACCATCACCAAAGGCGAGCCTAAGGTGACGGACCTCTGCCCGGCTCCCGGCATCAGCCAGGAGCAGCTGCTGACCCTCGCCTACGCTCTGGAGCAGAAAAGCGAGCATCCCCTGGCCCATGCCATTTTGCAGGAGGCGAACCGGCGGCAGCTGACGGCAGAGGAGGTCACGGACTTCCAGGCCCTGCCGGGGAACGGCCTGACGGCGGTGTGGAAGGGGGCCAAGCTGGCAGGCGGCAACCTGAACTTCATCCGAACACGGTCCCAGGTGCCACAGGCCATTCAGACCCAGGCGGAGGTATTGGCGGAGCAGGGCAAGACCCCGCTGTTCTTCAGCAGGGACGGGCAGCTTATGGGTATCATCGCCGTGGCGGACGTCATCAAGGAGGACAGCGCCCAGGCGGTGCGGGAAATGCAGAACATGGGCATTCATGTGGTCATGCTCACCGGTGACAACCAACGCACCGCCAAATCCATCGGGGCCCAGGCGGGGGTGGACGAGGTCATTGCGGGCGTCCTGCCCGACGGCAAGGAGAGTGTGATCCGGGCTTTGATGGGCAAGGGGAAAGTTGCCATGGTAGGCGACGGCATCAACGACGCTCCGGCCCTGACCCGGGCCAACATCGGCATCGCCATTGGGGCGGGGGCGGATGTGGCCATTGACGCGGCGGATGTGGTGCTGATGAAGAGCCGCCTGTCCGACGTGCCTGCCGCCATCCGCTTAAGCCGGGCCACCCTGCGGAACATCCACCAGAATCTGTTCTGGGCGTTTTTCTACAATACCATCGGCATTCCCCTGGCGGCGGGGGTGTTCATCCCCCTGGGTCTGACCTTGAACCCCATGTTCGGCGCGGCGGCCATGAGTCTGAGCAGCTTCTGCGTGGTGTCCAACGCCCTGCGGCTGAACCTGTTTGACCTGCACAACGCTGCCAAGGATAAGAAAACCAAACACGAAAAGGAGCAAAAGTCCATGGAAAAGACATTGAAAATCGAAGGCATGATGTGCCCACACTGTGAAGCTACTGTGAAAAAGGCCCTGGAAGCCATCCCAGAGGTCGCCCAGGCGGCCGTCAGTCACCAGGCTGGTACCGCAGTGGTCACCCTGAAGACACCCGTGGCGGACGAAGTGCTGAAGAAAGCGGTGGAGGATGAGGATTACACCGTCACCGGCATTCAGTAAGAACGAAAAGAGGGAAAACCGCGAAAAGACGGTTTTCCCTCTTTTGGCTCCAAAAACAAAGCAACGATTCGGTGCCAATAAAAATACTCGCGTAAATGATCGTTTATCGTAGTATACTCGACAGAAGGTTATACACAAAAAAATTTATGCTGTGAGCGTAGGGGGCGGCATCCTTGACGCCCCATTTGCACGCAGTTCCGTCAAAAGGGGCGTCAGGGATGCCGCCCCCTACGAACTGTAAACGATCATTTCTGTGTCGAACCGGTTACCGCAAAAACAAATGGACCAGCCAATCGTTTACCTTGCGGTAGGGCTGATACCGCATGGGCAGGTCCAGCCAGGTTTTCTTGTCCACGATGCTCTTATAGTGGGTGAAGGTGTCGAAGCCAGTTTTGCCGTGGTAGGCCCCCATGCCGCTCTCCCCCACGCCGCCGAAGCCCATCTGGCTGGTGGCCAGGTGGATAATGCAGTCGTTGACGCAGCCGCCGCCAAAGGCGCAGCGGGAGGTGACCTTGCGGATCACGGCCTTGTCTTCCGCGAAGATGTACAGGGCCAGGGGCTTGTCATGGCTGTTTACGGTGTGGATGACGGAATCCAGATTTTCGAAGGTCAGCACTGGCAGCACCGGGCCGAAAATCTCCTGGCCCATGACGGCGTCCTCCCAGGTCACGTTGTCCAGAATGGTGGGTTCGATCTTCCTGGTCTGCGGGTCGCTGCCGCCGCCGTGGACCACCTTTTGGCCGTCGATGAGCCCGGTGACCCGGTCAAAATGCTTCTGGCTGATGATCTTGCCGTAGGCGTCATTGTGGAGAGGATCGGCCCCGTACTGGTGCAGAATCTCCGCTTTCAGTTCTTCCAGCAGCCGGTCCTTCACCGATTCCTGGCATAGAATGTAGTCCGGGGCCACGCAGGTCTGGCCGCAGTTTAGGAATTTGCCGAAGACGATGCGCCTGGCGGCCAATTTCAGGTTCGCGCTGGCGTCCACGATGCAGGGGCTTTTGCCGCCCAGCTCCAAAGTCACGGGAGTCAGGTGTCGGGAGGCCTTCTCCAGCACCGTCCGGCCCACCGCCTTGCTGCCGGTGAAGAAGATGTAGTCAAATTTCTGCTCCAGCAGATAGCCGTTTTCTTCCCGGCCTCCGGTGACTACGGCAACATATTCCTCCGGGAACAGTCCCGAGATCAGCTCCCGCAGCAATTCACTGGTGGCGGGAGAGTAGGCGCTGGGCTTTATGATTACGGTGTTGCCTGCGGCCAGGGCGTCCGCCAGGGGGTCCAGGGTCAGCAGCAGCGGATAGTTCCAGGGGCTCATAACCAGCGTCACGCCGTAGGGCGTAGGCTTGCGGCAGCTGCGGGAGGCGAACTGGGCCAGGGGTGTGGGCACGGTCTTCTCCTTCGCAAAGCGGCGGATGTGGCGCAGGAGGTAGCTGATCTCGCTGATTACTAAGCCGGTTTCGCACATGTAGCTTTCCTCGGTGGATTTGCCCAGATCAGCCCGGATGGCTTTCGCGATGCTTTCTTCCTTTTCTGTCAGGGCGGCCCGGAGCTTTTTCAGGGCATTGATACGGTAGTCTACCGAAAGCGTTGCGCCGGTGTCAAAGAAGGCACGCTGTTTTTTGACAAGCTGTTCGATTTGATCCTGGTTCATGTCGGTTCCTCCATGACATCGTAGTAAAATTGCTTCAGTTCCGATCCGTCCATCAGCACAGGCACAGGGTACAGGGGATTGGCTTCCTTATCCGCAAAGCCTGCCAGCTTCGGGATGTCCGCCTCCTGGATGCCGGGGAGGGTCTGGGGGATGCCCATGTCCTTATTTCTGCGGCGGATCTCGGCGATGAGGATTTTCGCGGCGGTGTCCTGCGGCGTATTGTCCTCCGCCAGGTGCATGGCAATGGCGATATCCTTGGCCTTCTTATAAATGGAAGGGCCGTAGGCTTCCAGCACATAGGGCAGCAGCACCGCGTTGGCAAGGCCGTGGGGGATATGGTACTGGCCTCCCAGGGAGTGGGCCACGGCGTGGCAGTAGCCGACGTAGGATTTGGAAAAGGCGCTGCCTGCCAGGTAGGCCGCTTTCAGCATGTTGGCCCGGGCGGTCATGTTGTCGCCGTCTTCGTAGGCGGTTTCCAGGTTCTCCGCAATGAGCCGGACTGCCTCCAGGGCATTGGCCCGGGTCTGGCGGGTGGTGGAGCGGCCGATGTAGGCTTCAATGGCGTGGGTCAGGGCGTCCATGCCGGTGGTGGAGGTCATATGCTTCGGCAGGGACCGGGTCATCTCCGGGTCCAGCACCGCCACTCTGGGAATCAGGGGAAAGTCGTTGATGGGGAACTTGTGGGCGCTGCGGTCATCGGTGATGACGGTGGCCAGGGTGGTCTCGCTGCCGGTGCCCGCGGTGGTGGGAATGGCGATCAGGAAGGGGATGGGCCGCAGCACCTTCAGGATGCCCCGCATTTTGGGGATGGGCTTGTTGGGCCGGGCAATCCGGGCGCCGACAGCCTTGGCGCAGTCAATGGAGGAACCGCCGCCGAAGCCGATCAGGGCTTGGCAGCCGTTTTGCAGGTACCGCTCCCGGGCCAGCTCCACGTTCAGCACGGTGGGGTTGGGTACCACCTCGTCATAGACCGTGTACTGGATCCCGCTTTCTCCCAGGGCCTTTTTCAGGGGCTCCAGCATGCCGCTGAGGTGCAGATAGCCGTCGGTGACGATGAGCACGTTTGTGAGCGTTTTCTGCTTCAGGCAATCCGGAACCGCCTCCACGGAGTTCAGGATCTTGGGATCCCGGTAGGGAAGGATGGGCAGCACCAGCCGCAGCACGGTCTGAAAGCAGCGGCAGAATATTTTTTGAATGGGATTCATGGACAAGCTCCTTTGTAAAAATATGTTGATTTCTCAACAATATGGGCAGGAAAACAGCTCCCGTTCCGGAAGCTTTGGGAATCAGTTTAGCAGGAAAGAAACGGAAAGTCAACTATTTTTCGGCAGAGAGGGCCGTCGGGAGGAGAAAAGCTTGGGCGATAAAGGATCGTCTATCGCAGGAACGGCGGTCTGGAATACAAAAATTTCCAAATCCTCTTCCCTTTTCCTGCGGATATGTTATACTGTGGTCAGGCAAGAAACCATTCCATTGGATCAGGAAAGGAGCATAGATTATGAAAGCACTGGCTTATTACGACGGAAAAATCGGCACCCCGGAGGAACTGACGATTCCTTTTAATGACCGGGTCCATTTCTTCGGAGACGGCTGCTATGATGCCGCCATGGGGGGCAATGGGAAGATATTTCTGCTGGAGGACCATCTGGACCGGTTCTATACCAGCGCCAGACAGCTGGACATCCATATCCCCATGGAAAAGGAGGCTCTGGGCCAGCTGCTGACGGAGCTTTTGGGGAAGGTAGACAGCAGAATCAGCTTTGTCTACTGGCAGGTGACCCGGGGCGTGGAGGAGCGAAACCATACCTATTCGGAGGGACTGCCCGGAAAGCTGTGGGTCTATATCTGTCCCAAGGGCTTTGCCGATCCCGGGAAGCCCATCCGGCTGAATGACCGGGAGGATACCCGCTTCTTCCACTGCAATGTCAAGAGCCTGAACCTGCTGCCCAGCGTGATGGCGGCCCAGAGCGCCAAGCGGGACGGCTGCGGAGAAACCATCTTCCACCGGGGCGAGATTGTCACGGAATGCGCCCATTCCAATGTGTCGGTGCTGAAGGACGGCGTTCTCTATTCCCATCCCAACGACGAGTTCATCCTGCGGGGCATCGCCAAGACCCATATGATCCAGGCCTGCTACCGGCTGGGCATCCCGGTGCTGGAGAAGCCCTTCTCCCTGGACTTTCTGAAAAACGCCGATGAGGTTCTGGTGACCTCCACCACCAAGCTGTGCCTGCGGGCCGGTGAGCTGAACGGCCAGAGCATCGGCGGCAAGGCTCCGGAGCTGCTCCAGGCCATTCAGCAGGAGGTCATCCGGGAATTCTGCGACGATACCGGCTGTGCTACCCTGGAGGGCTGAGTCTGCGAAAGACAAAGGATCGTTTAGCGGGCAAGGCCCGCAGCGAATGCGTTACGCACCCTGGGTGGTAGACGAACATCCTTTGGGCCCCTCGACCGCAGGTGCAGTGGAAGATC
>CAMGIN010000122.1 GCA_946056135.1 uncultured bacterium | reverse complement strand
CATTCTGCATTCAGCATTTTGCATTCGAAGATAAACGATCATTTACAGGAATCCCGAAAACTCCACGCTCAACTCTCCACTCTCCACCCTCAACTCCCTCCTCACACCTCCGCGGGCTCCAGGGTTACGAACTGGGGATAGTTCTGGGCCAGTACCAAAGCCCCTGCCTGGACGGTCCAGAAGGCCATCAGCGCCTCCGCCAGACAGCCTTCCCTGGGGGACGCAATAATCTCCGCGCAGCCTTCCTTGATGTAGATTCTGGGCTTTCGCCGGAGCATCCGCTGCTCATACAGCAGACACACCGCCTGACCCAGGGTATAGGCCAGCATGGACGCCGACGCGCAGATCAGGTCTTCCCCCTTCCTCGCCGCCCCGGCGTGTCCTTGAACAGTCATGCGCAGGCTGCCCAGACCAGGCTCATAGGCAAACGCAATGTGAATCATACGGTTGTCTCCTTTCTTGTTCGATTCGATATTTCGATGAAACATTGTTCCGTCAAACCAAAACCACTCGCATAAATGATCGTTTATCTTCGAATGCAAAATGCTGAATGCAGAATGCAAAATGAAGGTATCCCCTCCGGGGATAAAATTGAAAGAAGCGATAAAGGAACGTTTTCTCCAGGCAATCAAGAAATCTATTTGCATTTGCCTGCGTGTTTTATTCATCCCGAAGGGATACCATCATTTAGCATTTAGCATTCAGCATTTTGCATTCGCTCTTCGCTAAACGATCCTTTATCGCTGCTCATCATCAGCCGGATAAACTCACTCCGGCACGCCCGCGTCTGCTACCCGCTGCCTTGCCTGCTTCGTCACACTGGCCTCTCCCAGGGCCTTCTCCCGGACCGGGGTGGTCTGGCCTGCCGTCTGCAGCTGTCCCAGCAGCGCCGCGGCCTGATATTTTTGGGCGTTCCGGGCGATTTTGCCCATGACAATCTGCTTCCGGTCAAAGTCCATCATGTCCAGGCACGCCAGGGCCTGCTCCGCCCGCATGGGATCGAAGAACCCCGCGCTGTAGAACTGCAGCGCCAGCTCGTTCTGGCTCATTTTGGAGTAGGGGCTCTGCTTCTCGGCGCTGACCTGGATGTCGAACTGGGGCACCCGGTAGCCCAAGTCCACCCCCAGCGCCATGCCCTGGCTCTGGGGCGCCAGAGCGGCGTTGCTGTAGCGCACATATTCCGCCGCCCCGTTCTCCCCCAGAATCCGGAAGTACCGGGGCAGGGTGTAGAACTGCCGCATCAGCTCGATAATCATCAGGCACACCTTCCGGAAGGCCCGGTAGGAGCCCCGGCTGGCGTCCCGGTCCAGCTTGCTGCCCGCCTCCTGCATGGCGGCGATGGCGGAGGCGGCGGTGACGCCGTTGTTGGCCCCGCCGGTGGACACGTCCCGGTTGCCGGTGGTCTCCTTCAGCTCGTCGATCTTGTCCTTCACCACCTGGACGTAGACGCTGCTTAAGGTCTTGCCTTGGATGGGCACAATGCTGTCCTGGCCCAGGTTGCCGTCCACGTGGACGAAGTCCCGGCTCAGGTCCGCGTACTCCGCCTCGTTGACGCTGCCGTCGCTGCGGATGAAGTGCCGGGGCCGGGCGTTGGCCAGCATGTTCTGCAAAATCGCCTGGTTGCCTCGGTCGATGTACTCCTGGGCGTTCTTCGCCACATCCACGAAGCCGAAGCCGCAGGGGGTCCCCTTCACCCGGAACAGCGGGTCGAAGACATAGGGGTACAGTCCGTGATCGTACCAGCCCCGCTCAAAATACTCCGGCTCATTCTCCGTGGCGAACAGCACCTCATCGTTGACGAACTTGCAGTAGTGCAGGACGATCCGGCCCCCCTGGCGCTTTTTGTAGTACCAGTCCACCACAGCGGACTTTTGGGAGGTGTCCACGTTGTCGTCATAGATGTACTGCCCCAAATCCAGCGAGGAGGCCCCCAGCTTCCCTTCCAGCTGGGGATATTCCTCCAGCAACAGGTCATTGTCCCTTAACACCACATGGAACAGGTTCCGCGACTGCTGGATGTCGGTGATCCCCGGCTCCCAGAACAGGCTCAGGATATCCACCTGCTCCACGGACACGTCTCCCAATCCGTTCAGCTTCCCGGCGTCCCAGAAGACCCCGTAGATGCCGGTGCCGCTTTTCAGCTTGTCGTCCACCTCCCCGCCGTAGACCGCCTCGAAGTCGTTCTGCTCCAGGATCACCGGCAGGATAGAGGTGAGCATCCTGGCCTCCGCCTGATCCCCCTCCTCCCGGGGCAGAATGTTGGGACAGGGAAAGCTGTCCATGGCGGCAGCGTGCTTGTTGGCGATGGCGTTGAACAGCCACCCGGACACCGGCTCCACCTGCTCCGGCAGAGATTTTCGCATGCATTCCCAGGAGCGCAGCTTGTACCACTGCTCATTGTCGATGACCTTCTGTTCCAGGTTGGCCTTCCCCGCCTTATACCGCTGCAAGGTCACCCGGGCCTCATGAACCTGGTCGCTGCCGATAACCGGGAAAATCGCCCCCAGGTTGGTTTGTGCTTGATCTTTCATAAATAACCCCCTTGGTTGAAGGAATAGTGAATAGTGAAGAAGTAAGGAGTCCCTTCGGGTATCTATTCAGTCGAACCGAAATATCTTGCTGTAAATGATCGTTTAGCGGGCACGGCCCGCGACGAATGCGTTACGCACTTTGGGTTGTAGCCGAACATCCTTTGGGCTCCTCGACCGTAGGTGCAGTGCTAGGGTAAATGATCGTTTATATTCGCACCCAACGTAGGGCGGGGTCATGACCCCGCCGACCAGCCAAACGGATTGCCTGTGTAAAATAGGTGCGTAATGTTCGGCCTTTGCGTATAACCGGGCATTTGTATCAACTTAGTGCTTCGGCGGGGTCATGACCCCGCCCTACGTTGGGTGCGACGGTAAACGAAAGATGGTGCGATAAACGATCATTTATCTGACGTTCTCTGGTCACGACTGAATAGTTACCCCTTCGGGACATATTGAAATAAATCCCCGAAGGGGATACCACACTTATTCACTATTCACTATTCACTCTTCACGCAAAATCACTTCCATCCTCGGCCGTTTCACCGCTTTCACGTCCTCCCTGGACACATCCAGGAACAGCGCCGCCGGGGACCGCTCGAAGGCTCTCTCATGCCTGGCCTGCAAGGGCTTGATGGGCCGGGACATGCAGAAGTAGCGGGTTTCGTCCGCCACATGGTCCTCCCCGTCGGTGTCCAGATCCTCGCACTTGCTCTCGTCGTACTGTAATAGCGGCAGAGTCCGAATGAAGGCCTTGCAGTTTTTAAAAATGTACATCTGGGGATAGCCGTTCTCGTCAAAGGCCAACCGGTAGTGCACCTGCATCCAGCCCGGAATCCGCTTGTGATCCCCGGGGGAAAAGTACACCCCCTGCTCCGCAGCCATGTCCGCCACGCTTTTGCCGGTCTCCGCGTCCCAGATGGCAGGGTCGGCGATGCCGATGACGTGCTTCCCGGCAAGCCACCGGTGCTCCCGCTCAATTCTCGCAATCTCGGCAAAGACCTTCGGCGGCGTCCACTTGACCCCCTCGTTGGGGGTTCCGGTGCAGCCGTAAAGCTCCAGAATGCGGTACACCACCCCATCGTAGTCCACCGCCCACCAGCCGCAGGAGAAGGGCTTGTTGTACCCCCAGTCAAAGCTCCGGTAAATCTTCCACCCCTCGGGAATCTCAAAGGGATCGATCACATG
This sequence comes from uncultured bacterium, assembly GCA_946056135.1. Classification (GTDB taxonomy): domain Bacteria; phylum Bacillota; class Clostridia; order Oscillospirales; family Oscillospiraceae; genus Faecousia. Next base: position 1,701 of record CAMGIN010000122.1, on the reverse strand, counting down.
GGTCCACTGCCGGTCACCGTAGTGCTCCGGCCTGTCAGCGAAGTCCTCGAAGAACTGCCCCTCGTACACGTCCCACCGCCCGTACAGCCAGGCCTGCCGGAGCTTGGGCGGCAGCTTTTGCAGGGAACGCATGTACTCCGGCTGGCTTTTCATCAGGGCTGCGTTGTCCGTACACAGGGCCTGAATGAAGGAGTAGTCCTCCGGGTGCTCGTCCTCGGTGTAGTTCCGGTCGATGAACAGCCGCTTAAAGTACCCATGCCCCGGCCCGCCGGGATTCAGGGTGAAGTAGGTTCGTTTGGGAAAAGCGTTGACACCCCGGACGCAGGCGTCGATCTGGGTGAGCCAGTGCTCCTGGAACTGTCCCGCCTCGTCGGCGAACCAGACGTCGTACTCCGCCCCCTGGTACTGGCCCAGATCCCCATCGCAGGCGCAGTAGCCGAACCAGATGGTGGAGCCGTTGGGAAAGGTGAAGCACTTGTCGCTGTGGTTGTACCTCGCCGCCCCGTTCAAAAGCTGGATCAGGGGAAAAATATGGTTGTTCAACAGCTCCCGGAAGGTCCGCCGGGTGATGAGAATTTTGATCCCCGCGTAGTACAGCGCCAGCAGCACGGCCTTCCACCGGACGAACCAGCTTTTGCCGCCGCCCCGGGCCCCGCCGTAGCCCACATACCTGTGGGTGTCCAGGAACGCCATCCTCTGCTTTTCGTTGGGCGGTGGCATCCGGAGCCGGGAATCACCTGGCATAGTCGTCCACCTCCCCTTCCAGCACCACGGCAATCTCCCCGGGGCTATCCTCCCGGCGGCTTTGCAGCTCCCGGATATCCTTCAGGGTAGAGGAAATGGCCCGGACATTGCGCAGATCCAGCTGTTCCGGAGTCAGTTCCTCCAGCAGCTGCCCCAGCAGCACCAGCAGCCGCTCCGCCGCACGCCGCAGCCGTTCCTCGGCATCCTGTAAATCTTCCAAGCAAGCACCTCCTTCTTGAAACGTGGGGAATGGGGAGTGGAGTGTGGAGTGTGGAGTTGCCGGTATCCTGTAAATGATCGTTTATCGCAGTACTCACTGTAGGGGAGGGTCATTGACCCTCCCGCTGCGTAACGCAACAGAGCGTGAAATAGGTTGCTTCCAATGCTGGTTTTCACAAAACGCGACAGGTTTGACCGCTCAAAAGCTTTCAGCCGGCGGGAGGGTCAATGACCCTCCCCTACAGTGGGTGCTGCTGTAAACGATCATTTACCGTATCAACTCCAAACTCCACACTCCACACCCCACTCTCCAAACTTCTCACCCCATTTCCTCCACGCAGCAGACATTCTCCTCCATCTGCTCCCGGCAGCTATCGCAGACGATCAGGTTCTCGTCCCGGACCATAAGCACGAAGTATACATCTCCGCCCCGTAAGGGCATCCCGCAGCAGCCGCAGGTGGGAAGCTGCTGGATCCACCTGTCCCAGTCCCGCTGCCGCCGCTCCTCCTGCACAGCAGGATCATAACCGTTCGGCAAATTCATCTGCTTCCTCCTTTCTTCGGGAAAGTCCTTTTGCAAAGCCTGTGCAAAATTTTTTAATTCTACCCGTTTTATTGGACCATTTCTGCAGTACAATAACGGCACGAAATCCATTTCCCCCGATCCCACAGGTCGCATCGCGTGTAAATGATCGTTTATCTTCGAATGCAAAATGCTGAATGCAGAATGCAAAATGA
>CAMGIN010000121.1 GCA_946056135.1 uncultured bacterium | reverse complement strand
ATCCCGGACACACCGTGGAAGGTTCCAGCCGTTTGGGTCTGCACCTTTTCTCCAAGAAAAACAGTGTCCATGTCCAGCAGCCCCAGGCCCCGGATCTGGGTAGTTCCGGCGGCCTCCACCTGGTCCGGATCGGAGACGGTTCGCCCCAGCATCTGATACCCGCCGCAAATGCCGAACAGCAGGGTGCCCGCCGACGCAGCCTTTAAAATTGCTGCCTCCAACCCCGACTGGCGCAGCCAGATCAGGTCGGCAATGGTGCTTTTGGTCCCGGGAAGCAGGATCATATCCGGATCGTGCAGATCCGAAACCCGCTCCACATAGCGCAGGGAAACATTGGCGTAACGTTCAAAGGGGGCAAAATCCGTAAAGTTGGAGATTCTGGGCAAGCGGATCACCGCAATATCAACGAGCTTGCGCTCCGTGGTTCGGGCAAAGCGTTCGGTGAGACTGTCCTCATCGTCAATATCCACGTGGGTATAGGGGATGACCCCCGCCACCGGAACGCCGCACAGCCGCTCCAGGATTTGGATTCCCGGTTCCAGAATGGACCGGTCCCCTCGGAATTTGTTGACAATGGTGCCCTTGATCCTGGCACGCTCGTCTTCCTCCAGCAGGGCCACAGTTCCATAGAGCTGGGCAAAGACCCCGCCCCGGTCAATATCGCCCACCAACAGCACCGGGGCATCCACCAGCTTGGCAAGCCCCATGTTCACAATGTCGTCCTGCTTCAGATTGATCTCCGCCGGGCTTCCGGCCCCTTCGATGACGATAATGTCATATTCCGAAGCCAGGCTGTTGTAGGCCTCCAGAATGGCGGGGATGTATTCCCGTTTTCTGCGGTAGTACTCCATAGCACGCATATTTCCCTGAACCTGACCGGCGACGATGACCTGGCTTCCCACATCGGTGGTTGGCTTGAGCAAAATGGGGTTCATCCGCACATCCGGGGCGATCCCGGCTGCCTCCGCCTGAACCACCTGGGCCCGGCCCATCTCCCCCCCATCCTTGGTAATGAAGGAGTTCAGCGCCATGTTCTGACTCTTGAAGGGGGCAACCCGATAGCCATCCTGTTTGAGAATACGGCAAAGGGCAGCCGCCAGCAGGCTTTTGCCCGCATTGGACATGGTGCCCTGAATCATAATGTTCTTTGCCATGCGCACACCTCTTTCATAGCCTGAATCAGGCGTTCATTTTCCCCAGGAAGCCGTACCGCAATGCGGTACCATCCAAATCCCAGGCCATGGTAGTTGCCGCAGCTGCGAATGGCGATTCCCCGTTCCCGCAGCCACTGGCACAGATCGGGTCTGCCCTGAAACAGCAGGTAATTGGCCTTGGACGGACACACCCAGAAGCCCAGCGCTTCCAGCTGATTTTGCAGCCATTGCCTCTCCACCGGGATCAGCGCTCTGGTTTTCTGCAGAAATTCCCTCTGCCCCAGAGCCGCCGCCCCCGCAGCCTGTGCCAGGGTAGAGACATTCCAGGGCTGGACGGTATGGGACATTTTCTCCAGCAGTTCCCCATCGGCGCACAGGCAATAACCCAGCCGCAGGCCTGCCATGCCATAGCTCTTGGTAAACGCCTTCAAGATAAACAGACTTGGATGCTCCCCCAGATATTCCTTCAGGCTTACACCGTCATCGGACAGATCCAGGAAACATTCATCCACAAACAGGCTGGTCCCCTGCCCGCTGCACACCTTCAGGATGCTCTCCAGCAACGGCATGCCGATCACCTGCCCGGTGGGGTTATTGGGATTGCAGAGGAAAAGCACATCGGGGCGGCTGTGCTCCAGCACTGGAAGGAAGTCCTCCGTCAGGGAGAAATGATTCCGCTTTTCCAGTGGATACCGCTCCACCGCACAGCCCACCCGTTCCAATGCCAGGGAATACTCCGAAAACGTCGGGGCCAGCTCCATGGCCCGCCGGGGCCGGAGGGCTTCACAGTAGGCGTAAATCAACTCCGCCGCGCCATTGCCGCAGAGGATCCAGTCTTTGGGGACGGCTTCAAAGTCCGCGATGGTCTCCACCAGCTTCCGGCAGTAAGGATCGGGGTACTGGTGTACCTGGGTCAGCACAGCGGATATGGCATCCAAAACGGCCTGGGGCGTTCCGTAAGGGTTGGTGTTGGCGGAGAAATCCAGGCGGATCTCCCCGTCATAAACGTCTCCCCCGTGGGGATTGATGGTGTGATATAACATGCAGACTTCCTCAAAGAATCATCAACAATTTCCCAATTACGCAAAGAATCAGGGTCAGAAACGCGGTCAGATACAGCAACCGACAGGCAAGAAGGATATCCCGGTGGGCAATTTCCCTGCCCGCGTCGCCGATGTATTTCTTCTTATGCAGCACGCCGTGATACCAGGCATCCCCGGCCAGCCGCACCCCCAGCAGTCCGGCGCAGACCGACTCGGTCTGGGCGGAGTTGGGGCTTGCGTGGTTGAACCGGTCCCGTTTGAAAATCCGCCAGCCGTTTTTCCCGTCATACCCCAGCAGAAAGCCTGCCGCGATCATCAGAAGCGCAGACAATCGGGACGGGAGAAAATTGGCGATATCGTCCATTCTGGCCGGAACCAGTCCGATATGCTTGTAGGGCGGCTCCACATAGCCCAGCATGGAGTCCATGGTATTCACAGCTTTGTAAAGGAATCCCAAGGGTGCGCCGCCCAGGGCCAAATACAGCATGGGGGCCACCACCCCGTCAGAGGTGTTTTCCGCCACAGTTTCCACAGCGGCCCGGGTCACCCCGGCGTCATCCAGCCGGGCGGTGTCTCTGCCCACGATCATGGAGACGGCATGGCGGGATTGTTCCAAATCCCCGGTTTCCAGAGCGGCATAGACCTTCATGGTTTCGTCCTTCAGGGATTTGGTGGCCAGAATCTGCCAGCACATGAGGCTCTCCACCGCCAGCCGAAGCCAGGGACTGATTTGCTGGCAAAGCAGCAGGATTCCAAAAGGAACGGCGGTACAGAGGACCACCACCAAAACCCAAAGCACTGCCCCCGCCGCAATTTCCCCTCTGTCGGTTTTGGGAAACACCCGCCGCAGCGTCTTTTCCAGTGCTGAGATCAGCTTTCCCATCCCCACCACCGGATGGGGGATGCTGTGGGGATCGCCGATCAGTAGATCGATGCAAAACCCGATGACAAGGGCCAGTACGGACCATTTCATACCCGGTCACCTCCGGCTTGCATGGTGAAGATAGAAATGGGGTTCTGCCCGGTCATCAGGTGATACGCCCCGGCCCTTCGGTCCCGGGCAATCATCATGCTGACCACCTCCGTCTCGGTAAAGGGAAACGCCTTCATGCAGTCGGTGAGCTCCGCAATGGATTCCAGGGTAATTGCGGTGGCTACGATACGGGCATGGGGATTCTTCTGTAAGATCAGGGCAAGAATCTGCCGCAGATTGCCCCCGCTTCCGCCGATAAAGACATGGGTGGGGGCAGGAAGCCCCTGGCAGGCCTCCGGCGCGCAGCCGGAAACCACCGTCAGGTTTTCAGCGGAAAACGCAGACTTGTTTTCTTCCAGCAGCTTCCCAGCCGCGTCTTTCCGTTCGATGGCATACACCCATCCCCGTTTTGCCTGAAGCGCCATCTCAATGGCGACGGAGCCTGTTCCCGCGCCCACATCCCAGCAGACGGCGTTCTCTGTCAGCCGCAGCTTGGATAGGCACACGGAGCGAACCTCACTTTTCGTCATGGGAACCGTTTCCTCCCGGAGAAAGGCGGTATCCGGCAGGCCGTGGGTCACCACAGTGTCGGGCGTGTCGTTTTCGATCAGCGCCGCGCTGAGGCTGTCGTAGGCGCCACCCGCCAGCTCTGCCGCCGTGCCGCTGGTGATTTTCTCATCCGGATAGCTCAGGCGCTGCCCCACATGGACGGTCACATGCCCCAAGCCTGCCTGGGTCAAAGTCGTGCACAGCTGTCCAATCCCATTTTCGCCGCCCACCAGGGCAAACACCCGCCGGTTGGCCCGCACATCCGGGATAATATTGTGGGCTCTGCCATGAAGGCTGGTGACATACACGTCCTCGTAGGAGGTTTGCAGTCTGGCGCACAGGGTTACCAGGGAGCTTACCCCCGGAATCACCTCTGTGTCGCAGTCTTTCAGCAAAGGAAGCAGCTTTTTCGCGCCGCTGAAAAACCCGGCATCACCGGACATGACCACGGCAAACCGCCGGTATTCCCGGTGTGCCAAAATATAGTCCGCAATGGCTTTGGGATCGATGGCGCTGTATCTGGCCTGTCCGGCTGCCGCCGCGTCCAGCATCCGCCCCGCGCCGATCAGGCAGTCGGCTCTGCCAATGGCCGCCTGGGCATCTGCGGTCATGGCTCCCCTGCTTCCGGGGCCCAGACTCACAATGCTGACCTGGGGTCTCCATACGCACCCAAATCGTTTACATAACATCTCAACAGTCTGGGAGAAATCGACTCCCTCCCGTTGAGGTGGGCGGCCAATGACCAGCATCCTGGCTCCGGTTTCCCGGGCGGCGGCGGCTTTGGCTTCAAATCCCCCCGCGTCCCCGCCGTCCTTTGTGACCATCCATTTGGCGCAAGAATAGCGGAGGATGGCTTCATTCATCTCCCGGGAGAACGGGCCCTGCATGGCGATGATATGGGAGGGCTTCACCCCGGCAGTCCGGCAGCTTGCCAAAGAGGCCTCCATGGGCAGCACCCGGGCATAGACCCGCTTCCCAAAATCTTCCATTTCCGAAAAAGTACCCAGCTCCTTGCTGCCCGTGGTCAAAAGCACATTTCCCTCGGTCGTATTCAGGAAGCTCACGGCGGAAGCCATATCCGCCACATACACCGCATCCTCCGGGACGGAGGATGCGCCTCTCAGCAAACGCAGATATTCCGTCCCTGTCTGCGCGCAGGCAGCCGCGATGCTCCGGGTGATGGACGCGGCATAGGGATGGGTGGCGTCGATGACCAGATGAAAGGCATTTTCTTGCAGCATTCCGATGATTTCCTGCACCGGAAGCCTTCTGGCGGAGACAGTGAGATTGTCCGCCGATGGGAGAAGGGCTTCCCCGTACTCCGTTGCCACGCAGGCTGTGACGGAAACGGCCTGGGTGCTTAAAAACTCGATCAGCTCCCGCCCTTCCGTGGTTCCGGCAAAGACACAGATTTTATACATCCCGGTACCCTCTCGGCGTCACCAGCTTCCCGCTGATGGATTTGGTCATGCTGTTGCCGATGAACACGGTGCAGAACATATCCACCTGGGCGGTGCGCAGCTCCTCCAGGGTCAGCACACGTCCGCTTTCCCCGGTCCGTCCGATTTGACTGGCAATGCCGCAGAGCCGGTCCCCGGGAAGCTGCCGGAGAAGAATGTCGCAGGCCCGGCGCAGATGGTCGGGCCGACCACGGCTGGCGGGATTGTACAGCACAATGGACAGATCCGCCTGAGCGGCATTTTCCAGCCGCTTCTCA
>CAMGIN010000120.1 GCA_946056135.1 uncultured bacterium | reverse complement strand
CCATTTCCTCCAACGAGACTGCTGCGGAAGCTGCCAAGGCGGAAGCCAAGAAGGCCCAGGAGGCCAAGGCAAAAGCAAAGGCTGCCAAGAAAGCGGAAAAGAGCAAAAAAGATTGATTTCCTTAAACAGGCTTCGGAAGAAAACCGAGGCCTGTTTTTTTATCCCTTTGCGGACGAAAGAATGATAAGTACACCAAATATCGTGATCAAAAATTGGAGAATATAGGGGTAGCCAAATACCCGGATTTACGATATAATGACAGAAAACAACAATTGGAGGGATTCCCATGAAACCATTAACCAAAGCAAGCGATTCTGACGAGGTCACCCAGCGTGAAAAAGACAATCTGGAAGTTGCCTACCGCGCAGCCTGCGAGGCAATGGTGCTGCTGAAAAATGACGGTACCCTGCCATTGAAGACCAAAAAAATTGCGCTGTATGGTCCCGGTGCTTCTATGACCATCAAGGGCGGTACCGGTTCCGGCGAAGTCAACGAGCGCCATTCTGTCACCATTCTGGAGGGCCTGAAGGACCGTGGCTTTGAAATTACAACCCAGAGTTGGATCGACGACTTTGAAAAGGCCTATACCGATGCAGAGGCCGCCTATATGGAAGAGAAGAAAAAGCGGATCAACTTGCTGAAGCCCAACAGCATCATGGAAATGCTTTTCGATAACTTCCAGGCGCCCATCGGCCGGGACATTACCGAGGAGGACATCACAGCCAGCGATACCGACACCTGCATTTTCGTTCTCAGCCGTCAGGCGGGCGAGGGCGGCGACCGGAAAGCCGCAAAGGGAGATTTGTTTCTGACCGATGGGGAGGCCGCTTCCATCCGCTTGTGCGCCGAGAGATACCCCCATTTTCTTCTGGTTATCAACTCCGGCTCTGCCATCGATATGGCTTTTGCCCAGGAGATTCCCGGCATCAACGCCATTTTGTTCCTGTGCCAGTTGGGCACCGAGGGCGGCCACGCCTTTGCCGACGTGGTCAGCGGAGCGGTTACGCCCTCCGGCAAGCTTTCCGACACCTGGGCAAAGCAGTACAGCGACCTGCCGTTCTCCGACGAATTCAGCTACTTAAACGGCAACCTGGCTGACGAATTCTATAAGGAAGGAATCTATGTCGGCTACCGGTATTTTGATTCCTTCGGCATTGAGCCCGCCTATCCCTTCGGCTTCGGTCTGAGTTATACCAACTTCACCATTCATTCTGCCGGTGTGACGGCGCAGGGAAGCACCGTCACCGTCAAGGCTGTGGTTACCAACAACGGCGATACCTACAGTGGCAAGGAAGTAGCCCAGCTCTACGTCTCCGCTCCCAGAGGACAGCTTCATAAGGAATACCAGTCCCTGGTAGCATTCGGAAAGACCAGCGTTCTGGCACCCGGCGGTAAAGATTCCCTGTCGCTGACCTTCGATCTGAAGAGCATCGCCAGTTACCGGGAGTCTGACGGCTGCTATGTGCTGCAGCCTGGTGAATATATTCTCCGCCTTGGCAATTCCTCCCGCAGCACGGTTCCTGTTGGTGTGGTCACGCTGAGCGAGGAGCGCATCGTCTCCCGCCATGAACATATCTGTCCCGTGGTGAAGCCCTTTACCGAACTGGAATCTCCCATCCCTTCGCCAGAAACCATCCCAGGTGGGCTGCCCCGGATCGAGATCGATCCCAATGCCATTCAGACTGTGACCTACACCTACAAGACCCCTGCCGTCTGTGACGACGAGCGGGTCCAGAAGTTCCTGGATACGCTTACTCTGAAGGAAATGGCGGAAATCGTGGTTGGCATCGGCATGTTTGGCGGTGAGACCCGATTCAACCTGCCCGGCTCTGTGGGCAACACTACCTCGAAGTTCTGGGACCGGGGCCTGGCCAACGTGGCTCTGTGCGACGGCCCAGCAGGACTGCGGATCCAGAAGCGCTCCGCCCTGACCAAGAAGGGGAGCATCAAGCCCATCGACATGGCGCTGTCCGTCATGGATTATATGCCGGACCTGTTGAAGAAGCTGATGCTGGGCGATCCCAATAAGGACACTGTTCTCTACCAGTACACCACCGCTTTCCCCGTTGCCAACGCCCTGGCCCAGACCTGGAATACAGAGCTTATGTACGAGATTGGCACCGCCATTTACCGGGAGATGAAGGAGTACGGCTGCACCTATTGGCTGGCCCCTGCCATGAACATCCACCGCAATCCCCTCTGTGGCCGGAATTTTGAGTATTTCTCCGAGGATCCCCGTCTCACCGGCGACATGGCCGCGGCCATCACCCTGGGCGTCCAGCAGGAGGAGGGCTTCTACGTCACCGTCAAGCACTATGCCTGCAACAACCAGGAGGATAACCGTAACCAAGTGTCCAGCAACCTGTCTGAGCGGGCGCTGCGGGAAATCTACCTCCGCGGCTTCGAAGTCTGCGTGCGGGAAGGCGGGGCCAAGAGCGTCATGACCTCCTATAACAAGGTCAATGGCATTTACTCGCCCAACAGCTATGACCTGTGCACCAAAGTACTGCGCAATGAATGGGGCTTTGACGGCGTGGTCATGACCGACTGGTTCTCTACCAAGGAAGGCCAAGCCAGCAGCACCATGGCTATGAAGGCAGGAAATGATCTGATTATGCCCGGCGGTAAGAGCTTCCAGAAGAATATTCTTCAGGGAGTCCAGTCCGGACTGATTCAGGAGGAAGATGTCCGCCGCTGCTGCGCAAATGTGGTGAAATCCATCTTCAGCAGCGCTACCCAGCGGGAATACATCGGCTGATATAAAGATAAAAAGTAGGACTTCCAATCACGGAAGTCCTACTTTTTGAAACTTAATTAATCCACGTCAACGTAGGCCATGGAGATCCAGCCTTGGTCGATTCTGCCCCAGGTGGTGCCGTCCACAGTTTCCCGGCGCTGGATGGTTACCTTGTCGCCGTATTTCAGAGAGCCAACAACGCCGTAGTCAGAACCGGGGCCGCTGCGAATCCGCAGGCCGCCGTTGGCAGTGATGGTGCCGGTGATTTCGTCGTCATTGCTGCTGGTATCTGTGCTGCCGGAGTTGCTGGTGGAACCGGAGCCGCCAACATCCACATACTTCATGCTGATCCAGCCCTTGCTGGTGCAACCCCAGGTGACGCCGTCATAGGTGAACTGCTCCAGAATGTTGACGGTTTCGCCCTCAGCGTAGGAGCCCAGGGTGTCATAGCCGGTGCCGGGACCGCTGCGGATGCGCAGACCGCCGGCGGCGGTAACGGTGCCTTTTGCGGTGTTGGTGCCGGTGGTGCCATCCTGGTAGACGTAGTTCAGGCTGATCCACCCCTTATTGGTACGGCCCCAACTGCCGCTCTTTTCGTAAATCTCTACGCGGTTGCCGTAGGTATAGCTGCCCAAGCGGTCGCTGTCCTGGGTAGCAGAAGCGCGGATATTCAGCTCCTTGGCGATGACAATGCCCCGCAGCTGGACAGTTGTGCTGCCATTACCGGTGACACTGCCGTTGGAATTGCTGGTTGTGGTGCTGTTATTGGTGCTGTTATTGGTATTGTTTCCAGTGTTTGTCGTGGTGGATCCGGTGGTATCCACATAGTCCATCTTGATCCAGCCCTTGCTGGTACGGCCCCAACCATTCTTGGTTTCCAGAATGGTGACAACATCGCCCTTGTTGTAGGCGCCCTGGATCTTGCCGTCGACGGGCTCGCTACGGATGTTCAGGCCATTGGTGGTAATAACGCCCTTGATGCTCACGTTATCACTGTTAGGTTCCGTGCTGGCAGGCGTAGTGGGAGCGGTGGTTTCCTCAGGCGTATCCGTATTGCTGCCGGCACTGCTGGAGGCGTTATCCATCTCCACAAACTCCATGACGATCCAGCCCGTCACAGGAGAGGTGATGCGTCCCCACTCATGGCCCACAACCGTTTCCCGCATGGCGATTTCTACCCGGTCACCGGCATACAGGGTGCCACAGATGGAAGCATCCATGCTGGGGGAAGTGCGGACGTTTATCTGACTGATGACGGTTGCCATATTCTCGTTAGTAACGGGCTCCGTCTCCGTCGGCTGTGTCTGTGTGTCGGAAGAGGGGGTGGTGTCGGACAGATTCAGATTCAGGCCGGGTCCGCTGGTGTCTTCGGGAGTCGTATCCTTTTTCCAGCAGCCTGCGAACAGGGTGCTCATCAGAACCAGTACCAGGATCAGGCTCAGTAGTTTGCTGACCTTTTTCATGTAAGAGAAATTCATGGCGTAACCTCACTTTCGTCTCGTTTCTCGAGCTTATTATAACGGGAAAAGGGGTCACTTGTCAATAGTGTAAGAATTTCTTAAGATATTTCTAAGGAAGATAGTAGGAATTTCCAGCGTTTTGCTTGACAAAATGGGCCATACGGTGGTAAAATAAACGACAGTTGAATATCGCTATGAACGGAAAGAGTACTGCATTCCCGCCCTTCAGAGAGTCCGGACCGCTGGCTGTAAGCCCGGACAGGCGCGGCTGCGGGAACGTGCGTCCGGGAGCGAATGCATCCAAAAGTGAGAAATGAGAGTGGAACCGCGGCAGAAAACCGCCTCTTGTACCAATGGTATGAGAGGCGTTTTTTATGCTTGGTTTCCGGCAAGACTATATTCAGGAGGAATCAATCATGTATCTTTACAATTCCCTGTCCCACAAGAAGGAACTGTTTGTTCCCAAGGATCCCAACCTGGTGAAGATGTACACCTGTGGCCCCACGGTGTACCACTATGCTCATATCGGCAACCTGCGCACTTACATCATGGAGGATGTGCTGGAAAAGAGCCTGCGCTATATGGGCTACAATGTCAAGCGGGTCATGAACATTACCGACGTGGGGCACCTGTCCTCCGACGCCGACACCGGCGAGGACAAGATGCTCAAGGGCGCCAAGCGGGAACACAAGACCGTTATGGAGATTGCGAAATATTACACCGATGCGTTCTTCTCCGACTGTAACAAGCTGAACATCAAGCGTCCCGACGTGGTGGAGCCCGCCACCAACTGTATTGACGAGTATATCCACATGGTGGAGGTTCTGCTGGACAAGGGCAAGGCGTATCTGGCCGGTGGAAATGTTTACTTTGACACCTCCACCCTGGAGAAATACTATGTCTTCAATGACCATGATGAAGAAGATCTGGCTGTGGGCGTCCGGGAAGGCGTGGAGGAGGACACCAACAAGCGGAACAAGAACGACTTCGTCCTCTGGTTCACCAAGTCCAAATTTGAGGACCAGGCCCTGAAATGGAACTCCCCCTGGGGCGTGGGCTATCCCGGCTGGCACATTGAGTGCTCCTGCATTTCTATGAAGCATCTGGGCGAAGACCTGGACATTCACGCAGGCGGCATCGACAACGCCTTCCCCCACCATACCAACGAGATTGCTCAGTCCGAGAGCTACCTGGGCCATCAGTGGTGCAATTACTGGTTCCATGTCCACCATTTGAATACCGACAGCGGCAAAATGTCC
>CAMGIN010000119.1 GCA_946056135.1 uncultured bacterium | reverse complement strand
CCTGTTTCATAACCTCGTCGGTGCCTTTCGCAGAAAGGCGGATTATAACCATGACGATTGACGTAAATTTATCCGCCGACCAATTTCGGTCCTTTACCATCTTTGACGTTCTGCGCCGCCGGAAGCAGTGGAAGGGGCCTGCCCTCTTTGCCCTGATTTTGGGCTGCAGCGCGGCAATCTGCTATTCCATGGCTGAGAAACAGGGCGCGATCCTGCTGGGCAATGTCCTGCTGGCCATCGGGCTTGGGATTCCCTGTGCTTATTTTGCCATGTTCTTTGCTTCTGTGCACCGCCAGATTATCGAGAAGGGACTGCGCCGTCCCCAGAAGGTCTACACCGTCACCCTGACGGAGGCGGCAGAGGGGATTCAGGCTTCCAATGATCGGGAACAGATGACCTACGCCTGGAAATCCGTCCACCACGCCTACCGGGCTCTCACCGCCACTTACCTGTACCTGACCCCGGAACGGGCCTTCATCCTCCCCCACACCTGCCTGGAGGGAGAAGCGGAGGACCTGTGGAAGCTGATCACAAAAAAGCTTCCGCCGGAAAAATGCACCGTTCTCTGATCCCAGAAACACCAGAACGCCGCCCGAATTTGGCGGCGTTTTGTAATTAGGATTTGTGATCCTCTGCCACAGCGCCGGAGCGGTAGGCCTCCAGCAGCATCAGCAGGTCGTCCACCTGGGTCTGCAGCGCCGCGCCTTCGTCGGTCTGGCTGATGTGCATGCGGGTTTCCAGTTTCTCAAAAACCTCCGACTCGTTGCGGATGTCGTCGTTCTTGTGGACGGCATTCCATTTGCCCGCAAAGGGCTGATGGGACACAATGCGATAATGCCGGGAGTTGTAGATCAGGGTATAGCCCGCGATGCCGGAGGTGGGCTGATAAGCCCTGCTGAAGCCGCCGTCGATAACCAGCAGCTTGCCGCCGCCCTTGATGGGGCTTTCCCCTTTCTTGGTCCGCACCGGGACATGACCGTTGATGATATGGCAGTGGGGTCCCTCCAGGCCGAACTCCTTCAGCAGCATGTCGCAGACCGCCGGATCCTGGTAATAGGTATAATAGGCGTTTTTGGGTTCCGTCCAGGTACTTTCGTCGGCGATAAAGCGGCGCTCAAAAGTGGTCATCCGGTCCCGGCCGTAGATGGGACTGTTCCGGCCGCACCAGAGCCACCACAGGAAATCCATGCCAAACTGCCGCTCCTGGCTGCCCCGCTTGTCGTAGTAGGCCTTCCGGGCGGTCTTCTCGGCATAGTCCAGGAATTCTTTGCCGGAGCGCTCCTTGCCGCCGATGGTAAAGCTCAGCAGACTGCCGTCAGCGCCCATGGGGATGCAGCCGTGGAACAGCAGATTCCCATTGAAGGTCTTGTACAGGCTGCCCTTGGAGTACAGAAAGCGGATGTGCCGCTGCAGCTTTTCGGAATTGCAGAAGGAATCTGTCAGCTGGTTGATGACGTGGCTCTCCTCCTCCGTCAGCTCGTAGGGATTCTTGGGGTCCACGGTGGGGAAGTCACAATCAAGCATTTCATAGACCTTGCCGCCGATGGTGAGGGTTCTGTCTTCATAGTTGATCTTGTCCAGCAGCAGCCGATCATCCATGCCGAATTCCGGATGGCGCAGAACCTTCTGCCCTTCCAGCTTGAACAGGATGATGGTAATGGCCTTGTTCATCCGGGCAGAGAGGAGCTTGTCCTTTTCGGTATATTGATCCGCATCGGGGCCGGTAAGCTTCACCTGAAACTGCTGGGTATCGCAGTCCTTGTAAACCTCGTTGGCAAAGATGGACAGCGGGCGCAGGGAGATGCCATAGCCGGTCTCGATGACATCTAGATTGTTATAGCGGATGGAATTGCTCAGCACCGTGGCTACCAGTGTCCGGGAGCCGGAGGCTGCGCCCATCCACAGCACATCATGGTTGCCCCACTGGATGTCCACGCTCTGGGCGCTCATCAATGAGTCCATGATGATGTCCGCCCGGGGACCCCGGTCGAAAATGTCACCCACAATATGCAGGTGGTCCACCACCAGGGATTTAATCAGGCTGCACAGGGCCTTGATGATGTCGGCAGCCTGGCCGATCTGAATGATGGTGCTGATGATGTTCTCATACTGGTCCCGCCGGGAGCCGCCCTCCTCTGCCAGGTGGATCAGCTCGTCCAGAATCTGCTCATAGTCCGGCACCATCAGGGAGCGGACCTTCCGCCGGGTGTGCTTGGTGGAGACGTAACGGCACATGTCCACCAGCCGGTGAATAGTCAGTCGGTACCATTCCTCCAGGTCCTCCGTCTCGTCCGCCGCCAGAGCCAGCTTGGAGCCGGGATAGTAGATCAGGGTAGCCAGATCGCTGCGATCCCTCTGGGTCATGGTGTTGCCGAACAGCTCCTCCAACTTCTCCTTAACCTCGCCCGAACCGGAATTCAGGATGTGCAGAAAGGCTTCATGCTCGCCATGGATATCGGACATGAAGTGCTCGGTAGGCTTTGGCAGGTTCAGAACTGCCTTGAGGCGGATAATCTCCGTTCCCGCCGCCTGAACGGTAGGATATTGTTTGCTCAGCAGGCGCAGGTAGTGCAGCTGCTCGGGTGTGAAAGCACGTTTGGAATCCACAGTTGATCAGCCCTTTCGCTTTTATGGATTCATTATAACGGATTTTACCAGACACAACAAGGGGGTTTTGAAAAAATGCCGAATGCTTAATGCAAAATGCAAAATATTGGAGCTACGGGGGGGGAGAAAGTGAAAAGGAAAGTGATCGTTTCCCCACCGCAAGCCTCTTTTCAGCATTTTGTATTCGACGCAGCAAAAGAACAAAGCGGAGAGCATGTCCCCGCTTTGTTTGCTATTTTTCAGATGTCCAGCATTTTCAGATCTTCTTCCCGGACGCTGCGCAGTTCCCTCCTGTTGAGGATATCATAAATACAGGGCACTACAAACAGCGTCATCAGCGTGGCATACACCAGGCCGCCGATGCACACCACCGCAATGGGCTTCATCAGCGCCGTGCCCGCGCTCTTGCGGACCGCCATATCCAGCAGGCCCAGCACGGTAGTGGTCGTCGTCATCAGGATGGGGCGCATTCTGGTGATACCTGCTTCGATAATCGCCTCCCGGCGCTCCATACCATCCAGCCGGAGCTGGTTGATGTAGTCCACCAGCACGATGCCGTTGTTGACGATGATACCGGTGAGCATGATAAAGCCGATGAGGGAGATCACGCTGACCTCCATACCGCACAGCAGCAAGGCCAGGAAACCACCGGTAAAGGCAAGAGGAATGGTGAACATAACGATGAATGGAGACTTCATGCTCTGGAACTGGGCCACCATCACCAGGTACACCAGCAGAACGCCCAGCAGCAGCATCCATCCCAGCTGCTCCACGGATTCCATGATGGTCTCGTTCTCACCGGTAAAGGTATAGCTGACACCGTCTCCCAGATCGGTGTCCTTTATGGCGGCCTCCGCCTGGGATGTCAGCAGAGTGACGTTGTAGCCCTCCTCCAGCTCCGCAGTGACGGACAGATACCGGCGCTGATTGATCCGATTGATGGATGCCAAGCTGGTGGTCTCCTCCACCACGGCAAAATCACTGAGAGGAACCTTTTTCATTTCACCGTCCTTGTCCGTTACCTCAAAGACGTGATTGCGCAGCTCCTGGGCGTTCAGCACCGCGCCCTCCGGCTTCTCGATGATAACGTCGGTGGCGATACCGTCCAGCTCCAGGGAGGCCACCGTGGAATCGGCGGTCAGGCCGCTGGCGATCTCCATGTAAACCTGGGCTACCGTCAAACCGTTCTTCATGGCGGCATTCCGGTCAATGGCGATATGCAGCGCCGGGGACGCATCCTCCAGACCGTCGGAGACCTCCGCGACACCCTCGATGCCCTCCAAAATGCCCGCCGCTTGCTTGGCCGCGGACTGCAGTGCTTCCATATCGTCGGCATAGATATTCATGGAAATCCCGCTGCCGGTGAGCATGCTCATATCCATCATAGCGGAGGATGCGGTAACGGTGCAGTCCAGGTCGGTGCAGGCATTCACGATCTGCCTGCCAACCGCGTCACCGCTGGCGTTCTCGTCCGCCAGATTCACATACACGGTAACGTCATAGGTCTGCTGGGACATGCCGCCGATGGAGGAGGTTCCCACGTCCATCATGGCGCCCACTGTGTCAATGCCCTCTACCTGGGAAATGCGCTCCAAAACCTGGTCTGCCAGGGCACTGGCCTGCGCCATATCCACACCCTCCGGCATGGTGACGGAGATGTTTACGCTGGGCATGTCCATCTTGGGCATGAAGGTAAAGCCCTTTGCCAGGCTGCTTGCGGCAGTCACCGCCAGCAGGGCGGCGGCGGCAAGCAGCACTACGGCCTTATGTTCCAGAACCCAGCCAATGGCCTTCCTGTAAAGGGGCAGCACATACTTTTCCAAGACGCCTTCCCGGATGGGACGGTCCTTGCGAAGCAGCCCGGAAGCCATAGCAGGCACCAGGGTTAAAGAGACGATCAAACTGGCCAGCAGCGCATAGGACATGGTCAGGGCCAGGTCCGTGAACAGCTGCCGGGTGATACCATCCACAAAGATGATGGGCAGAAACACGCAGACAGTGGTCAGCGTGGACGCAGTAACCGCGCCCGCCACCTGGCCCGCGCCGGACACGGCAGCCTGGATCACGTTGGCTCCTTTGGAACGGAGCCGGTAAATATTTTCAATAACCACAACGGAGTTGTCCACCAGCATACCCACCGCCACGGCCAGGCCGGACAGGGAGATCATATTGATGGTGACCCCGGAGAAGTACATCAGCACAATGGCGAAGATCACGCTTAAGGGGATGGAACACAGCGTGATGAACGTGGGGCGCAGATCCTTCAGGAACAGGAACAGGATCAGCACAGCGAACAGCGCACCCAGCAGCAGGCTGTTCATAATGGACTCCACGATGATATAGATGTAGTCGCCCTGGTTCATCAGGGAGACGAATTGCAGTCCGGGGTACTCCGTCTCCAGTTCCCGGAAGCGGCTTGCAATGTTGTTGGTGGTTTCGGCAGTGGCGTAGGTACTCTGCTTTTCAAAGCTCAGCATGACACCGTCCTGGCCGTTGAGCTTGGCGTAGGTCTCGTCATGATTGTCGGTGATGATAACCGCGGCAACATCCTTTAAGTAGATAGGATTCACGCCATCCAGCCCCAGGTCAAACAGCAGCAGATTCTGCAGGGTCTCCAGGTCGGTGATCTCATCGCCCACGGAGACCATGTAGTTGACGCCATCCTGCTCCACATATCCCGCAGGCATGGCGAAATTCTGGGCATTCAGGATCTGCGTTACCATGTCCATGGTGATGATCCGGTTCAGGTCTGCCTGACGCAGGGCGTCCTCCCGGCTGTCCTCGATGGTTTCCAGACCGCTTTCCACCTGGGCCAGCGCCATTTCAATGGAGGCCGAACCTGCGGCCAGCTTTCCGGCGGCGGT
>CAMGIN010000118.1 GCA_946056135.1 uncultured bacterium | reverse complement strand
CCGCTCAAAAACTTTCAGCCGGCGGGAGGGTCAATGACCCTCCCCTACAGTGGGTGCTGCTGTAAACGATCATTTACCATAGCACTGCACCTGCGGTCGAGGGGCCCAAAGGATGTTCGTCTACTACCCAAAGTGCGTAACGCATTCGCCGCGGGCCTTGCCCGCGAAACGATCCTTTACACCAATCCCTGTGCTTCTCTCCTTGGCATAATGCCTCTATTATGCGCATAGGCTTTTTCATCAGCACACAGCATCGGAGGGGAGCCTATGAAATCCAATCTTGAGAAGCGCGCCTGTGACCTGGCTGTGTACATGATCGAAACCGGTGCCACCGTCCGGGCCGCTGCCGGACATTTCGGCATTTCCAAATCCACTGTTCACAAGGATCTGACCCAACGGCTGGAACAGTACAACCATGGGCTATACCGGCAGGTCCGAGAGATCCTGGACGAAAACAAACGCCAGCGCCATATCCGGGGCGGGTTGGCCACCAGACGGAAGTATAAGGGAGAGTGAGGAGTGTGGAGTGTGGAGTGTGGAGTTGTTTTTTAACCACCTGACCGGTATCCTATTGACTCCGCAATGGAATCTTCCAATTGGATAGATGCTTTTTACGCGTTCCGTTCATGCCCCATAACTCCACACTCCACACTGAATTACAGGTCGTCCGCGTCCTGGACCGGGACTTCCTTCGGATTCTTCGGTCTTCCGGTGTAGCTGCCGTTGGGGTCGGTGACGATCTTTTTCTTGGATTCCTTCACAGTTTCCACCTCCTGGGATTACCTTTCCCGCAAGCAGCGGGAATTATGTTGCATTTGGGAAAGAAAAATGATACACTGAAGCCAACAGTTTACCCGAACGGGAGGACTGTAAATGATCGTTTATCTTCGTTAGCTGCGCTGGCGCGGCAGCGCCCCAAGCCTCTCCCTTTGGGGAGAGGTGGCCCGGCGGAACGCCGGGTCGGAGAGGGGCATTGTTCCCCTCTCAGTCACGCCTTCGGCGTGCCAGCTCTCCCAAAGGGAGAGCCTAGGGCTACGCAGATAAACGATCATTTACGGCAAGGGGCGTTCTGCCTGTCTGCACCGTTGTCGGAGAAGGAGCCGTTTATGTTTGACATCACGTTGATCGCCATGGGGAAGCTGAAGGAAAAATTCTACCTCTCCGCCGCCGCGGAATATGCCAAGCGGCTGGGTGGGTATTGCCGGTTCACCCTGCTGGAACTGCCGGAGAGCCGTCTGCCGGAGGACCCCTCCCCTGCCGAAATCTCCGCCGGGCTGGAAAAGGAGGCGGAGCTGATCCTCAGCAAGATTCCGAAGGGCGCCTGGTTCTGCGTCTTCACCCCGGAGGGAAAGGAATTGTCCAGCGAAGCCTTCGCGGACAAGCTGGAATCCGTCAAAAATTCCGGCAAGTCCAGCGCCTGCTTTCTCATCGGCTCCTCCTTTGGCATAGCCCCCAGGGTCAAGGCCAAAGCCGACTTCCGGCTGTCCATGGGCCCCATGACCTTCCCCCACCATCTGGCCCGGATCATGGTACTGGAACAGCTCTACCGGGCGGAGACCATCCAGGCGGGCAGCAAATACCACAAATAAAATGCAAGGTGCAAAGTGCAGAATGCAAAATGACCGGGCTTCCGCCGTTACGTCCAATTTTGCATTCTGCATTTTGCATTTCCATCCGCCGAAAAAATTTACTCAAATCTCGCGAAGTACCTTGACAGGCGAGGTATCTCGTGCTATTATGATACCCGAAGGAGGGATGCGCATGTCTATTGCCGGGGATCTGATCCGGGGGCATACCGACGCCATCATTCTGGCCCGGCTGCTCCGGGGGGACAGCTACGGTTATGAAATCAACAAGGTCATCTCCACCTTGTCCTCCGGACGGTTTGAGCTGAAGGAGGCCACCCTCTATACCGCCTTCAAGCGGCTTGAGGAGCTGGGCTATATCGCCTCCTACTGGGGCGAAAGCGGCGCGGGCGCCCGGCGGCGGTACTACACCATTACCCCCGCAGGACAGGAAGCCTGCGGAAAGCTGCTGGACGAGTGGAAAGAGACCAAGGATATCATGGATAAATTACTGGAAGTGGAGGAAGAATCATGAGAGAGCAACTGATCCAATACGTTGACCTTCTGTTCGCGGGAGCGGAGAACTGCGAGGAAATCAAGCAGGAAATATTACAGAACACCCTGGACCGCTATGACGACCTGATCGCCGAGGGCAAGGTCCCGGAGGCGGCCTACCGGCTGGCCATCACCGGCATCGGGGACATCAACGAGATTCTGGGTTCCCCCAGAACTGCCCCCGCCGGGGAGGAAGCGCCGAAGCGGGAGGCAGACACTCCGACGAAGAAAACTCTCCGGGCAGTGGCTGTGGCGCTGTACATCCTGTGCCCTATTCCGCTGTTCGTGTGCAGCGAGTTTGGAATGGACACCGTTGGCCTGTGCGGAACCCTGGTCTTCGTAGCCATCGCCACGGCGCTGATGGTACTGGGTGCCAAAAAAGAACGCGCCAAGCCGGAAGAACCGGAGGAAAGAGAAGTCCCTGGCCCCAAATCTGAGCTGAACAAAAGTGTCTCTGGCCTGATCTGGGCCATAGGTCTTGCCCTGTATTTCATCATCAGTTTTGCAACCATGGCCTGGTACATCACCTGGGTGATCTTCCCTCTGACCGGTGCCTTCACCGGACTGGTCAGGGTGCTGCTGGGGGACGACTCCAAAAAGCAGCTGAACAAGGGAATCGGCGGACTGATCTGGGCCATCGGCCTTGCCCTGTATTTTATTGTCAGCTTTGCCACCGGCGCATGGTATGTCACCTGGGTGATCTTCCTGATTACGGGCGCGGTCCAGGGGCTGGCCAAAGCCATTCTTGACCTGATGGAGGGAAATTCCAATGAAGCGTAACGCCATTGTCCGCATTGTCCTGTTCAGCGTCACCATTGTGGTGCTGCTGTCGATCCTGGCAGCAGGGCTGAGCCTGCGTTCCTATCGCAACCGCCGGTTGACTTCCTCCAGTGCGGTGGATACCCTGACCCCCTTGGAAGCAGGTGCCACCGTCACCGTCAGCCCCAGCGGCCTGCGGGAAATCGAAATTGATTGGGCCGCCGGCTCCATCCGGATTCAGCCGGCGGATGTAACGGACATTCAAATCTCCGAGACCAAGGTTTCCAATGACAAGTACGCCATGCGCTGCAAGCAAAGCGGCAGCAAGCTGACCATCGAATACTGCGAGGAATCCCTGTTTAACGGCATCCACATCAATGACAGTCTGAGAAAGGACCTGACGGTGCTGGTGCCCAGGGATTTCGTGCTGGACACGCTGGAGGTAGATGCCGCCTCCGCTGTGCTGGAGGTCCGGGATCTGACCATCCGGGAGGTGGATCTGGACACCGCCAGTGGAGAATGCCTGTTTGAAAACTGCGCTCTGGAAAAGCTGGACATGGACACCGCCTCCGGCGACCTGCGGATCGCCGGCACCTTGAACCAGCTGGACTGCGACGCCGCCTCGGCCAGCGTCTACGCAGTGCTGGAAAATGTGCCCACCCGGATCAAAATGAACTCCATGTCCGGTGATCTGGACC
The DNA here is from genome assembly GCA_946056135.1 of uncultured bacterium. Classification (GTDB taxonomy): domain Bacteria; phylum Bacillota; class Clostridia; order Oscillospirales; family Oscillospiraceae; genus Faecousia. The sequence goes on along the minus strand of CAMGIN010000118.1, from coordinate 1,922 downwards.
TGACTCTGCCGAAGGATGCGGGCTTCACCGCAGAAATCGATGGCATGAGCAGCGATTTCAGCTCCGACTTTGCCACCACAATCCAGAACGGCCGCCACGTCTGCGGCGACGGCAGCTGCCAGATCCAAATGGATGCCATGAGCGGCAACGTGATTATCCGGAAGGGGCAGTGAGAAGCGGCAAAAATGCAGAATGCAGAATGCAGAATGCAAAATGCAAAATGCAAAATGATGGTATCCGCTTCGCGGATGAATAAAAATGTTCCGCTGTGACAACCTTGTTGCTGCAGCGGAACATTTTTTCAGCATCCAATAATTATGCATTCTGCATTTTGCATTCCATCAAAACTCTCCCGCGTCGTACATGACAGCGGACAGGGCGCACAGGGGGGCGGTTTCGCAGCGGAGGATCCGTTTGCCCAGGGTGCAGACCTGTAAGCCAGCCTGTCTTGCCTGGGCCACCTCCCCTTCCTCCAGCCCCCCCTCCGGGCCGGTGAGGAGGCTGACGGTTGCGTACTCCCCTGCCAACGCCATTTTCAATGTCAACGCCTGCTCGTTTTCGTAGAACAGCAGGGCCTTGTCCGCCTGGGCCGCCCGGGCCAGGGCTTCCGCGTAGCTAGGAATGGTCAGGACCTTGGGGACGATGCCCCGGCCGGACTGCTCCGCAGCGGACTGGGCGATCTTCTGCCAGCGCTCCAGCTTCTTTTTCAGGCTCTTATCGTCGGGCCGGGAGACGCACCGGGCGGAGGGGAAGGCAATAATCTCCCTGGCACCCAACTCCGTGGCCTTCTGAATCACATGCTCCAGTTTGTCCGCCTTGGGGAAGGCCATATAGACGCTGACCGCCACAGCCGCCTCGCTCTGGGGGGTGCGGCGCTCCAGGACCTCCAGCGCCCACTGTGTGCCGCTGGATTCCGAAATTGCACAAAGGCACTCCTGCCCTGCCCCGTCGCAGACCAGCACCTCCTCCCCCTGACGCAGCCGCAGCACCTTCGCATGCTGGGCGTTCTCCCCGGTCAATATCAGGCTGTCAGACGCCAACGTCTCCGGGTCCACAAAAAACCGAACCATAGGATATCCCTCCGTTTTTTCTACCAGTTTACCAGACGTCGAGCATTCTTGCAAGGGTTTTCGATACAGTTCCTTAAAGAAAAACTATTGACAAAATCCCTTCTGAGGGGTATAATAATTAAGCAATTTCGCGGGAGTGTTGGAATGGTAGACAAGCACGTTTGAGGTGCGTGTGGTTATGCCGTGGGGGTTCGAGTCCCCTCTCCCGCACCAAATAAGGTCGATTGTTTTGATACGAGAGTTTCTAAAACAATCGACTTTTTTGTTTAATGTGGATACATTTATTGGTATGAAATAATGCGATTGAGACACTTGTATTTTCGAGGTGTAAAAAATGGTTACTTTATTTAATTGCTTCAGCTTTAACGAGGAGTGGTATTTGGTAGAAATGGCATTGACAATTCCGCCGCAAGAAATTGAATTCGACAAAATTGTTGTTCCTGAAGAAGGTGTTAATGAAAGGGATTGGCAAACTGTTCTGGCAGAGCAATTCTTAAACGATAATGGTACAGAGCGTATTTGTGAACTCTACGAAACACCCGATAGTGGCGATTCTGATTCTCGTGTTGCATTTTTTATTTACAAAACAAATTCCCATGTTTTGAGAACTCCGTATGGTCAATTCGACTTGAACGATTCAGAGGAAGTTCCGGACAGATTAAAGGATATCATTGAAATTGACGACGATTATATGTAACACCGATTCCAATTTGTCGAACTCAACGGTATGGGTTCAAATCCGAGTGAAACCAAATGAAACCATTTGAAACCGTATCATTTTTATCAACTGTTGCCAAAAGGGGCTGTCTCAAAATGATTTGCAAAAATCATGAGGAGCAGCCCTCTTTTTTG
>CAMGIN010000117.1 GCA_946056135.1 uncultured bacterium | reverse complement strand
CTGATATTTTTTGCCTCTAAACAATTTAATTATCCTCCTTATCGTGGTGATGCGGAATAATCCTCCCACATATCCGGGGTGTTACAGTCCCGGTTCAGCTATTCTCAATCGACGACGGTGACGCCCATGGAGCGGGCAGTACCGGCAACCTGGCTTTCAGCAGCCTCCAGAGTGGGGCAGTTCAGGTCAGGCATCTTGGTCTTGGCGATCTCGGCGATCTGGGCCTTGGTGATGGTGCCAACCTTGGTCTTGTTGGGGACGCCGGAACCCTTGTCCAGACCGATGGCCTTCATGATCAGCATGGGGGTCGGAGGAGTCTTGGTGATGAAGGTGAAGCTGCGGTCAGCGTAAACCGTGATAACAACAGGGATCTTGTAGCCCTCCATATCCTTGGTGCGGGCGTTGAACTCCTTGATGAAAGCGGCGATGTTGACGCCGTGCTGACCCAGAGCGGGGCCGACAGGGGGAGAAGCAGTCGCCTTGGCGGCGTTGATCTGCAGTTTGATAATGCCAGTGACTTTCTGTGCCATAAAAAGCACCTCCTAATAGTAGTGGTAATATGCGTTGGTTCGCATTTGTGCGGGGCTTACGCCCCTCCCACGTTCCGATCGCTATCCTAAATGATATGGAATCGATCCGATGCGTTTACTGGGAAATGACCTCCACCTGGTCGAGCTCAAACTCAACGGAGGTCTCACGGCCAAACATGGATACAATCACACTGACCGTGTTCTGATCGATATCGACACTTTCCACAGTGCCGGTGAAGGAGCTTAGCGGGCCGTCCAGAATCCGGACGGTATCGCCCACGGAATAGTTGACGATGATCTCCTTCTTCTCCACACCCATGGCGTAGACTTCTTCGTCGGTCAGGGGAGTGGGGTCGTTGCTGGAAGTGCCGACGAAGCCGGTCACTCCGCGAATGTTCCGGATCACATGCCAGGTGTCATCACTGTATACCATCTTCACCAGCACATAACCGGGGTAGACCTTGCGGTCGTAGGTCTTGCTGGCGCCGGATTCGGTGATCTCGGTGACGGTTTCCAGGGGGATGGAAGTGGCCAGGATCACGTCATGGAGCTGACGGGATTCCACGGTCTTCTCAATGGTGGCCTTGACGGTGTTTTCATAACCGGAGTAGGTATGCACTACATACCATTTTGCAGTTTCTGCCATAACGAGCGTCCTTTAGTGGAAGACACCGATCAGGGCGTCAATGCCGATCTGGGCGACAAAGTCAAACACCCAGATGAAAACGCCAACAGCCAGGACACAGCCTGCTACGATGGCGGCGTTCTTCAGCACCTGCTTGGGGGTGGGCCAGACCACTTTCTTCAGCTCGCTGCGCAGCTCGCGGAAGTACTTGCGGACCTTGCCCCAGGTTCTTTTGAACCAGTTTTCCTTTTTGACTTCAGCCATGATTGAGAGCCCCTCCTTACTTGGTCTCGTTGTGGACAGTGTGCTTCCTGCAGAATCTGCAGTACTTCTTCATCTCGAGACGGTCGGGGTCATTCTTCTTGTTCTTCATGGTGTTGTAGTTTCTCTGCTTGCACTCAGAGCATCTCAAAGTGACTTTCACGCGCATAACGGCACCTCCTTAAAAATTGCCTCCCTGTATCACTCCGGCAAGAAAAATTTAACTCCGGGGCTGAAAAAGGCGCACAAAAAAAGAGCCCTTTTTCACAGGTAGAATCATTCTACCACAGGCCCTCCATAAAGTCAATTATTTTTTTCTTTATTTTCTAAGGATTTTGTAGTATGATAGGGAAAATAACAGCATGGAGGAACGGAAAATGCGAATCATGGGAATCGATTACGGCGACGCCCGGACCGGGGTTGCCATTTCAGATCTTTTATGTACCCTGGTGGGCTCTGCCGTGGTGGTACCCAGCCGGAACACGGACAAGGCCATTGCCGATATCGTCCGCCTGGCACAGGAGAATCAGGTTGGCGAAATTGTGGTAGGTCTGCCCCGGAACATGGACGGCACGGAGGGCCCCCGGGCCCAGCTGTGCCGGGAATTCGCGGAGAAACTGCGTCAGACTACCGGGCTTCCTGTCTCCATGTGGGACGAGCGACGGACCACGGTGGAGGCCCACAACATTCTGTCCCAGCACAACTACCACGGCAAAAAGCGCAAGGACACCGTGGACGCGGTGGCAGCGTCGCTGATATTGGAAGGATATTTGGCGTATCGGAAACGGGAGAAAGAGTGAAGAGTGAATAGTGAATCGTGAAGAAGTGAAGTGTCCCTTCGGGACAAATGGAAATAATCCCCAAAGGGGAATGCCGCATTTCTTCACGATTTCTTATTCCGTTTTTGGGGACGGTAGAATAGTTCCCGGAGCCCTGTCCCAATCAGCAGTATGCCAAAAAGCTTTTTCAACAGCTCCAGATCCAGCATTGTCCCGAGATAGGTGCAGGCGGCAGCGGCAGCGCACCCGGCAATGGCGGCGGGCAGAATGGCTTTGAAATCTACGGCCCCCTGCTTCCAGCGGAACAGGCAGGATATGGCGGCGGCAGGGAGGAAGAACAGAAGGTTAATACCCCTTGCTGTCTGCTGCGCAAGACCCAGAACCATGGTCAGCCACAGGATCAGCAGGCTCCCGCCGCCGATGCCGAGACCCGACAGAAATCCCAGCACGATCCCAACGGCAAGAGCCACAGGAAAGCTGTCTAACATAAATACCGGTATCCTCCCCAAAGGATCAGAATGCCCAATCCCCGGTGCAGCCAGGCGGTTGGGATTTTTTGACCCCATTTTCCCGCGAGAATCCCGCCCACTGCGCTGCCCAGGACATAGGGCACCGCCTGCCGCCAGTCCACCGTACCGGTGAGGGCCGTGGCAATCAGGGTCACCAGGCAGATGGGCAGAATGATGGAGACGGAGGAGGGGAACAGGGCGTCTTCGGAAATGGGGGTCAACAGTGTCAGCAGCGGTACCAGCACCATGCCGCCTCCGGCCCCAAACAACCCCGCCACCGCTCCAGCCATGGCCCCTGCCAGGATCAGGCCCACAGACTTGCGCACGGACAACACCTCCTGAGGAAAGTTTTTCCACAGAGGAAAAAATTATGCAAACGTTACGATTCCGTCGTTGCAAAATTTCGTGCGGTAAATGATCGTTTACGTTTGCAACAACCGTAGGGCGGGGTCATGACCCCGCCGACCAGCCCAATCGTTTGCCTATGGAAATTAGATGCGTAATGTTCGGATTTTGCCTCTAACCAGGCATATCTATCAACATAGTACGTCGGCGGGGTCATGACCCCGCCCTACGATGGGTGCAACTATAAACGATCATTTATCTGATTTCTATTCATAAAGATCATAAAGAAAGAGGAACCGCAAAGCAGTCCCTCTTTCATGAATTGTGCGTATTCTGCGCCTTAGCTTCTGCTGAGAACCAGGTCGGTGCGAACGTACTTGGCGTTGCCGTCGGTGGTGGTCACAGCATCCACGTTGTTATTGTACCACTCGGAGACGTCTGCATTGCGCAGTTCGTTCTGGATCATGTAATCCCGGTAGGTGAGGTCACTGTCGCCCACATAGTACATGACGTGATAGCCGTAATCGGATTCCACGATGCCGGTGTCGCCGGGCTTTCGGCTGCTGTCGAAGCACCAGTCGTTGAAGTTCGCCACCATCTGGCCGGGGTAGACATTCTCATACAGGCCGCCAGTGGTTCCATCGCCGTCGGCGGAGTTTTCGTTGGCCAGCTGGGCGAAGCTCTCCTCAGTGGCGTCGCCTGCCTTCCACTGCACCAGCAGATCATCGGCAGTGGCCTTGGCGGCGGAGAGCTCCTCGGGGGAATAAGTCTCGCCGTCCTCGTGGGTTTCCCCATCCTCATGGTTGTGTTCCGGAGCAATCAGAATGTGCCGGACGTTGGCCAGAGGGAAGGTATTGTCGTTAGAGCCAATGTAGTAGATGACGTAGTAGCCGTTCACCGTGGTGGTCTCGTTGCCGCTGTCATCCGTAGAGGTGGAGGTATTGGCAACGTAGGTCAGGTCTCCCGCCTTCCGGCTGGAGTCGGTGACCCAGTCGGAATAGGTGCTGGAAACAGAGCTGTACAGGGTGTCGGTGTAGGCAGTGCTGGAAGCGTCAGCGCCCTCGTTGACAGGCAGGGCGGCAATGGCGGCGTCCAGTTCCTCCACGGAGGTAATTTCCTCAGCAGTCAGAGCCTTGGCGGCTTCCTCAGCAGCGGTGACAGAAGAGGCCTTCTCCTCGTCGGAGTAGGTGGTGGTGCCATTTTCATCGGTGGTGCCGCCCTCCAGGAACTTGGAGGCGGCCAGGTAGTAGGCATTGTAGCTGTAGGAGGAGTAAGCGTCGTAATTCTCTGCTTCTGCGGCCCGCAGATCCGCATCCGAATAGGTCAGAGATTCGCCGTAGCTGGCGTAGTAGCTGTTGGCCAGGGTGGTCAGCTTGGCATATTCCAGATAGCTGTCCACGGAAGCGCCGTTGCCGTACATGGCCTCCAGATACTGGTCAGCGTTGGAGTAGCCGTAGATGGCGGCATAGCCCTGGATGTTGGAGACGTTGGTTTCCACGCTGGTCAGTTCTTCCTCAGACAGCGTGTAGCCTGCAGCCTCAGCGGCATCGGCAAGGGCGTAGACAGATTTTGCGTTATCCTTGGCATTGCTCAGGAAGTAGTCAGCCCAGGTAGTGCCGGCACCCTCATCGTAGGTCTGCTGGTCCAGAGCCACGGTGGTGTCCAGACCAAACATGGAGGCATAGCTGCCGTAGGTGGAATAGAAGTTGTTGACGGCGTCCAGGTAGAAGTAATTCATCTCCACATTGTTGATCTTGTGATCCCCAACGGTGTAAGCAATGGTATTCTTCTCGCGGATTCCGCTGTTGTTGATGACCTGATTAACGCCGATACAGATAGCTACCACCAGCAGTGCCGTCATAACAGCGACGAAAGCGATGGTGTAAAGCTTTGTTTTCTTGGCTTCCTTCTGTTCGGAGAGCTGCTTATCGGTCAGCTTGGCAGCCTCCTGCTCCTTGCGGAGCTTCTTTTTGCTGGATGCGCTCATGTGATCAAATCCTCTCATTTGTCCTTGTGGTTGCTTATGCGATAGGAATTTTGCATAGACCAATGTATTGTAACCTATTTTTTCACAGGTTTCAAGGGGAAAATCAACAAGCAGCCACGAAAAACAAAAAAATTTACAAAAACGGGGTTTCGGTGTGGAGTGTGGAGTGTGGAGTTTGGGGTGTGGAGTTGTGGTATTTCCTTCGGAAATGATTGAAATAGGGTTCAGTCGCTGCCGGAACGTCAGATAGCGAAACGATCATTTCTGCTTTGGTGCGTCAGCACGATAAGCTTTTTATTTATCCCAAAGGGATTCCTTAACACCACACTCCACACTCCAATCTCCACACTGAACAAAAAAACATGGGGAGCCGAAGCTCCCCATGCACCCCGCTTTAGCCGTAACGCATCCGATTGTGACCTGCACGAAAAGGCAGGTGGGATGCCGCTCCCGACCATTACTGCTCCCAGCGTCCACTTGCCCCGATCAGCAAGCGGGAGGTCTGCAAACAAGCCGGGAAGTCTAACTTCCCAATACAAAAATGTGGGTCCGAAAAGGACACGCTACGCACCAAGCAGGAAGAA
>CAMGIN010000116.1 GCA_946056135.1 uncultured bacterium | reverse complement strand
CATCCTTGACGCCCCATTTGCATGCAGCACCGTTACAAGGGGCGTCAAGGATGCCGCCCCCTACGGACTGTAAACGATCCTTTACTGCTTTACCGAATGCGTTCCCATTATCCCGAAGGGATACCTTCATTTTGCATTCTTCCATCGTTACCAATCATCAACAAAGAGGCTGGGTAAAAAATCCCGGCCTCTTTGTGATTAGGGTTGCAATCAAAGCCGGAATGGTGTATAATACGGTTGAATTTGTACCCATTTCCATAACGAATCACGGGATAGCAAAGGGGGGAAAACGGCAATGAAGAGGAAAAAGGTCTTGTTTGTGGCAACCGTGGTGAAGACCCACATGATGCAGTTTCATATTCCCTATCTGAAAATGTTCCAGGAAATGGGCTGGGAGACGGCTGTTGCGGCGAGAAATGACTATGAAGATCCTGCAGATTGCCAAATTCCCTACTGTGACGCCTACTTTGATATCCCCTTTGAACGGACACCCTGGAAGCGGGAAAACTGGACTGCCTACCGGATGCTGAAGCGGGTCATTGACGAAGGGAAGTACGACCTGATCCATTGCCATACCCCTGTGGGGGCCATGCTGGCGCGGCTTGCGGCCCGGGATGCCCGGAAGAAAGGGACGAAGGTTATCTATACGGCTCACGGATTCCACTTCTTCCGGGGGGCGCCGCTGGTCAACTGGCTGCTGTTTTATCCGGCGGAGTGGCTGCTGGCCTTTGCCACGGATGTGCTGATTACCATTAACAAGGAGGACTACGACCGTGCCAGGCGGCATATGCACGCGGGGCGGATCGAGTATGTTCCGGGGGTGGGCATCGACACCTCCAAATTCCGGCAGATTTCCGTCTCCCCTTCGGACAAGCGCCGGGAGCTTGGCTTCCGGGAGGATGACTTCCTGATCCTGACGGTGGCGGAGATGACCCGGAACAAGAATCACATCACCATTTTGAAGGCGCTGCATCTTCTGAAGGACAGACCGGAATTTGCCAATATGCACTACCTGATCTGCGGACGGGGAGAAGTGTGGGGCAAGCTGGAGGCGGATGCCAAGAATCTGGGCATTACGGACCATGTGCATTTCCTGGGCTACCGGACGGATGCGCCGGAGCTGTACAGGTGCAGCGACCTGTTTGCCTTTATGCCCTTCCGGGAGGGCCTGTCGGTGGCCCTGATGGAGGCTATGAGCTGCGGTATGGCGGTGGTCTGCTCCAAAATCCGGGGCAATACGGACCTGATTGACGATGGTGTTTCCGGCGTTTTCGCGGAGAACAACCCTCAGGCAGTGGCGGATGCCATTTTGACCCTTTATCGGGATCCCCAGCGCCGGGCGGAGCTTGGCCGGGGCGCGGCGGAGAAGGTCAAGCAGTTTGACAACGAAAATGTACATCAGCTGATGAAGAATATTTACCTCAGCGTTTGAGTTTATTCCGGGAAGGAGGCGGTAGGATGGGCAGCAGTCTGATCGTATCGCTGGATTTTGAACTGTTCTGGGGCATGCTGGATAAGTGCTCCCTGGAAGATTACCAGGACCATGTGCTGGGCGGCCGGGAGGCCATTCCGCAGATGCTGGCCCTGTTTGAAAAATATCACATCCATGCCACCTGGGCGGCGGTGGGCTTCCTGTTTGCGGAAAACGAGCAGGAGCTTCGGGGCTACTTCCCGGAGCAGCGGCCTACCTATGCCAACGAAAAGCTGGACCCCTATGCAGAATTTGCAAAGATTGGCGCCAACGAGCAGGAAGCACCCTGCTTCTATGCGCCGTCCCTGCTGCGCCTGATTTCGGAGTCTCCGGGCCAGGAGATCGGCAGCCACACCTTTTCCCACTACTATTGCCGGGCAAAGGGCCAGACGCCGGAGCAGTTTGCCGCAGATATGAAAGCGGCCAAGGCCATTGCTCAGGCCCATGGCTACGAACTGACCTCCGTGGTTCTGCCCCGGAACCAGTGCGAGATAGCCTATACCCGGGTGCTTCGGGAAGCGGGGTTCACAGCCTACCGGGACGAGGAAAACGACTGGATCCATGAAAAAATCAAGTTTTTTCCCCTGCTGCGGCTGCTGCGGCTGGTGGATGCCTATTTTCCGCTGACAGGACAGAGCGGTTACCGGCCCCGGTGTGAGGAAGGCATCTGGAACCTGACAGGCTCCCGGATGTACAGGCCGATTCGGAAGTCTCTGAAATTCCTGGAGGGGCTGAAGATGCGGCGTATCAAACGGCAGATGCTCTATGCCGCGAAAAATGGACTAACCTATCACCTTTGGTGGCATCCCCACAACGTGGGCGTCCGAACCCAGGAACATATGGCCCAGCTGGAGGATATTTTCCGCTACTATACCGAGCTGAAGGAAACCTACGGGATGCAAAGCCTGAACATGCGGGAGGCCGCGGAAAAACAGAAAGCGGAGGAGAAAGCATGAAAGTGATGCATGTTCTGAGTTCCCGGATCTACTCCGGGGCGGAGAAGGTGGTCTGCCAGATCATCCGGGCGTTTCGGGACACGGACATCGAAATGGTGTACTGCAGCCCCTACAGCGAGAATGTGGAGGGTATGCTGGCGGAGCAGGGCGTCACCTACTTGAGCATAGACAGCCTGACGCCGGCGAACCTGAAAGCCGTGATCCGGGAGCAGAAGCCGGATCTGATCCACGCCCACGACATGCGGGCCAGCTTCGTCTCCGCCCTGTGCTGCGGCAAGCTTCCCCTGGTGTCCCATATCCACAACAATGCCTACGATGCCCGGGGACTGTCATTGAAGTCCATCGGCTACCTGATCGCGGGCTTCAAGGCAAAGCACATCTTCTGGGTTTCCAACAGCTCCTACCAGGGCTATGTGTTTCACAAGCTGTTTGAAAAAAAGAGCAGCGTTTTGTATAATATCATCGATACCAGGCAGATTTTCGAAAAGCTGGCCCAGGACGGCAACTCCTACGACTTTGACGTGATCTATGTGGGCCGACTGACCTACCAGAAGGACCCCCAGCGGCTGATGCGGGTCTGCGCCCTGCTGAAGGAGCGAAAGCCGGATCTGAAGGTGGCCATTGTGGGCGCGGGAGAGCTGGAGGAGGAGACCAGGGCAGTGCGGGATTCCCTGGGACTTCAGGAGAACGTGCAGTTCCTGGGCTTCCAGAGCAATCCTATAAAAATGGTTCATGACAGCAAGGCCATGGCGCTGACCTCCCGCTGGGAGGGGACTCCCATGTGCGCCCTGGAGGCCATGGCATTGGGAACGCCTGTGGTGAGCACGCCGTCGGACGGCATGAAGGACTTGATCGACAGCGGCGTCAACGGCTATCTGTGCCAAGAGGACGGGGATTTGGCGGCGGCTCTGTGGAAGCTTGCCACAGACTCGGACCACCGGCAGGCGCTTTCGGAAAACGCGATGAAGAAATTTTCTGAAATCAACGATGTTTCCGGTTATTACAACACCATCGAAGCGTGCTACCGGTAATGGGAGAAGCGTATGAAGATTCTGCAGGTTATTCCCTATTTCTGTTTCGGCGGGGCGGAGATCATGTGCGAGAACCTGACCTATGCCCTGAAAGCCATGGGCCAGGAGGTATGCGTCGTCAGCCTGTATGACGAGCATACGCCCATCTCAGAGCGGATGGAGCAGGCGGGTGTCCGGATCCGCTACCTGGACAAAAAGCCCGGGCTGGATGTTTCCATGGTACCGAAGCTCACCAGGCTCATGAAGCAGGAACAGCCGGATGTGGTGCATACCCATCTGAACATCATCAAGTACGCGGCCCTGGCAGCTTTTCTGGCCGGGGTCAAAACCTGTGTCCATACGGTCCACAGCGTTGCGGACCGGGAGGCGGAGAGCCGGATTCCCAAAATCATCAATAAAACCTATTTCCGCCTTGGCCTGTCCACGCCGGTTGCCCTGAGTCCGGAGGTTCGGGACTCCATTGCTTCCTTCTATGGCTTGGAAAAGGACAAGATCCCGGTGATCTACAACGGCATCGATCTGTCCAAATGCGTCCCCAAGGTGAATTACGCCTTGGGCAGCACGGTGACGATCCTCCATGTGGGCCGGTTTGACCTGCCAAAAAATCATCCCGGATTGCTGAAAGCCTTTCGCAGAATTCACGAGGATTATCCCCAGTGCCGTCTCCAGCTGGTAGGCGACGGGGAGACCCGGAAGGATATGGAAGTCCTGGCCCAGGAGCTGGGAATTTCCCAGTGGGTATCTTTCTGCGGTATGCAGGCGGATGTCCATCCGTACCTGCAGGAGGCGGATCTTTTTGTGCTGCCCTCTATCTACGAGGGAAACCCTATGACCATTATCGAGGCCATGGGTACGGGACTGCCCATTGTGGCAACGGCGGTGGGCGGGATCCCCGACATGCTGGAGGATGGCAAAAACGCCCTGCTGGTGCCCTGCGACACGGACGCGGTGGTTCAGGCCTGTGAGACCATGCTTCAGGACGAGGATCTGCGTGCCAGACTCGGCAGGCAGGCAAAGCTGGACAGTCCCCGGTTTTCCGCGCAGTATATGGCGGAAAGGTATTGCGAATGCTATCAGGGCAGGAACAGCTGAAAACAGGAGGGAAGCTTATGTGCCAGGAGACGATTTCCATCATCGTACCGGCTTACAACAATGCACCCTGGCTTCCCCGGTGTCTGGACAGCCTGCTGGCCCAAACCTATGCGAATCTGGAAGTCATTGTGATCAACGACGGCTCCACTGACGATACGAAAGCCGTACTGGATGCGTATGCGGCGGAGCATTCCCGCGTCCGGGCCATCCACAAGGAAAACGGCGGCGTGACCTCCGCAAGGCTGCGGGGTGTGCGGGAAGCCACCGGCGCATGGATCGGCTTCACGGACGGGGATGACGAAGTGGAGCCTGATATGTTCGCCCATCTGCTGGAAAACGCCAAGGCATCCGGGACGGAAATTTCCCACTGTGGCCATCAGATATTATTTCCTGATGGACGGGTGGAACCGGTCCACGGCTCCGGCGTCCTCCGGCAGCAGGACCGGCTGTCGGGCCTGCGGGATCTGCTGGACGGCGGGCTCATCGAGTCCAGTTTATGCACCAAGCTGTTCCGCCGGGAGCTGTTCGACGGCCTGGAAAGCTGGATGGACCCTGCCATTAAAAATAATGAAGATTACCTGATGAATTACTACCTCTTCGCCCGGGCGCAAAGCGCGGTGTTTGAGGATATCTGCCCCTATCACTACATCCTGCGGCAGGGCTCCGCCTCCTACCGGAAGCTGAGCCGGAACAGCATTTTTGATCCCATTCGGGTGCGGCAGATCATTCTGGAAACATGCGATCCGGAGCTTCGGGAGGATGCCCGCCGGGCGCTGCTGCGAAACCTCCTGTTCGCCTACGCTCAGCTGTCTGTGAACGCCGGGCAGGACGTGAAGGATTGGCGGCGGCAGGTTCGGCAGCTGCTGAAAGCGCAAAAGGCATTTTTTCCGCTGCTTTCCGTAAGAAATCAGATTTTGGCGCAGATGATCTGCACCACTCCCTGGAGCTTCCGGCTGGCCTACGGAGCCTATGTGAAACTGTTTCAGAGGGAAGAACAGCATTAAATCAGAGTAACCATTCAGCAGTGGTTGGGCTTCTCATGTAAATGATCGTTTAGCGGGCAAGGCCCGCGGCAAATGCGTTACGCACTTTGGG
>CAMGIN010000115.1 GCA_946056135.1 uncultured bacterium | reverse complement strand
CCTACTACTACATCCGCGTCACCGAGGGCGACGGCGACCTGGCGGTCACCGCTCCTGTGTGGGTTGGCGAGAGCCTGAAGCTGGGCATCTCCAGCCTGGAGTGCGGCACCGCTACCCCCGTCACCAACGAAGCGCTGACCCTGACCACCACCCTGTTCAACTCCGAGGCCATGGACGCCACCGTCAAGTCCATCACCTATACCGCAAACGGCTCCGAGGTTCTGGGCACGGACGAGACCGTCTACACGGTTCCCGCTTCCGGCACTCTGGCCATTACCTTCGAGTATACCCCCAAGGTTGCCAAGGTCATGACCATCACCGCCAAAGTGGTGCTGGAGCAGGACGGCAAGGAGTATACCTTCACCAAGGACATTGAACTGGATGTTCTGGATGCAGACCAGCTGGTCTACATCGGCATCGACGCCTCCCACCACAACGAGTATGTTGCCGGTAACTACAAGGATTCCATGGGCAACTTCGGCGCCCTGGCGGCAGAGTATTCTGTCCGCACCGTGCAGCTGAATACCTCCGAGGATTTGATCGCCGCCTGTGGCAATGAAAAGTATAAGGCCATCGTCCTCACCGCTCCCTCCCGCCGGGATGGCACCGCGCTGCGGAATCCCTACGACACCTACTCCGACGACGAGATCAAGGCGCTGGTAGCATTTAACAATGCCGGCGGCGCGCTGATCCTGTGCGGCTGGGGCGACTTCTACGAAAGCTATTCGGAATTCCCCGCTGAGGATCACATGGCTGCCCAGCAGAACAAGATTCTCGCCGCCCTGGGTTCCAGCATCCGCATCAGCGATGATGAGACCAAGGACGATACCCACAACGGCGGTCAGTCCCAGCGGCTGTACCTCAGCTCCTACAACTTAAGCTCCTTCCTGCTGGAGGGTGTGGAGTATGACGCTCAGTACCCCCACAACAACATGTACACCGAGCTGTACAGCCAGTACGGCGGCGCTTCCATCTACACTGTGGATGGGGTCGTACCCGACACCGTAACCCCTGTGGTTTTCGGCTTTGATACCACCTATTCCTCCGACGACGACAAGGATAACTACGGCGGCCTGGGCAGCGTTCCCAAGTACACCTTCGACGGTGCTGACCGGCTGATGGTCATGGCCACCGAACAGCTGGAGGGCAAGGGCCTGATCGTTGTGGCCGGCGCCGCCTTCCTCAGCAACTTCGAGGTTCAGGCGACTATCTCCGACTCCGGTTCCGAGAAGAACTACTCCAACTATAAGATCTGTGAGAACCTGCTGCAAGCTCTGAACCCGGTCACCGTTACTGACATCTCTACTGTCAGAGCCCAGACTGAGGCCGGCTACAAGTACACCATCGAAGGCGTGGTCACCTCCAACGCCTCCGGCTATGACAAGAACACCGCCTTCTTCGACTGTATCTACATTCAGGACGCCACCGGCGGCATCTGCTGCTTCCCCGTTGCGGGCGACTATAAGATCGGCGACGTGGTCCGCGTCACCGGCACCACCGACTTCTTCCAGGGCGAGCCTGAGCTGCAGGTAACCACAATCACAAAAATCGGCGAAACCGAACCTGTGGAGCCCACCGAAGTCACCGCCGCCCAGATCGTTGCCCGTTCCGTGGAAGGCAGTCTGGTCACCGTTACCGGCACCGTGGAGAGCTTCGAGCCTGCCAACGGCCTGGTCCAGACCATCATGGTCAAGGATGCGAACGGCGACGTGGCCCGGGTCTTCATTGACGGCTACATCACCACCGATAAGGAAGTGGAGAACCTTGATGTTGGCAACGATGTCACTGTCACCGGTCTTGCCTCCTACGACGACACCTTCAACGCTCCCGATGGTCCCTTCCCCAGAATCCGTATCCGCGACCGTGCCGACGTAGTCTGCACCGTCTCCGAGTATGACTGCGAGAAGGACGGACACATCTGGGACGACGGCGAGGAAACCAAGAACGCAACCTGCACGGAGCCCGGCGTCATGACCTACACCTGCGAGAAGTGCGACGAAACCCGTACCGAGGAGATTCAAGCCCTGGGCCACCATTTTGTGGACGGCGTATGCGACCGCTGCGGCGCTGCCGAGAGCGTACCCGTTACGCCGGCAAAGCCCGTCTGGAAGTCCTGGCTGGATAAGATCTTCGAAAAGATCTTCGGCGACAATGAGCCCACTGAGCCTTCTGAGCCCACGGAACCCTCTGAGCCCTCTGAACCTTCCGAGCCCACAGAACCCTCCAAGCCCAGTTGGGGCGGCATTCTGGACTGGATTCCCCGCTGGTGGAAGTAATCCGATCCAAAAAGAAATCGATTGACGAATCAACAGCGCCCGGCTCCAAATCGGAGCCGGGCGTTGTAATGTCCGTGCCTTACGACTGATATTATTACCTAATGTTATCTGTAACTATTCAGTCGTACGCTAAGTTTCTCATATAAATGATCGTTTACAGCAGCACCCACTGTAGGGGAGGGTCATTGACCCTCCCGCCGGCTGAAAGCTTTTGAGCGGTCAAACCTGTCGCGTTTTGTGAAAACCAGCATTGGAAGCAACCTATTTCACGCTCTGTTGCGTTACGCAGCGGGAGGGTCAATGACCCTCCCCTACAGTGAGTACTACGATAAACGATCATTTATATGAGGGTTTCAGGGAACGACTGAATCGTTACCTCCATACGATAGCTGCCCGGCATCCGTTTCGTTGGATGCCGGGCGTTGGCGTTATTCTTCAATCCGTAAGCGCCTGAATTTCCTGCCGGATCAGCGCGCCTGCCGCACCGGCAAGCTGGTCGATGCCCTGGATGCGGACCATGCTTTTCCCGTAGATCGCAGCGGCGTCCGGCGCGCTGTAGTTGGTGCCCATGAATACAGCCGCGACCCGGATTCCTTTGCGCTGCAAGGCCCGAACCTCCTGGGCAGTGTCCTTCACGGCGGCCTGATCCGCGTACTCCCGTCCGAAGGGATTTCCCTCTCCCGGGGGGATGCGATGGCTGTCGTTGGGACTGGCGTCGGTCAGAAGCAGAAGCAGATGGCGTGCTTCCGGAGCGCTGTTTATCAGGTCTCCCGCCGCCCGGAGGGCCAGGCCGTCCCGGTTCCACCCTGCGGAGAAGTAGTTGAAGATTTTCCTGTTTCCGTTTTTCTCCCCGAAGCCCTTCAGGACCCGCAGCACGGTGTAGCCCCGGAGACTGCAGAAGCTGGTCACCCGCACCGGAATACCGCACCGGCTCAGGCTTTCCGCCAGGATATAGCCCTGGGCGGCGATAGCCTCCTGACAGTGCATCCGGGAAGCGGAGCCGTCCAGCAGGAGGTCCACGGAAAAGCCGGGCTTGCTGGTGCTGACCTCCCGGAGGAACACATTCCCGTCCTCCAACACCGCTGCCCGCCAGACCCGTGGACTCTCCAACCGGCCGCTGCGAAAACGTTCCGTTTCCGTCTGGCTGTGAACCTGGAGGCAGCTGCGGATTTGCTCCGTCAGTCGTAAAATGGCGTTTTGATAGAGGCCGCTGTCCTTGGCATAGGCATCCCGGTTTCGCTTGCATTGCAGGGCAGCCTCCTGAGCCAGACGGCGGGCTTCCGCGGTGCGGGCGTGCTCTGGGTCCGGAACCCCTGCGGTAAACCACAGGTGGCAGCCCAGATGATTGCCTGTGCACAGCGCCTGCTCCGCTGCCGCCAGCTGCTCCGGGGAGTAGAGGGAGCGGCCAAAGCAGCTCTCGATATACAGCCGGTCCGTCTCGGCATTTTCCTTCAACCGGAGCTTGCCCCGGCGGGAATCCAGCTTCGGCCCGCCACCTCCAGGAATGCCGCTCTGGCCCAGGGTCAGGACATCCGTGTGTACAAGCTCCGTAGGAAGAAATTTGGTCATGGCCAAGGCCCATTTGCCATCAAAGTGCAGACGCAGGCTTGCCTGAGACCGGGCGGTTCCGTCGAACAGCCCAGCCTGGGAAAAGGAGCGCAGAATGGCGGCGGCCAGTTCCCCTGCCTCCAGCTCCCCGCCGCAGGCCAGCTCGTCATACAACCTGCGCTCGTAGGGCGTCATGGCGGGAGCGTGCTTTCCCAGCACGCTTTTCCACCGGGCGGACTGCATGGTGTAAACCAGCTGGTTTTTGGCCCACCATTCTTGCCGGGACAGCTTGTATTCCTGGCCGAAGAAGTCTGCCGCGTGGGCCCGTCTTGCCTCCGCCAGGATAGGTCGCTGGGGAAGCTCCCGCTGAAAGGCGGCGTTCTCCAGCGCCAGCCAGGCCAGGTCGTCCAGCATGGCCTGCCGCCGGTCCGACTCCCAGGCGGCAAACAGCGTTTGGAGCATTTCGCCGCCGTACCATTTGCGGGCGCAGCCCACAATACAGTTCATGTAGCTGTCCGGCGTGCCGTCGCTGCCCATGGCCAGGAACATGGGATCGAAGCCGTATTCTCCGGCGGCAGTCCAGACCTGATTCAGTGCCCGCCGCTGCTGGGCGGTATAATGCTGGGTCAGCATCCCTCAATCCTCAAACAGCTCGTGCCTGGTGAGCTTGGGGGAGATCCGCATGGCGGCCACATCCCGAATCAGACTCTGCTCGTAGCTGTCAAAGGCCTTGTTGGTGATGCCCATATCCAGCGCCGCCCCGGCGGAAATCCCGGCCCGGATCAGATCCAGGGCATCCAGCAGCCCCCGCAGATCCAAAGCTTTTGTGGAGATCTCCCCGCTTTCGCACTTTTTTTGCAGCTCGAAGAAAAGCTGGGTAAACTGACTGCGGTATTTCTTTTTCAGGGTGGGGAAGTGGGTGAAAAGCAGCTTTTCCAGATTCTCCTGGCTGATGGTGGGCATCTGGATGACCACAAACCGGGAGGTCAGGGCCTCGTTCAGTTCCCGGGTTCCGGCATAGCCGTAGTTCATGGTGGCAATGAACCGGGTTGGGGCCTCCATCGGAATGCGGTCATAGCCCGGCACATCGATGACCCGGCGGAAATCCAGGGCCGAGTGCAGCACAGCCAGGGCCTCATTTTTGGCCATGTTGATCTCGTCCAGAATGCCGAAGCCGCCGAATTTCGCGCACTGGTAGATGGGGCCGGGGCGGAAGCGCACCTGCCCGTCTTCAAAGGTGTCCATGCCAATCAGCCCGGCGGCATCCACATTCACATGGAAGGAGACATTCCAGGCGGGACGTCCGAAGACCATGGCCAGGTTTTCCGCCAGCACGTTTTTTCCGGTGGCCTTTCCGCCGGTGAGCAGCAGGTTCTTGCCGCAAAGCAGCGCGGCAGCGGCCTGCTCCCAGATTTCCTTCCCGTAATAGTGGAAGCGGGGGGCGGGGATTCTCTGCCGCAGCTCCTGTGGCAGAGGGTTTTCTTCCCGAAAGGCTTCCAGCTCCCGCAGCAGCCCGGGGCTGATAGATTCCTCCTGTAAAAATGCAAACATCCGATCACTTCCTAAATCTGCGTTTTTCGCTGAGATAAGTCCGAACAGACCTAAAAACAAGGATATTATAGCACGTTCGTGTCGGAAATCAACGCTGTATTTGTCCGGAGTCCGAGAGCGTCAGCACTTGCCCCACACACTAACGGGATGCGTCTCAAATTGGAAGGACTCTCCCACGGGCTACAAAACAGTCCACCGGACTGTTTTGTACCTTCGCTTCGTTCAGGCCGCCCTTTCGAGTCCCTTCTCCCGCATAAAAAGGGGCTGTCTCACTAATGCAGTGAGGCAGCCCAAAAATACAGCGCCCGGCTCT
>CAMGIN010000114.1 GCA_946056135.1 uncultured bacterium | reverse complement strand
CGGTGAATATTGTTCCAGGCAGGCAAATATCCAAAAGGAGCGGGAGAGGCTTCATGCAGAGGGGAAAATCAACGCTTTTGTTATCATGGATTTTTCCAACATGTCCACTGTTGTGTACAATTGGCGGATAAAGCCTTTCATTCAATCTTTGAAGAACTACCTTCAACTGGAAGGGGATAAAATCATCTGCTATCCCGAACGCATCCAGCAGACAGAGAAGGGCGAACAGAATGTGACTCCGGTTAAACAAATCAATGTGATCCGAGCAGACACCGATACCGCTTCCAACTATGTGGTCTGCAACCGAATCTGTCAGCAAATGCAGATGACAGACCTGATTATTGTGGATGTTTCTTTTGAAAATGCCAATGTGTTCTATGAATTCGGTTTAGCCGTGGCATTGGGAAAGCTGATTCTCCCTATTTGCTACAGTGAAAGCTTTTATGATGTTCGTTTTCCCGAACAATTGGCAGCACTGCTGGAAACAGAAGGCGCGGATGATGAAATCAAACGACATATCGACTGCTATCCCTGGAGAAGAACCCTCTTTGAGCATTTTGGCATTCGTTACAGGAGTAAAAAAGACAGCGAAGCTCTTGACGAGAGCTTAATGATTTCAACTGAAACAGAGGGGAAAGAACCGAAGAGAATAACAAAATACTTAGGGTTTAAAAAGGCTACAGACAAAAAATATGACGTTTCGGATATTCAATACAGAAAATTCCCTTATTTGGATTCCATTGATGATCCCCAAAACGGTAAAAGCCCGGATGCTACCATAGGAAAGATCATTTACACCCGCCTTTGCAATACATATAACAACTCCAGATATGAACACAACACGTTGGTGGTCTACACGTTAGAAGGCTTTCTGAACGAATATCAAGCCGGACAGTGCATCATCAATTTCTACAATCATATTACCAACCAGATGAAGCTGGAGTACTGTTTCTGCGGTGACCGTATGGGTACATTAATTCAAACTTGACCAACTGCCAGGCCGAGATGAAGAAGGCTGTTGAGTGCGGCTACTGGAACCTGTTCCGCTTCGATCCTTCCAAGGAGACCGGCAAGTTCCAGCTGGACAGCAAGGCTCCGAAGGACGGCTATCAGGAGTTCCTGATGAACGAGGCTCGTTACAGCCGTCTGACCCGCGAGTTCCCCGAGCGCGCAACCACCCTGTTCGCCCGGAACGAGGCTGCTGCCAAGGAGCGTTGGGAGCACCTGAACAAGCTGGTCGAGATGTACAAGGACTAATCTCCCCAATATGCAAATTCTCCCCTGGGAAACCAGGGGAGAATTTCTAGGATTTCGGGAAGTAAAAAATGATAATTGAAAATTAGTAACTATTCAGTCGTACCCCAAGTTTCTCATATAAATGATCGTTTACCGTTCGTAGGGGGCGGCATCCTTGACGCCCCTTTTGACAGTACTGCGTGCAAATGGGGCGTCAGGGATGCCGCCCCCTACGCTCACAGCATCATTTTTTTGTGTATAACCTTATATCGAGCATACTGCGATAAACGCTCATTTACCGCGCAAAATTATGCCTCGACTGAATAGTTGCGAAAATCATTACTGTATGGAAGTCAACGCTCCTAATTTCAATTTTCCATTTTGAATTTGACTCCAGAGGTGACATCATGCGTTTTACCTACTGTCCCCACTGCGGGGAGAAGCTTGCCAAAAAGGAGATCGGAGACGAGGGGCGGATCCCCTATTGCAATCACTGCCGGGTGCCCCTGTGGGATCTGTTTACCACCTGCGTCATCTGCGCCGTGGTCAACGAAGAAAACGAAATCGCCCTGCTGCGGCAGGACTATGTCTCCACTACGAATTACGTCTGCGTGGCCGGGGTCATGAAACCCGGGGAAGCCGCCGAGGAAGCCGCCGCCCGGGAAATCCAGGAGGAGCTGGGCCTGACCGTGAACAGCCTGGAATACGTCCGCAGCTATCCCTTTGAGAAAAAGGAAATGCTGATGCTGGGTTTCAAAGCAACCGTGAAAAAGGCGGACTTCCGGCTCTCCCAGGAGGTTGACAAGGCAGAATGGTTCCCCCTGCCGGAGGCCCCCGGGAAGCTGCGGGAAGGCGGCATCGCTTGGCAGCTGGTGAGGGAAATTGAAAGCAGAAACATAATCAGATAAATGATCGTTTACTGTTACTGTGCGTAGGGGGCGGCATCCTTGACGCCCCTTGTGACGGTACTGCATGCGGAAGGGGCGTCAGGGATGCCGCCCCCTACGCACACCAATCTAACATTGCTGCGATAAACGATCATTTACGCTTATTGATCCACACCCATTTTCAATTTACAAAGGGGGTATTTTATGCTCTGTACGATCATCGACATTCGGGGGGACTATGCCTATGTCAAATACCAGGACACCGGTGTGGTCTCCGAGGTGGCCATCGCCCTGCTGCCCTTCGGCGTGGATGTGGGGGATCAGCTGAAATTTGAGGATTACGAGTTTACAAAGCCGTAAATTCAATGTGGAGGGAAGGCATTCACTTCACCAATTTTGAATTCTTTCCTCAGGAAACACCACAGCTCCACTCTCCAAACTCCACACTCCACACTAAAAAAGCGGAACGCATTTTGCAGCGTTCCGCTTTTCGTTATTTGGGTTCGAAATCTTCTTCTACCGGGTAGCGCACCTTGTCCGAAAAGTGCCACCACTCTCCCCTGCTGCCCACAAAGCCGCAGCGCTCCATGGTTTCCTCCAGCAGCATGGCGTTGCGCTTCGCTGTTTCGGTACAGCTTCCATAGTCCCGGCCGGCTTTTCCCGTGAAGTCATCAAAGCCGGTGGGCATTTCCAGCTCCCGGCCCTGGCTGTCCACCAGGGTCACGTCCACCGCGTTGCCACGGCTGTGATTGCTGTAGCCCTCCCAGGGATTGGCCACATAGGTATCGTTGGGACAGACCTGCCACAGCGTAAACTGGGCGCTGACCGGGCGGAAGCCGTCCCAGAGCTTCAGCCTCAGGCCCAGCTTTCGAAATTCCGTCTGAGCTTGGGCCAGCTTCTTCACCGTGCCGAAGCGCAGATACGCCTGCTGAAACGGGTAGATTACATGCCCGGTGAAATTGTCAGCTGTGGCGTATTTCAACTCCACCTGGATATCCGGTATCACGTCACAAACCGGAACCATGACTTGATCTTCTGCATTATTTATGCTCATTTTTCTTCTTTTCCTGCATTTCCTGGAATTTTTCTTTCATCTTCTGAAGCTTGATCCGTTCCCTGCGCTCCTTGTTCTTCTTGAACTGGGACTTGATCTCCGGGGGATGGTCCTGAACCTTATCCGCCGGGATGTTCCGCTGGGCCAGGCGCTTGTCCGTAAACTCCCGGGCCAGGGTGTACAGCACGGACGTCAAGGGGATCATAATCAGCATACCGCCTACGCCCATAAGCTCGCCGCCTACGCTGACCGCCACCAGCACCCACATGCCGGGCAGGCCGATGGAGGTGCCCACCACTCTGGGGTAGATCAGGTTATTTTCCAGCTGCTGCAGCACCAGGAACATGACCACGAAAGTTACGGCCTGGAGGGGGCTGTCCACCAGAATGAAGAACGCGCCCACAATGCAGCCCACAAAGGCGCCCACCACCGGGATCAGCGCCGTCACCGCAATGATGACGCTGACCAGGGGGATATAAGGCATACCGAAAATCGCCATGGCCACGGCGAACAGGCAGCCCAGGATGCAGGCCTCCAGACACTGGCCGGAGATGAAATTGGAGAAGGTGGCGTTGGTCAGCCGCAGAATCCGCACGATCTCATCGGCGGCCTTCTCCGGGATGAGGGAATACAGGAGCCGCCGCCCCTGCCGGGCCAGAATCTCCTTCCGGGCCAGGCAGTACATGGCAAAAGCAATGCCGATGACCGTATTCACAATGCCGTTGGTGACGCTGCCGATGACATTTACCGCGCCGCCCATCATGGTGGATGCCTTATCCCCCAGGAAAGCCAGCACATTTTTCAGAATCTGGTTCCAATCCAGGCTCTCCAGATCCAGGAAATCCTGAATCCACTCCTTCGCGGAGGGGTATTCCTCCATGAGCACCATAAGCTGGGCCGCCGTCTTCTCAATGAAGGCAGGGATCCGCTCGGATAGGGAGGCCGCTGTCAGCCGGATCTGGGGCACCAGCAGCTCCACCACGAACATGATTACCAGCACCAGGGCCGCGATGGACAGCAGAATGGCCAGCCCCCTTCGGATGCCGGGCTTACGGATGCCGTCCAGCTGCCGCTCAATGGCCCGCATGGGACCATTGAACACGAAGGCAATGCCCGCCCCCACCACAAAGGGCGAGAACAGGCCCCAGACAGTGGTGAACACCTGGGTAGCCCGGGAAGTGTCCAGCAGCAGCCAGGCAAATACCAGGCTGCCAGCCACCAGGAGGAAAAGCTTGTGTAAGAGTTTTTTATCGATGTGCATAGGGTAACCTCCTGTTGTTGCGAGTTGAAAGTTGATGGATTTCGCCAATGCGAAATGATTAATACGCTGCGGTGCGGCACCTTAACTTTCCACTTTCAACTTTCCACTTTCAACTGACACAGTGCTTCGCACAGCGCTTCCAGGTCTTCGGGCCTTGTGGCCCAGCTGGTGCAGAAGCGGACGGCCCGGTGGGTTTCGTCCACACGCTGCTGTTCGCAGAAGACAAAGTGTTCGGAAAGCTTATCCAGAACCGCGTCCGGCAGAATCGGGAACAGCTGGTTGGTGACCCCGGGAACCAGGAAGGGAACGTGCAGTTCCTCGAAAGTCTGACGGAGCTTGTCCGCCAGGCGGTCCGCGTGGGCGGCGATGTCAAAGTACAGGTTGTCCGTCATCAGGGTGTCGAACTGGACGCCCAGCAGACGGCCCTTGGCCAGCATGCCGCCGTGCTGCTTGATGAGATACCGGAAGTCCTCTGCCAATGCGGCATTGGGGATCACCACCGCTTCCCCGAACAGTGCGCCCACCTTGGTGCCGCCGATGTAGAACACGTCACAGAGTCTGGCAATATCCGGCAGGGTCACGTCATTGCCCTTCGCCATCAGGCCGTAGCCTAAGCGGGCGCCGTCCAGGAACAGGTACAGCCCCAGTTCCCGACAGGTTTGGGACAGCTCTTCCAGTTCCGCCAGGGAATACAAGGTTCCCAGCTCCGTGGGGTTGGAGATGTACACCAGCTTGGGCTGGACCATATGCTCGAAGCTGCTGTCAGCGCGGTGGGCCTTGACCACTTCCGCCACCTGGGCGGCGGTGATCTTGCCGTCCGCAGAGGGCACCGTCAGAACCTTATGGCCTGTCGCCTCCACAGCTCCGGTCTCATGGACGTGGATATGTCCGGTGACTGCGCACAGGGCTCCCTGATGGGGACGGAGGGCGGCGTCGATGACGGTGAAATTGGTCTGGGTGCCGCCCACCAGGAAGTGAACCGCAGCCTCAGGAGCGGCGCAGAGGGCACGGATCTTCTCCGCGGCCCGGCGGCAGTAGGCATCCTCCCCATAGCCCGGAGTCTGGATCAGATTGGTTTCCGCCAAAGCCTGCAGCACCTTCTCGTGGCAGCCCTCGGCATAGTCGTTGTTGAAATAAATCATAGCGGTGTCTCCTATGTTTGCGTTTTTCTCATTTTACTCCCATTCCCGGATCGTGTCAAGGGAAGAGTTCCGCACAGCAGGTATGGCAAGAAGAGAAATGATCGTTTTTGTGCATACCCACTGTAGGGGAGGGTCATTGACCCTCCCGCTGCGTAACGAAACA
>CAMGIN010000113.1 GCA_946056135.1 uncultured bacterium | reverse complement strand
GCGGGGTCATGACCCCGCCCTACGGTTGGTGCAAACGTAAACGATCATTTACGCAAAAAACTATGATACGACTGAATCGTTACCAATCCCTCATACGGATTCTCCATAGGAAAAGTAGTTCGGAAAACTGGGCCATTCACATGCAATTTCCGAGCATCCTATCAGATTAGCCGCTTGGGCGAATCCGTCCAAGCGGCGCAGAAACGGGCGGCCCGTGGGAGCCGCTCGTTTTGTTTAAGAAGGCGATGACATACCACATGCCCTGCCAGGCGATGTTACCCTTGCTGCGGAACACCCAGCCCCGCTGGATGAAGAAGTTGATGACCTCGCCGATGACCATGGCGATCATGTAGGCGGTAAAGTAGGCAATGCCGCCCTGGTCCGCGCCGTAGCCGATGATCCTGGTCAAAGGTCTTAGGCGCCTGGTTCACCGCCTCGCTGGTGGAGAATACCACCTTCAAAAGCTCCTTCAGCCGCTGGTCCAGCTGCTTTTCGGAGACACGGTTCTCCCGCACCGCTTTCACCAGGCCAATGGCACAGTCCGGACCGGGCACGGGAATATACCATTTCATGGGGATCCGAGGCTTGAACCGAATGGCATAGATCATGCAGGCCATCCACTCGGCGATGCCCGTATAGGCCCGGGGGATATCCAGAAGGTTGATGTTCATAAGACAACACCGCCTACATAATTGGTCAGGGCATCCATGAATTCATTTTTTCTTGCCCGGCTGATGAGCAGGGGCTGCCCATGGACCACGGCGCAGCCGTCCTGAATGCTGTCCACATGCCGCAGGGCCACCAGATACCCCTTGTTGCAGCGGAAGAAGTGGAAGTTCAGGAGCTTTTCCTCGATTTCCTTCATGGTTCCGGCAATGGTAAACGTATATCGCTTCCCATATTGCCTTCAATTGTTTCTTACCATTCATGTGGAGTTTTGCTGTTGAAAAACAAGTGCAATCATGCTCCTGTGTCCGGGCTCAGCACCCGGAACCAGGAGCCGCTGCTGTCGATCTGCCCATCCTTTTTCAGCTTGCTGATCTCCGCCGACATGGCGCTGCGTTCCACGCCCAGGTAATCCGCCAGCGCCTGCCGGTCATAGGGGATCACAAATTCCGCACTTCCCTGCTGCTTTGCCTGATCCAGAAGAAACACCATCAGCTTTTCCCGGGTGGTCTTCTGGGACATACAACGGATTTTCCGGGTCAGCGTCAGATTCTTTTGCGCAATGCCCTGCAAAAGGTTGTGTACCAAACGGCTGTGAAAGGGGCAGGCCTGGGAGCAGCCGGTCAAAATCCGCTGGCAATCCAGGAAAAGCACGGTGCTTGGCTGCAAGGCGATGGCACTGACCGGCAGGGTTTCCAGTCCGGCACAGGCGAAGGCTTCCGCGAACAGCCCACCGGGGGAAACCACGGTCAGCACGCTTCGGTTCCCGTAGTAGTCATCCCGGACGACCTGCACTGCGCCAGACAAAACTACCCCCACAAACCGGGCAGGATCTCCCTCCAGGAACACCGGATTTCCCTTGGGAATTCCGGTGATTTTTCCCTCCAGACAGCGAAGCATTTCCGTCATTTCCGGCTGCGTAATCCCAGCGAACAGCGAACATTGGGACAAAATTTCAAAATAGGCTTCCATACGTTCTCCTTTGTTGGAATTCCAACATACCTTTTTGAAACAGTATAGTAAACTTAGGCTGTAAAGTCAAGAAAACAGGAGGAATCGATTATGATTCGCAGAATTATTGAAATTAACCAGGAAAAATGCAACGGCTGCGGTGCCTGCGCCGCGGCCTGCCATGAGGGCGCCATCGCCATGGTAAATGGCAAGGCACGGCTCATGCGGGACGATTATTGCGACGGTCTGGGGGATTGTCTCCCGGCCTGTCCCACCGGAGCGATCTCCTTTGTGGAGCGGGAGGCGGCAGCCTATGATGAAGCCGCCGTTCTGGCCGCAAAAGCAAAGAAGGAAAAGAAGCTGCCCTGTGGCTGCCCCGGTTCCGCAGCAAAGGCCATCCACCGTCAGGAGGCTCCCGCAACCTGCGCACCCCAGCAGTCCCAGCTGCGCCAGTGGCCGGTTCAGATCAAGCTGGCTCCGGTGAACGCCCCCTGGTTCGACGGGGCCAAGCTGCTGATAGCCGCCGACTGCACCGCTTACGCTTATGCCAACTTCCATCAGGACTTCATCAAAGGCCACATCACCCTTGTAGGCTGCCCCAAGCTGGATGCTGTGGATTATTCCGAAAAGCTCACCACTATTTTGAAAAATAACGACATCCGTGGCATCACCGTGGTGCGGATGGAGGTGCCCTGCTGCGGCGGCATTGAAAATGCCATAAAAAAAGCATTACAAGCCAGTGGCAAGTTTATTCCGTGGAACGTGGTGACCATCTCCACAGACGGTCGGATCCTGGAAAGAGTATAACCCATCAGGAGGAAAAACGATGAATCATCCCATGTTTTGTTTTCAGTGCGAGCAGACCGCCGGATGCGGCGGCTGCGTTGGCAAGGCAGGCGTTTGCGGCAAAAGCGCCCATGTGGCCAATTTGCAGGATCAGCTCACCGGAGCCTTAATCGGTCTAGCCCGTGCCGCCGACACCAATACCCCCACTGCTTCCACCCACCGGGCCATGATTGAGGGACTGTTCACCACCCTGACCAATGTGAATTTCAACGAGGAAACCATCCTGCAGCAGATCGAAACCGTACGCCGGGAGAAGGCCGCCCTAGTCCCCGGCTGCAGCGCCTGCGCTTCCCCCTGCGGCCGGACGGAGGAATATGACATGAACAGGCTCTGGGAAGACAACGAGGATATCCGCTCTCTCAAATCCCTGATCCTTTTCGGCCTGCGGGGCATGGCTGCCTACGCCTATCACGCCATGGTGCTTGGCTATACCGACGAGGAAGTGAACCGATTCTTCTACGAAGGCCTGTTCGCCCTGGGTGAGGATTGGGGCATGGAGGAACTGCTGCCTGTGGTCATGAAGGTCGGCAAAGTGAATCTCAAGTGTATGGCACTGTTGGACAAGGCCAACACCGAAACCTACGGCCATCCTGTCCCCACCACCGTATCTCTGACTGTAGAAAAAGGCCCCTTTATCGTCATTACCGGACACGACCTGCGGGATCTTCAGCTTCTGCTGGAACAGACGGAAGGTAAGGGAATCAACATCTACACCCACGGGGAAATGCTGCCTTCCCATGCCTACCCCGAGCTGAAAAAATATCCCCACCTGAAAGGCAATTTCGGCACCGCATGGCAGAACCAGCAGAAGGAATTTGCCGGTCTGCCTGCCCCCATCCTGTTCACCACCAACTGTCTGATGCCCCCCAAGGACAGCTATGCCGACCGGGTATTCACCACCGAGGTGGTGTCCTTCCCCGGCATGACCCACATCGGCGCAGACAAGGATTTCACACCCCTGATTGAAAAGGCGCTGGAGCTGGGGGGATTTGACACTGACCGAACCTTCCCCGGGATCAACGGCGGAACCGCCGTCACCACCGGCTTCGGCCACAATGCCGTGCTTTCCGTGGCAGATACCGTCATCGGCGCGGTGAAAACCGGCGCTCTAAGACACATTTTCTTGGTGGGCGGCTGCGATGGTGCCCGTGCCGGACGGAATTACTACACCGAGTTTGTCAAGCAGACCCCGGCGGATACAGCCGTGCTAACCCTCGCCTGCGGCAAGTACCGCTTCAACGACCTGGCGCTCGGAACCATCGGTGGTCTGCCCCGGATCATGGACATGGGCCAGTGCAACGATGCCTACAGCGCCATCAAGGTTGCCGTGGCGTTGTCGGAAGCCTTCGGCTGCGGTGTCAACGATCTGCCCCTGACCCTGGTGCTGTCCTGGTACGAACAAAAGGCTGTCTGCATCCTGCTGACCCTGCTTCACTTAGGGCTCAGGAACATTTACCTGGGCCCCACGCTGCCGGCGTTCCTGTCTCCCAACGTGCTGGATTATCTGGTAAAAACCTTTGCGCTTCACCCGACGACCACCCCAGAGCAGGATCTGAAGGCCATTTTGGGCTGAGGAAAAAGCGGCTGCCCTTTCTTTCAGATAGTTTGGGCAGTCTGGTCCGCATACACTCCCCATCCTCCCCACGACAAAGAAAGATTCAGTGAGCATTCCGGTCGCATCCTACTTCTTCACTATTCACTATTACCTATTACTTCCCCAATATTTCAGTGAAGAGTGAATAGTGAAGAAGTAATAAGTAAAATCGGCAATCTTCTGTCGAAGCTTGCCGATTTTTGGACGTACTGTTCACTTTTGATGCATGTCATTCCACCTTATCACGAAGCTCAAAATAAAAAACTGCCAGAAGAATGTTCGCAAGTTTCGGCAAAGCAGGATTCTTCTTGATAAGACGTTATACGGTCATTCCCTGAATCGCATTTTCATACAGGAAGGTTTTCAGTTCTTCACACGCTCCCGTATTATAGTAATCCAGGAGCAATTCATTGAACCGTTCCATGTGCTTATCTGTAATTGTGAGAATACCGGCCCCCGCGGCAATCAGAATCTTATTGGCAAGGGTCATGCTCGTCCGCTTGTTTCCATCCCAAAAAAACTGTCCCCGCGTTCCCCAAGCAAAGACATCCAAAGCCTTTTCCGTTGCTGAAGCGTCTGCGTTAATGATTTGCTCCAATTCACACTTGACCTCTTCATATTTGGGTACAGGCGGAACACAATCTGTTCCGGAAATCCCCACGCTGCCTGTGCGAAGCCTTCCCCACTCCAGCGCTTCATTTCTGGCGATCAATTCATTCAGCTTGCAGAAATAAGCGATTGTGACCGGATCGCTGACTGTCGCAAACAGGAATTTCCAAACATCACGCATATTGAGAATGGCCTGTATATCATCCAACTGAACATTCGGAACATTGACTCCATTCAGAATCGTCCGCGTTTGCGGAAATGTAACCGCCCGGTTTTCCATTCTCATGCCGCAATATACATTTTCATCCCATTTTTTCTTTGCGAGAAAAACACTCTGCTCCGGCGTAAGATGGAATTTATCAGGGAAGTTCATTATACCAGCTCCTGTATTCTTGATATACCACATTATATCAGATTCTATCCAGATTCGCTACCCCGTTTTTTTGAGAAAAAAAAGTTGACAAATTTCTTGTCGAAATCTGTCAACTTTTCATGGACATTGTGTTCACTTTTGATGCGGCTTATTTCTGGTTGCTCTTAGCGGTGTTGATAGAAGAAATCAGTATCCGTTTGACTTCCCGGCACTGTTCCAAGATAGCATGGTCACCCCAATAACCGCTCTCAATCAGCAGCTCCAGCCAGTATTCACTTTCGGAGCACTCTTTCAAAGCGGTTTGTAATTTTGCGATAAAGTCTGCCTTCCCATGCGCATACATTGCTTCCCGGATATTTGCACCAACGCTGGTTCCGGAACGGATTAACTGATTGGTTAATACGGATTCTCGTTTACTCTGCTTAATCTCATTACACACTTTAATAATCTGCAACGCAAAAGCCTTGGACTTCTCCTGCAAAACGCTTGCCATGGAATAACACGCTCCCCGCATCCTAGTTATTCACTATTCACTATTACCTTTTCACTACCAAAAATCGGCTCCATGAAATTAGTGAAGAGTGAATAGTGAAGAAGTAATAAGTAAAATCGGCAAGCTTCTGTCGAAGCTTGCCGATTTTTGGAGGTACCGCCCAGATTTGAACTGGGGAATAAAGGTTTTGCAGACCTTTGCCTTACCACTTGGCCACGGTACC
>CAMGIN010000112.1 GCA_946056135.1 uncultured bacterium | reverse complement strand
GCGTCATGGGCTGGTACTTCCTGAAGAACAAGATGCCCAATCCCAAAACCAAGGGCGACACCGATCTGGATGACTACGACTACGGCATGGACGAGGATGACGAGGACTATGCCGACTTTGAACCCTACGAAGAAAAGGAGGAAGCAGAATCCAAATGAGTTACTTTACCACCGGGAAATCCCGGCGCTATGAAAAGCTGATGACACAGAAGCCCCATCCCATGCGGGAGGACAGAAAACCTGTCCTCCCCAAAGATCACCTTTGCTTTGGCTGTAAACGCTACGGCGAAGGCTGCGTACATCCCT
Organism: uncultured bacterium; assembly: GCA_946056135.1. Classification (GTDB taxonomy): domain Bacteria; phylum Bacillota; class Clostridia; order Oscillospirales; family Oscillospiraceae; genus Faecousia. The sequence continues at coordinate 5,547 of CAMGIN010000112.1, read as the reverse complement.
GCCACCGTGAGGTGCGCAGGGGTGCTTCCTTGGAGGTGATGGTATGCAGCTTGTGATTGCCGAAAAGCCCTCTGTGGCACAGAGTTTAGCCAATATTCTGGGTGTTTCAACCCGTCATGACGGCTATATGGAAGGAAAAAAGTATATTGTATCGTGGTGTTTTGGCCATCTGGCTGGCCTTGCCGATGCTGATGTGTACGACACCCGCTACGCCAAGTGGAAGATGGAGGATTTGCCAATTATTCCCAGCCCCTTCCAGTTCCGCATTGCCGAGGGAAAGCAGAATCAGTTTGATGTCCTCCAAAAGCTGATGCGCCGGGAGGATGTGACCGAGGTTATCAACGCCTGCGATGCTGGACGGGAGGGTGAGCTGATCTTCCGCACGGTGTACTATCTGGCTGACTGCCAGAAGCCTATGAAACGACTTTGGATTTCCTCTATGGAGGATGATGCCATTCGCAAGGGCTTTGACAACCTCCGTCCCGGCTCCGATTTTGATGGGCTGTACGAAAGCGCCCTCTGCCGTGCCGAAGCGGACTGGCTGGTGGGCATCAACGCCACCCGCTATTTTTCGCTGCTGTATGGCACGAAACTGAATGTGGGCAGGGTCATGTCTCCCACGCTGTCCCTGCTGGTGCAGCGGGAATCGGAAATCTCCACTTTCGTTCCAGAAGATTTCTTCACCGTGAATCTGGACTTCCCGGATTTCACCGTTTCCAGCAAGAAATTCCCGGACAGATCGGAAGCCCAGCAGCTTGCGAAGAAATGCCAGAACCAGAATGCTGTGGTTTCCGACATTCGTCACGCCGATAAGGAGGAAAAAGCCCCGACACTCTACGACCTGACCACCCTCCAGCGGGATGCCAACCGGCTTTTGGGTTACACCGCCCAGCAGACCCTGGACTATCTGCAAGCGCTCTATGAAAAGAAGCTGTGTACCTATCCCCGGACGGACAGCCGCTATCTGACCGACGATATGCTTGGAAGTGTCCCGGCAATCGTTCTGTGCGCTGCCGGAATCTGCGCACTGGATGCCCCCAGCGATATTCTGGCTCAGCAGGTGTGCAACTCCAAAAAGGTATCCGATCACCACGCCATTATTCCCACAATGGCAGCAGGAGAACAGGATTTGTCCACACTCCCCACGGCGGAACAGAATATCCTGAAGCTGATCTCCCGGCAGGTGCTGATGGCGGTCAGCGGAGCGTATCGCTACCGGGAAGCAGAAATCTCCATCACCTGCGGGGAATCCTTCAAGACCACCATGAAGATGCTTCTGGATGCCGGGTGGAAGAAATACAACCAGAAAAGCATCCCCCAGAAGTGGTTTTCCGGTCTGGAAGTCGGGCAAATCCTGACCCCCAGCAAGGTATCTGTGAAGGATGGCAAAACCCAGCCGCCCAAGCACTTTACGGAAGATCTTCTGCTGTCCTCCATGGAAACGGCAGGGGCAAAGGATATGCCGGAGGATGCGGAGCGCAAAGGGCTTGGAACCCCTGCCACCCGCGCCGGGATTCTGGAAAAACTGGTGGCAACCGGGATGCTGGAACGCCGCAAGGTGAAAAAGCAGACCATTCTGGTTCCCACTGCTCTGGGCAATTCCCTGATTACAGTTCTGCCGGAACAGCTCCAGTCTCCGCTGCTGACCGCTGAATGGGAGAATCGGCTGTCTCTTGTCCAGCAGGGCAAACTGGATGACGATGATTTTCTGGACGGCATTCATGAAATGCTCGCCGATCTGGTCAAGAATTACCGTCCTGTTTCCGGTGCGGATATTCTGTTTCCCTCTGCTGAAAACACCGTGGGCAAATGCCCCCGGTGCGGCAGTCCGGTGATCGTGCGCAGCAAGGGATACTTCTGCACGAACAAGGATTGCACATTCGTTCTGTGGAGGGACAGCCGGTTCTTTACCCTCAAGCAGAAAACGCTGGAGAAAAGAACTGCTCAGCTCCTGCTGGAGAAAGGCCGCGCCCCGCTGAAGGGCTGTGTTTCCTCCAAGACCGGGAATGTCTATGACGCCGCCGTGGTTCTGGAGGACGATGGTGAGCGGGCGCATTTCAAGCTGGTGTTTGGCAATGGCTGATCTGCCCCGGATGAATGACGAGCAGCTAAAGCAGGCGCGAAAGCTGATACGCAGCCGCTGCTGCAATTATGACAATGGAAGCTGCCTTGTTCTGGACTGGTCGTTCTGCAATGTCTGCCCACAGTGGATTTCCTACTCGCTGAACTGCAAGTGGTTCCGCAATGCGGTGCTGCCCAATGACCCGGAATTAGAAAGCAAAATTCTGGGCCTGCATCCAAAGCGCTGCTGCACCATCTGCAACGCTCCAATCTACGCCAAATCCAATCGTGCGAAATATTGTCCCGAATGTGCCAGAAAAGAGCGGCGGCGAAAAGAGGCAATCCGGCTCCACAATCACTACCTCAAGTCACGCATTTAGAGGGCAAAAAAGTGGCTGATACCAATGACTTTTTTGCTCTCATTCATAGGGGGATGACAAAGTATATTCGGAAGCCCAAAAACGGCTTTCTAAATGCGTGAAAATGCCCCTGTGTCGGTCCGCCCTCAGACTGCGCAGGGGCATCGATTTTACTATTTTCAAAGGAAAGGAGAATTCTTCATGGCAGAAAAACAGTCAAACAAAGAGCGCATCAAAGAGATCACCGCTGGTATTGAAAAAGGCATTATGGAACTGTTTGAAAGTGACCGCTACCGAAACTACCTCACAACCATGAGCCGCTTCCACAGGTATTCCCTGAACAATGTTATGCTGATCCACGCTCAGCGGCCCGATGCCACGCTGGTGGCTGGCTTCAGCAAGTGGAAAAACAGCTTCGGGCGTCATGTGAAAAAGGGCGAAAAGGGTATCCAGATTCTGGCTCCCACGCCCTACAAAATTAAGGTGGATAAGGAGAAGTTGGACCCAGACACCAAGCTGCCCATGCTGGACGATGAAGGGAAACCCATCACCGAGGAAAAGGAAGTCACCATTCCCATGTTCAAGGTGGTGTCCGTGTTCGATGTGGCTCAAACGGAGGGTAAACCCCTGCCGCAGATTTCCTTCAGCCTGACCGGGGATGTGGCGCAGTATGAGGTTTTCATGGAGGCTCTGCGCCGGACTTCCCAAGTGCCTATTACCATAGAGCCGATGGAACCCGGCATGGATGGCTATTTCAGTCTGAGCAAACAGGCGATTTTCCTACGGGAAGGCATGAGCCAGGTACAGACCGTCTGCGCCGCCATTCACGAAATGGCCCATTCCCGGCTCCACAACTATGAGAAAATGACGGAGCTGGCAGACGATGGCGAAACCATCCTTGTACCGGGAGAAAAGGACAGGAATACCGAGGAAGTGGAAGCGGAGAGCATTTCCTATGCTGTCTGTCAGTATTTCGGCATTGAAACCGCCGACAACAGCTTCGGCTACATCGCCACATGGTCCCAGGGCAAGGAGCTGAAAGAACTCCGTGCCAGTCTGGAAACCATAAACAAGACCTCCTCGGAGCTGATTTCCGGGATTGAGCAGCATTATCGGGAGATTTGCAAGGAAAAAGGCATCAACATAGCCCCTCCTGAGAAAGAGCTGGATGAAGCAGCACCAGAATCGACACCGGCAGAAGCAGAGGTTGAGCCAGCAAAAGCACCCTCCCGGAAGCCAGAATACAGGCTGGTCAGCAATTTCCGCCAGATGGGTGACAATGAATCCACCTACATCCAGAAATACCTCCCGGCTGAGGATTCCAAAATGCTGCCTGCGGAGATCGTTTTCCTTGGAACCTACGAAAAGTGTCTGGAGATTCAGGGCAAACTGAAAGACGGCTCTATGACGGAGCAGGAAGCAAAGGCTCTGGATGATGCCGAAAAACTGTACATCATCTCCGACGATACCTATCTGCATATCCAGCGGACGGATGACGGCTTTGACTATTCTCTTTATGACAAGGAAACTTTCAAGCTGATCGACGGTGGGCAGATTGGTTCCCCGGAACAGCATATCTACTCCGCCTGTTTATCTGTCTGTGATCTTCATGGTCTTGACGGATATAAAGTCAAGTACGCTCCTATGGAGCTTTTGGAAACGCTGCAAGAAGCACAGACACGGAATACCCAGAGCCTCCCGCTTCCTGACCCTATCATTACCCCTGACATGATGGAGTGGTATGGATACCATGACCCGAATATGTTCCCGCTGTCCAAGGATCGGGCTTTGGAGCTGCTGGAACAGGATGCGCTGCTTTTCATGCTGTATCCCGACAATACCGATGAAATGGTGCTTGATTCTGAGGATGTTGTGAATCACGATGGGATCATTGGCATTACCCGCGAAGAATGGCAGGATATTCACGATTCCGTCCCTGCGCGTGATGTTCACCAGCGTTTTCTGGATGCTCCCGGTGATGCCTACGCAATCATGCAGTTAAAGCAGGATGCTCCCCGTGAATTGCATTATTCCGCACTGGACAGGATTCCTGCGCCACCCGCTCCATCAAACTACGATGTGATTTACACCGGCCCCATTGTCTGCGAGCAAAGCCAAATGGCTACATTGGAGCGATTGTTTGAAATCTTCAATCTGAACCGCCCCGGTGACTTTACCGGGCACAGCCTCTCTGTAAGTGACATCGTTGCGCTGAAGCAGGACGGTGTGGTATCCTACCACTACTGCGACAGCGTGGGTTTCAAGGAGCTGCCGGATTTCCAGAAAGAGAACTACCTGAAGGCAGCAGAGATGTCCACGGAGGATGATTACGGCATGATCGACGGAATCATTAACAACGGTAAGCAGCCCACGGTAGCCGATCTGGAACAGCAGGCCAAATCCGATCAGCCTATTTCCCTGATGGATTTGGCTGATGCCGTCCACCGGGAGAAAAAGGCGTCTGTCCTTGAAAAGCTCAAAGATCAGCCGCAGCAGCCCCGGCGCAAATCCAAACCCCGAAAAACAAAAGAAAAGGAGCTTTGAACATGAAAGAGAATTTTACCTTTGAAGAACAGCAGCTCATGAGCATCTACAACCCCGGCACCCGTCTTGGGCTGATTCACGCCCTTGTGGAAATGCGTACCTATCTGGACATGGACGAGCAGGAACTGAAAGATCTGACGGACAGCGCCATCGCCAAGCTGAATCTTTTGACCGATGCAGAATTTGCCACCCTTGATCTGATTCCCGACTTTGACGAGGAAGAGTGATAGACTTCCTGCCGCTTTTCTGCTATACTGACCTCGATACCAGGGGGAGGAAGTGCTATGCCGGAAAAACCACTCGTGCCCTATAAGTCTCTGAAGCAGAAACAGAAAGCCCGCATTGCCGACTGGATGTACCGGGAAACGCTGCGCTTCTTTCTGGAGCATCAGAGAATGCCGGAAGCGGAAGAATTTGAATTGCTGTACCAAACGGTTTACGCCAAAGTACGGAGCAGTAATTATCGTGTTGCCTATGAGGAAATCCAACATCTTTACGCCAAACGGCTGGATTCCTATGCCCTGCGCATCCAGCGGGATGCCGAAGCAGGGATTACTTTGGAATCTCTCACCAAGCAGCCAAA
>CAMGIN010000111.1 GCA_946056135.1 uncultured bacterium | reverse complement strand
TGCCGGGGGCCACCTTGTCCAGGGCGTAGATCATTTCGATGATGCCGTCCAGGATTCGCTTGGGCAGTACCAGGCTCAGGTCGCCAGGGGTGGCATTCAGAGTGGGGGTGACAAAAGACTCCTCGATTCGGTTGGGGGTGGAGCGGCGGCCCCGGATCAGGTCTCCGAAGCGCTGGACGATGACACCGCCGCCCAGCATGTTGCTGAGGCGTGCGATGGACTCACCGTAGCCGTTGGAATCCTTGAAGGGCTCGGAGAAGTGCTTGGCCACCAGCAGGGCGAAGTTGGTGTTCTCGGTCTGCCGGGCAGGGTCCTCGTAGCTGTGGCCGTTGACGGTGATGATGCCGTTGGTGTTCTCATTGACCACCGCCCCCTTGGGATTCATGCAGAAGGTCCGCACCAGATCGCCGTATTTCTGGGTCCGGTAGACGATTTTGCTCTCGTACAGCTCGTCGGTCAGGTGGGAAAATACCTCCGCAGGCAGCTCCACCCGGACACCGATGTCCACCCGGTTGCTCTTGGTGGGGATGTCCAGCTCCCGACAGACCGTCTCCATCCACTTACTGCCGCTGCGGCCCACGGAGACAATGCATTTCCCGCAGGTATACGCACCGCCGGCGCAGGTGATCTCATATCCACCGTCTGCAACGGCGATGGACTGGACCGGGGTGTCGAAGAAGAAGTCCACCTTATCCCGCAGGTAGGCGTACAGATTCTCCAGCACCACATAGTTGATGTCCGTGCCCAGGTGCCGCACAGAGGCGTCCAGCAGGTGCAGATCATGCTGAATACAGGCCTTCTTGAACTGGGTTCCAGCAGTGGAGTAGAGCTTGGTGCCCTCGCCGCCGTAGCGCATGTTGATGTCGTCCACATAGCGCATCAGCTCCAGGGCCCGCTTCTTGCCAACATATTCATAGAGAGTGCCGCCGAAGTCGTTGGTAATATTGTATTTTCCGTCGGAGAAGGCCCCTGCGCCGCCGAAACCGCTCATGATGGAGCAGCTCTTGCAACCAATGCAGGTTTTGATTTTCTCTCCGTCAATGGGACAGCGTCGCTTGTCCAGAGGATGACCGGCTTCAAAGACCGCCACCCGCAGCTCCGGGCTGCACTGGATCAATTCGTAAGCGGAGAAAATGCCGCCGGGGCCTGCACCGATAATGATTACGTCGTAGTTCATAATTGCCTCCATGCTTCAGGCCAAAATAGGGCCTGCTTTTTCCTATATTATACACAGAAAAAGCAGGCTTTTCAACAGCAATTGGGGAACAATTCCCGTAGATGTTTCCCGGTATCAATGACTGACAAGAGGTTCCTCTTTTGCCTGACGCCGGTAGACGATCAGGAATGCCGCCATCTGGCACAGGAAGGTAATGATCCAGGACACGGTGTAAGAAAAATACAGGCACTGGGGTGTATGGAACTTTGGGATCTGGAAAATGGTATAGATCCAGCCGATGCGGAAGACACAGACACCCAGAATACAAATGACCATAGGGACGAAGGAAGCTCCCATGCCCCGCAGTGCCCCGGTGGTCACATCCATCAGTCCGCAAAGGAAATAGGGCAGGCAGATGAATCCCAGCCGGATCATGCCGTAGGAAATGGCCTCTTGGGAATCGGTGATATAAATGGACAGCAGCTTGGGTCCCAGGGCGTAAGCCAGATTGCCCAGGGTCAGCCCCACCACGGTAACGCAGCCCAGGCAGATCCACAGCGTCCGGTACACCCGGCGATACTGCCTGGCACCGGCGTTCTGGCCCACGAAGTTCACCGCCGTCTGCTGGAAAGCATTCAGGGAGACGTACACGAAACCCTCAATGTTGCCGGAAGCGGCGTTTCCGGACATGAGCACGTCACCGAAGGAGTTAACAGAGGACTGGATCAACACATTGGAGATCGAGAACAGGGAGCCCTGAATTCCCGCAGGCATACCGATGCGGAGGATCTTCTTCAGCTGAGGGCCGTAGAACTTCATTTTCCGCAGCTCCAGCTTACAGGCATCCCTCCGCCGCATCAGGGCGATGGTCACAAGCACGGCGGAAATTCCTTGGGACACGGTAGTCGCCAGGGCCACGCCGGCCACATTCATGTGCAGCACCGTGACGAAAATCACGTTCAGCACCACATTCACAGCTCCGGCAAAGGTCAGGAAAACCAGCGGACTCTTGGTGTCCCCTGCCGCCCGTAGAATGGCAGCACAGAAGTTATACACCATGGTAAAGGTAATGCCTGCAAAGTAGATTTTCATATACACGGCGGACAACGGCAGCACAGTGTCCGGTGTGCCCATCCAGCGCAGGAAGGTCTCCGAAAGGGATACTCCCACGGCGGTCAGGAACACGCCACTGAACAAGGCGGTGGGATAGGCGGTATGGACCGTACAATGAACCACGTCATCCTCCCTGCTGCCCAAGGCATGGGCCACGGTAACACCGGCACCCACAGACAGGCCGATAAAGAAGTTGATGATCAGATTGGTGATGGCTCCGGTAGCACCAACCGCAGCCACAGAAACGCTGCCGCAGAATCTGCCAACCACGATCAGGTCGGCAGCATTGAACAGCAGCTGTAAAAGGCTTGTCAAAATGATAGGAACGGTATAAGCAATGATATTCGGAAACAGCGGCCCCTGGAGCATGGTCTGATTCTGGCGTTTCATGGAACTGCACCTTCTCTGGAAATAATAACCAGACCTATTATAATCCCTTTTTTCAAAAGCGCAAGAGGATGCAGAAAAAAAGCATTCTGCATTAACTCCACTCTCCATGGTCAAAAAAACCCTGATACCGCAAAAACGGTATCAGGGATGATTTTTGAGAGAATTAAGCCTTAGCCTTCTTCTGCTTCAGCTGGTTCGCCATGGTGGTAACACCCTCCACAGCAAGGACCAGAGCCAGGACGATCAGCAGGATGCCGATGATGGCCTGGGCCCAGGGGCCCCAGTCCGCGCCGCCGGCGGCGATGATGGTGAACTGGTTCTTGGTGTTGATGACCAGAGACGAGATGGTAACCACCAGCATGAAGGCCATGGGGAACAGGAACATCTTGTTGTCCTTACCCACATTGCCCAGCCAGGTAGCCACAGCCAGCAGGCCCAGAGCGGCCAGCAGCTGGTTGGCAGAGCCAAACAGAGCCCAGATCTTGCCGTAGCCGTTCATGCCCAGCAGGACGCCCAGCACCACGGTGATCAGGGTCGCCACCAGGGGGTTGGCCAGGACCTTCTTGTAGCCGGTGACATTCTCGGGGGTCTCGCCCTTGCTGCCGTCCAGCCAGAACTCCTGGAACATGAACCGGGCCAGACGGGTGGCGGTGTCCAGAGAGGTCAGGCAGAAGGCGGAGTAGGTCAGCACCAGCAGGGTGTACAGCACATCGTAGGTGCCGGGGATGGCGTCGTCGATCATGTGGGCGATGCCGCCGCCGAAGATGGCGGTAGCGCCCTTCAGAGCGGCATCAGGATTGGCCTTGTTCCAGCCAAAGGCGTAAGCCACGGCGCACAGGGTCAGGATGGCCAGGACGCACTCCAGCAGCATGCCGCCGTAAGCGATGGGCTTAGCGTCGGTTTCCTTGTCCAGCTGCTTGGCAGTGGTGCCGGAGGACACCAGAGAGTGGAAGCCGGAGATGGCGCCGCAGGCGATGGTGGTGAACAGCACGGGGAACAGGTAGGTGGTGCCGGAAGCGCCTTCCACAGACCAGGCAGCCAGGGTCATGTTGCTCATGTCGGGCCGGGCCAGGACAACGCCCACAGCGGCCAGGGCCAGCATAGCGTACAGCAGGAAGCTGGACAGATAATCACGGGGCTGCAGCAGAATCCACACAGGGGTAATGGAAGCGATGGTGATGTACAGGCCAACGATCCACATCCAGGTGGTGGTGGACAGGTAAATGGGATGGAAGTTGATGCCAATGGCGATGATCGCCACAATAGCCAGGACACCCACCACGCTGGAGACACCCATGGGCATGTTGCGGCGGTACACCGCGTAGCCAAAGACGATGGCAATCAGGATGAACAGGATGGACACCATGGCAACACGGGCATTGCTGGTGGAGGCGGCAATATCCACAGCGCCGGCGGCGTCGTATTTCGCGCCGAAGGTGCCAGCCACGATGGAGGCGAAGGCAGCGACCACCAGGATAAGGGTCAGGTAAGCGAAGGTGATGAACAGGCGCTTGGCGCGCTTGCCCATGTTGGCAGAGATGATCTCACCGATGGACTTGCCGCCGTGACGGACGGAGGCAAACAGAGCGCCAAAGTCATGGACACCACCGAAGAAGATGCCGCCAACCAGGATCCACAGTGTGCAGGGCAGCCAGCCGAAAGCAGCCGCGCTGATGGGACCGGTAATGGGGCCCGCACCGGCGATGGAGGAGAAGTGGTGACCCATCAGAACCGGGGCCTTGGCGGGGACATAATCAATGCCGTCCTCCATGGTGTGGGCAGGGGTGGGTTCCGTCTTTTCACCGACGCCCCACTTTTTGCACAGGTACCGGCCATAGAAGATATAGCCGCATACCAGCACTGCGATGCTGAGGATCAGAAGTACGAGACCGTTCATATTGCTGTGTTACTCCTTTCGTTCTCTCTTTGGAGCGAAATTGCGCTCCAGGTTTTTTCGGGCTCCCTTTCCGGCTGGATTGGAAAAGAAGCGATTGGTAGATGTTTCCATAGCTGCCACGTGATACTCCGCCCAGCCCCGGAGCGTCAGCATGTAGTTTTTCCGGAAGCGGGTACGCTTGATCAGGCGCTTGGCCTCCGGATCAATGGTATTTGCCAACACAACCAGCGTAACGTAGGAAAACATATGCTCTTTGGTGGGATTGACCCGGGCCAGACCTGCCTGCCTGGTCATCTCAATCTGGGTGAGCAAGGTTTCCTCGTCCAGATGATCGGTCAGGTAGAAGTAGACATATTCATGCTGCTCCACCGCCGACAGGACGTGCTTTTTGGAAACCAGGTAATTCTCATCCCGCAGATAGTAGGTGGCTGTGGCAGGATAAACAGTTCCCTCCACCGTCACATCCCGGTCAATATCGTAAAGATGGGAATACGCATCCAGCAATTTATTCAGCTGTTCCTGCAGATTGGATTCCATAAGCAGTCCTTTCCATCTGGCCAGTCGTCCACAACGCGCTGTGCCGAAATATCGTGCTAATTATACATCACAATTGTCTGTCTGTGAAGTACAAATGTCTATCTTACGAACGATTTGTGAATTCTGGTAAGAAGGTCCAGGTTAATCCTGCTAACTTTTGGTAATAATTCCAAAGTAGTTTTTGACAGTGTTCCATCAGCAGCTGTCGTTCTGTCTTCAGAATCTTGTCATTTGAATGAAATCCTTCATTTTCCGTCAGGAGGCACCACCCGACGGGCCATCGACCAATCCTTTCCTGGACAGAAAATCTTGGGCATCCGATTTTCGATCCGCTTGTCATCTTGCAGAATGAAAATTGTGCAATCGTTTCTCTATAAAGCAAGGAGCCTGCGAAAAAAAGTCTATTTTTTATCGCAAGTAAGTATGATAACAACGTTATTGCCCCAAAGCTGCTCGAAGCTTTTGCAGCGCCCGCTTTTCGATCCGGGAAACATAACTTCTGCTGATCCCTGTAAGTTCCGCCACCTCCCGTTGACGTTTCGGTGTCCGCCCATCCAGACCATAGCGCAGCAGGATCACCTGTCGCTCCTGGTCCGTCAGACAGGTATCCACAGCCCGGCGCAGTTGCTGCGCCATCTCCCGGGAGGACACCTGCTCCAGCAGATCGCAGTCCTCACTAACCACGTCCATCAATTCCAACGGAGCCCCGTCAGCACCGGTTTCGATGTAGTCAAACAGGGATACATCCTGGGCGCTTTTTCGCTGCGCCCGAAAATACATCAGGATCTCATTCGCTATCCTCTCCCAACGGATACATAGGTTGCTCAACAGGGGGCAAATCCGCCTCTCCATCCTCCGCAAACAGGTAGACGTAGGCGTTTTTGCCAT
>CAMGIN010000110.1 GCA_946056135.1 uncultured bacterium | reverse complement strand
CCGGGACTTACCGGGCCAGACGGTTGGTGATCTCGCCGTAAGCGGCCATAGCGTCGATGATACGCTGCTTCCTAGTATTGTTCTTCATAGTCAGTTACCTCCTTGATTGGTTGCCGGGACTTACCGGGCCAGACGGTTGGTGATCTCGCCGTAAGCGGCCATAGCGTCAATGATACGCTGCTTCATGTTATTGTTCGTCATTGTTCATTACCTCCGAAAACAGGTTTTTCAGGATACATTGGGCTTGCGCGTTCTGCCAGTTGGTGATCTCGCCGTAGGTGGCCATGGCTTCGATGATGCGCTGCTTCATGTTGCTGTTCTTCATATTCTATTACCTCCTAAAAGGCTGCGCATAATACGCGTGACGTTCGTTTATGAGACGCACCGGGAAACCGGATCGCTCCGGATTGCGCCGGTGCCGGAATGATGGGCTGCGGGATAGAACCCTTTTTCATGGCAGCCTGCGGATTTCACTGGGCGGCTAGAACCGCTTATGAAATTTCTTTGAACGAAACTTGCAAGGGGCTTTGACGGCTCACCCTTGAAGCATGAGCATTATATCACCTTGACAGGCAGGAAAAAAGTGGTATAATTGACTTTGCTTTGGAGGATATTGACATTGTGAACAAGTTTTGAACTTCAAAAGTTCTGCGAAAGGGTGGTTTTTGTGCAGAATTACCAACATAAGCTCTTAACGGACTTGGACGAGACCGGATTCGGCGTGAAGTTGGAGAACAAGACCGGCGGCTACTCCCCTCCCCACTGGCATAAGGCGGTGGAACTGCTTTTGTTTGTAAAGGGCAGAGTAACTTGCATTTTTGAAAATACGACCCTTCATGCCAAGCCCGGCGACATCTATCTGATCAATTCCCACCAGGTTCACGCCACCAAATTCGGCCGCAAGGCGAACTATCTGTGCGTCCATATTCTGCCCAGCCAGATGTGCAAATTCGTGCCGAATTTTGACCAGCTCAGCTTTTCGCTGACCTTCGACCCGGAGGATCAGGCCAAAGCCATGGCCTATGAGCAGCTCCGGGTCCACCTGCAGGAGATCCTGCGCCAGACCGAGGAATCCCACCTGGCCTATAAGCTGGAACGGCAGGCCCGGCTGTTTGCCGTGACAGCGCTGCTGGTGAAGTATTTCTCCCAGCCTCTGGCGGTGGAGGAGACCACCTTACAGCGCAGCGACATGACCCGGCTGGAACCGCTGCTGGAATACATTCAGCTTCACCACGCTGAGGAGCTGCCTCTGGATGATGCGGCCAACTACATGGGTTTAAATAAGGAATATTTCTGCCGCCTGTTTAAGAAGAATATGGGCGTGAGTTATCTGCAATATGTTTACCAGATCCGCACCACAGCCTTCTGCCGGGAGCTGGAGACTTCGGACGATCCCATCAGTGAGATCGCGGAGCGCCACGGTTTTCGGGATCCCAAGATGCTCAACCAGTATTTCCGGGAGATCTATGGCTGTACGCCTTCAGAAAAGCGGAAGTTCTTCCGGGAAGTGACCATCGACGATTCGGATGTGGACCCGGAATGATGTGCTGCAACCGCGTACATCTATTATAATGTATATTGCGGTCGTCCTGTGCACAAACTGAGAAGGGAAGTGAACCAATGAAGATTCTGGTCCTGTCCGATTCCCACTCTGCGCTGAGCTTCATGCACCGGTGCATCGAGGCGGTGAAACCCGACGCCATTATTCACCTTGGGGACTACTTTGATGATGGGCTTACCATAAAAGAGTTGTTTCCCGGCACCGCGCTGTATCAGGTGCCGGGAAACTGTGACCGCTATCGCTGTCCGCCGGGGCAGCCGGAGATTCTGGTGCAGCCGGTGTGCGGTGTGAATCTGTATATGACCCACGGCCACCGGCACAATGTGAAATTGACGCTGACCAGCCTGCTCCGGGATGCCAGGGCCAGCCGCGTGGATGCAGTGCTCTATGGCCATACCCATCAGGCGAATTGCCGACGGGAGGAAGACGGACTGTGGATTCTGAATCCCGGCAGCTGCGGCTATTTTGGCGGCACGGTTGGCCTGATCGAGACAGGGGACCGCAGGATTACCGCCTGCCGCATCCTGCGGGAGGAAGATCTGCGTTAACCCAGTGTAACCAGAAACAGCATTGCGCTGGCAAAGCCGATGCCGGAGACGATGGCGGTGATGATGTTCAGGGCTTTTTCCGCAAAATAGCGGTTGTCTGCGGCGTTGGGGTACTTGGGCTGACTGGGGTTGTAGACAGACAGATAGGGATTTGTTTTCCTGGTTTTCATGGGAATGCCTCCTTTGTTGTTTTCTGCTGCCAGTATACAATGACTGCGGTCCAATAAAACGGACTTTTAACTTTTTCTGAATTCTTTTCGGAGCATTTCCAATGGCTTGCAACCGGGCGGAAAATATGCTATCATAGAGAAAATCCCATTTCGGAGGTACAACATGGATAATCCCGGTGGTGAAAATCAGAGCGCCGCTGTCCGGACAGCGCAGCATACCGGCTTTGAAAAGTTCAAGGCTGTGGTTCATAAAATCAATTCCGTTATCAATCTCATCGGTGTGTGGCTGTTCCGCCTGCGCAAATTTGTCATGGCCGCGCCGGTGGTGTATTTTGCTCTGCGGCTGGCATCTTATAATATGTCCCATCTGCCGGAGCAGGTGGGCATCCATCTTCTGGCTACCGGCGAATTTGCCCGCACCATCAGCCGACAGCTGGCGGTGGCAGGACCGCTGGGACTGACGCTGGCGTGTCTTCTGCTGATGTTCTGCTCCCGCAAGGCCATGTATTCCTGGGCGATCAGTGTATTCACGCTGGCACTGCCCTTGCTCCTGCTTTTGAGCAATACCTATCCTGCGTAAAAACTGTGCAGTTTTTACAATTTCAAAAAAATATTTTCCGGTGTTCAAGGATTCTTCACCAAATCTCAGAAAACTGTGCTATACTATAAGTACACAAGCGAGCAGTGAGGAAAGCCGATGCCGTGGAAATATCTGCGGATAACCCGACGGCGGCCCTGTGACACACTGCTCCCGCAGTAAAGAGAGGAAATTCGACCTGGCAGCGGCTCATTTGAGCCGCTGTTTTTTTCTTCGCTATTCATCGTGAATTCGATTCCGGACTTGTGCTATGATAGGGATATTCCTATTTTGCATAGGCGCTATTATGGAAATATGACAGCGGTCTATGCAGTGCTGAGGAGAATCCGTTATGCGAAAGCCATTATCCGCCATCCTTTTTGCGGCATTCTTTTTGCTTGGGCTGTCCTTGCTGTTGTATCCTTCCGTCAGTGACCGATGGAACGACCTGCGGCAGTCACAGGCCATTGCCTGCTATATCGAGCAAGTTGCCGATCTGGACAGCGAAAGCAATCACCAGCTTTGGCGTGAAGCGGAAGTCTATAACCGCTTTCTCAGGGAGTACGGCAATTCCTTCCTGGTTAGTGAGGAACAAGCAGCGGAATATCAGAGGCTGCTCCATGTGACGGAAGACGGCATGATGGGCTATATTGAGATCCCAGACATTCAATGCACCATGCCGATTTATCATGGAACGGAGGAAGCGGTTTTACAGGCCGCTGTCGGGCATGCGGAATGGTCCAGCCTTCCGGTGGGCGGGGAAAGCACCCACTGCGTTCTCTTAGGCCACCGGGGACTGCCAGGCGCTAAACTGTTTACCGACTTGGATCAGCTTGCCGTGGGAGATGTTTTCCAGCTCAGGGTGCTGGATGCGGTTCTGAACTATGAGGTCGATCAAATCAAAATCGTGGAACCCCAGGAGACCGCAGCGCTTCAGATCGTGGAAGGGGAGGACTACTGTACGCTGGTGACCTGTACACCCTATGGGATCAATACCCAAAGGCTTTTGGTTCGTGGCCGCCGGAGGGATTATAATTGACCGGAAAAAAGGAAAACCTTCCGCTTTTTTGGGCGGAAGGTTTTTTGTCATTCGGTTTTCAGGTCCTGAACTTTGGTGTTCTTTCCAAAGTAGGCAAGGATGTAGCTGATAAAGGAGATCACCAGAAATACGGTGTCCACCGCGGCGATGGCATCCACAAATCTGGGATGCATGTTGGGGAACAGCACCAGGGCAATGAGACTGATGAACAAAATGGTGGTGCAGACTTTGCCTGCCATCAGAGCCCCCGGAAGCATCCGGCCTTTCCGAAGGTGGATAATGCCCATGACCATCTGGAAGATTTCTTTGACTATGAACAGGCCCAGCACCGGACGCAGGACGGGATATTTCAGGGACAGACAAAGCGTCAGGGTGAATTGGGTGATCTTATCCGCCAGAGGGTCCAGAATCTTGCCCAGGTTGGAGATCATATTGTAGCGCCGGGCGATCTTCCCGTCCACCATATCCGTGATGCAGGAGACTGCCATAATGGAGCCTGCAATGAGGTATTGATAATTCTCTGTGGCATTCAGGTAGATATAGGCATATACGGGGATCAGCACCAGCCGAAACAGGCTGAGCAGATTCGGTATGGTGAATACTTCCTTTTTCCAGTCTTTGATGAACATGGGAATTCCCTCCGCTAGAAACCGTTGATGCAAAATTTACAATTTATTATAGACAGTTTCGCGGACTTTATCAAGTGGAACCAGTTCCAATCGGTAAAAATTTATAAATTGTCCATATTTCGCTTCCCTCAGTCAGGAATGGTTTTCGCGGTGGCTGCCAGGGGAAATTGCAGCGCCAGGTGCTTCCAGGTGTGCTTATCCAGATTCCCGGTCATGGGCAGGCCGCTTAACCGCTGGAAGGAGGCCAGGGAGTCCGCAGTAGGTTCGTCCAGAATTCCGGACATGCTGGGGTGGCCGACGCTTTTGTAGGTCTCGTGGAGCACCAGCAGCATCCCCTGAGCCAGATACAGGTTGGGATTACGCTCTCCCTTGCGGATGACCTGCTGGGGATTCAGAACAATGGCAAGCTCCTGGGCTTCCGTCTGGGCCACCAGGGCCGGTTCGTACACAGCCACCACTGCCTCCCAGGTGGCCTGATTGGTGACGCCGGTCACCGGAAGACCGTGGTTTCGCTGAAAGACGGACACCGCCCGGGTGGTTTCCGGGCCGTAGATGCCATCGGGCACCAGCCGGACATGGGTTGGGTCATTTTCCGCAATGACCCGCAGCATGGTCTGCAGGCTGCGAATGGGCTGACCGACAAAGGATTCGGGTGGTCTCATCGGGGCGCCTCCTGTCTGACGGAATCCTGGTTCCCGGTGCGGAGGTCCGTGCCGGGGAACTGGGTCATGGTGGTGGATTTGGAATACCGGGCTCTTGGTGCGCTGCCGCTGATAATGGCGGAGGTATAGGGGAAGGTCTCGGGATTTCGCCAGCTGGTGGTCTCGATACCGGAGAACTGGTCGTAGATTTCGTCCCAGGTGTCGTAGTTCACAATGCCGGTCTGGGGCAGGCCGAACCGTCTCTGTGCCGCGATGACAGCGTCACGGGTGGCGCTGCCGAAGATCCCGTCTACTGTTACCGGGGGAATCTCGGGAATGTAGGCGGACAGGACGCTGAGCATATATTGCAGATGCTCCACCTTGACGCCGGTGTCGCCCTGCTCGATGGGGTTGGTGGTAGCCCAGGAAATGGTGTAGAACCGCTGGCCCTCGCTGCGCAGCTCCGCCATGTTGGTGACGGCGATGTAGTAGCGCACCAGGGCGTACCAGGTGGCCTGACCCACGATGCCGTCCACCGTCAGGTTGACGATCTCCTGGAATTTCCGGACTGCCGCTTCTGTCTGGGCGCCGAAAATCCCGTCTACCGGGAAGATTTTGGGGATGGCGGGATAATTCTGGGAGATTCGGTTCAGCTCCACCTGGATCACCACCACGCTGGGGCCGGAATATCCCCGCCGCAGAGGTGTGCCTGGGTAGGAGGAGGTGACACCCTGGATGGGGGCGTTGTTCACGATTTCCACATTACCGTAATAGCTGCGCAGGATCTGGGGGGCGGTGTAGCCCTGTCTCGCCAGATTCTGGCTGCCCCACTGGCTCAGACCCTCGCAGGTGACGGTGGTGCCGTTGCAGAATTTGGCGGCCAATGGCTCCACGAAGCC
>CAMGIN010000109.1 GCA_946056135.1 uncultured bacterium | reverse complement strand
TGGCAATTTTCCTATTTTTCAACATATATGTCAAATCCCCCGCAAATTATGGTTTTACAGCTTAAGGCATTATACATCATTCTTAAGAATTTTACAACCACAAAATAGGAACAGACACTACTTTTTTTGACACTTTTCCCTGGATGCGGAGGAAATGCAAAAGAAAGCTAACGATTCCGACCCGCCGCAGGGATTCCTGTAAATGATCGTTTATCTTCGAATGCAAAATGCTGAATGCAGAATGCAAAATGAAGGTATCCCCTCCGGGGATAAAATTGAAAGAAGCGATAAAGGAACGTTTTCTCCAGGCAATCAAGAAATCTATTTGCATTTGCCTGCGTGTTTTATTCATCCCGAAGGGATACCATCATTTAGCATTTAGCATTCAGCATTTTGCATTCAGCATTTTGCATTCGCTCTGCGCTAAACGATCATTTATGCATTTATTTTGGCACAACGGATTTGTAACCGACAGTTTCATGCTCTGCGGATTATCCCGCAGGCGATTTTTCTTCCGGCGTTTCCGGCGCTCTGGGTGTGGAAATCGTCGGGATTCTGGTGGATTACCACCGTCCGGCCAATGACCTCCCTGGGGGTAAACCGCCCCGTCTGCACCAGCAGCGTGGCAGTTCCGTGATCGGACAGCAGCGGCGGCAGGTCTCCCGTGTGCCGGGGATGGGCCTGCTTTTCCGGGTTAAAATGCCCGCCGGTGTCCGAAAAATCCGTCCCGCCGCAGTCACCGCCCTCATGAATATGAAACGCGAAAAAGCCGGTATCGCTTTCCGGCAGACCCCGGATTTCCGCCGCCACCAGGCACCCGCAGCCGGCGGCATAAAACTTCACGCACCCGCGCAGCTTTCCTTCCCCGGACACACAGGCCACCGCCTCCGGCTTCCCCAATGGAAGAACCATAAAACCACCTCAGGCCATGGTATGACAGGCAGGCCTAAAAGGTGAGGATGGTATACCGCATGCGAAATGATCGTTTATCTTCGAATGCAAAATGCTGAATGCAGAATGCAAAATGAAGGTATCCCCTCCGGGGATAAAATGGAAAGAAGCGATAAAGGAACGTTTTCTCCAGGCAATCAAGAAATCTATTTGCATTTGCCTGCGTGTTTTATTCATCCCGAAGGGATACCATCATTTAGCATTTAGCATTCAGCATTTTGCATTCGCTCTGCGCTAAACGAACATTTCCCTCGCAAATGATTAGCTCGACTGAAATGAAGCATGGAACAATCGCCCTCCATTTTCACCGGTTTCCCTTCCGTATGGACGCCTCACTCCTGGGCGTTCTGGCGTTTGCGGTACTGCCTTGGGGAAGTGCCGTATTCCTGCTTGAAGGCCCGGAAGAAGGTGGAGTAGTCGGAAAAGCCCACCTGCTCCGCCACCGCCTCCAGGAGGATGCCCCTCTCGATGAGGGCCTTGGCGGCGATCAGGCGGCGCTGGGTGACGCAGCGGTAGAAGCTGACGTCCATCCGCTTGCGGAAGGCCTGGGTGATGGTGCTCTCGCTGACGTAAAACTGCCGGGCCACCTCTGCCAGCGTGATCCGCTCCGCCAGATGCTGCTCCACATAGGCCATAACCTGATCCAGCAGTTCCGGCTTTTCCGGCGGCAGAGGCGCGGCGGATTGGTCCATCACCGCCCGGCTCAGATGCGCCAGCAGGAAGGTGGTGCTGCCGCAGATGGCTTCCTCCCATCCGGGTTCCTGGGCCGCGTATTCCACGACCCCCAGCTTGAACAGCTCTCCCAGGTACTCCCACCGGGTCCCAGCGGTCCGCAGCAGCCGGATGCCGCCCTTCCGGAACGGGATGGCAGAAATCCGCTCCAGCGCGGCAACATATTCCACGCTGAGCCACAGCACATACCGCCGGTAGGGCTCCGTCATATTCTCCGGCAGCAACGGTCGGTGGCTGACCCCAGGCGGCAGCAGAACGATGTCGCCCTTGCGCAGCTGGTAACGGGTTGCCTCCACCAGGTATTCCACGCCGCAGGTGTTGCAGCAGTACAGGATCTCGTAAAAGGAATGGGCGTGGAGGGATATGGCCGCATTGGAGAAGGAGACATCCGGGTAGGTATCCACAAACCGGGAGGACATTTCCATTTCCTGGTGAACATTCCGCGGCTCGATTCCCGCATGCAGCAGCATCCGCTGCATCAGGACCTGGTCCTCCGGTCTCTGGGGCACTCCGATCTGCTGGAACATGCTCCGCAGTTCCTCTAATTTCACATTTCTCCCCTCCGATCCTTTCGGGATTTGTGTATATTATAATAGCGCCCTGTTGGATTTACAATGATTATTTTGTAAAAGACACAAAGGCAAACCGCAATTGGCTACAGTGCTTCCCAGGCATCTACGCTTCCGCGAAGCATTTGCTCCGGTCCGGGGCGATGTTAATCTTGTATGGGCCGCACATTTCAGTGATCCTTCGGTACAGGGCGAAATCCAGCTCCCGCAGGTCCTCCAGCTGGCACTCGGTGGAGAGAATGGTCACGAGACGCCGGTTGTACCGCCAGTCCAGCAGCTCAAAGGCCAGCCGCACATCCGCGTCGGTGGGTTCGGTCCCCGGCTTCATCTTGAACAGATCGTCGATGTACAGCAGCTGGCAGGTCTTGCAGGCGGTCAGCAGCCCATCGTCCCCATTCACAGCGGCGGTTTTGATCCTTCGGGCATCCGCATTCCAGGTCAGATACCGTCCCTCCAGGCCTCTGGCAAAGCTCAGGGCGGCGAAGGCAGCGGTGCACAGGTGGGTCTTCCCCACGCCGCTCTGGCCGCAGATAGCCAGCCAGTGGGGCTCCGGGTCCCGGAGAAAGCGTTCCACAGTCTCCTTCATGGTCCTGCGCAGCCGCGTATCGGCGCAGAAGTTCTCCAGGGTCTGGCGGGCAGCCCGCTCCGCCAGTCCCTGCCGCTGAAGCCGCAGCACCGTCCTCCTGCTTGCGCTGCATTGGCAGGGCCGGACGGTAAAGGACCCGGTTTCCCCGATGAAGGCGATATTGCCCTTATTTTTGCAGATGGGACAGTCGATGCCTGTACCGTCGTTCCCAGCCGCCTGATTGTTGTAGGTCTCCACCCGAGATTGCAGCGCCGCCAAAACAGGATCCATCCCCTGAATCCCGGCCTGCAGTCTGGAAAAATCAATTCTGTCCATAGGTCACTCCTCGTCCAACCGCCGTCATGAATCCTCCAAAAAAAATGATCGTTTATAGCAGTTGAAAGTTGAAAGTGGAAAGTTGAAAGTTAGTGGTATTTCCTTCGGAAATGATTGAAATCAGTCACAAAGCGACACCTTAACTTTCAACTTTCAACTATCAACTTTCAACTTCCACAAGATAACGGTATTCCAATCATCCAACCATAAACGATCATTTACAACTCCACACTCCACACTCCTAACTCCACACTCCTACAAGTACACCGCCCCCGGCACTCTTGGTCGTTCCGCAGGTGGAAGCTTCGGTTTGCCGTCTCTTCCCTTCCCCCAGCCCTCCCGGTGGCATTTTCTGAGTATCACATTCCAGTCCCGCCATTGGTTTTTATTCCCTGTGGCTTGAGCGGACTCGTCCACATAGGCAATGCACCGCTTCAGCTCCGTCTGACCCATCTCCCGACAAAGCTCAGCATGCTCTGCGTCTGTGAGCTTCACCCAACCAAATTCTCCATGGGAATTTTTAAAACCCCCGGCGGGCGCGGGCGCGTCCTCTCTCTCTCGTTTTGTTTTGTTCTGTTCTGTTTTGTTAGGTTCTGTTAGGTTATGTTGTGTTTCCGGATTGGATCCAGACTGGATACACTCTGTTTCCAACTTGGATCCAGTCTGGATACACCCTGTTTCCAGGTTGGATCCGCTCTGGATACACGCTGTTTCCAGGCTGTTTTCCCGCAGTACATACCTGCCGGTTTCGTCCTGCCGGAGCATGGCCATCTCCTTTTTGTAGATGGTCTCCTTGTACCGGTCATTCTGCAGGGTGTTGTGCAGTCGCCAGTCCGTGATGACCACCACACCGCTGTCAAACCAAATGATCCAGCCCCGGTCCACCAGCAGCCGCAGCGCCGCCTCGGTACTCTTGGCGATCCGCATCACCTTTTTCGGAGCCCCGACGAAGCCGTCGTCGTCCCCATTCATACAAAGGTAGAAATACAGTGTCTTGGCCTTGTCCGGCAAATCCAGAAACGCATCCGTCTCCATCACTGTGGTGGAGAACATTCTTCTAGCTGCCATTGCTCTCTCCTTTCCTCTGTTCCGACTGAAATAGTCCTGTATATTCAACTCAGTTCCTCATAGCGGTTAACTATACTATACCACAGATGTTCTATTTCGTCAACCTTTAAAGATTCACAAAATTCAACTATCAAGGTACAGCAAAACGGCGAACCTTGCGGCTCGCCGTTTTTGGGGTATGGGGGTAAGCTTACTTGGTTTCCTTACGGGCGTTCAGGTCGGCTTCCACCTTGGCCAGGGTCTTCTTGTCCAGGTTGTAGATCAGGCCGATGGCGATCAGCTGCAGCAGTGTGCCGATCAGGTAGCCAACAGCCACCATATAGCGCATGGTCAGGGCGACCTCAGCGGTCTGCTGTGCGCCCAGGGCGGCGTTGTAGCCCAGCAGGGTGGCAAGCACCAGGCCCAGAGAGGGTCCGATGCCCTGCGCCAGCTTGCGGAAGAAGGAGTACAGAGCGTAGTTGGTGCCCTCGTCCCGGTTGCCGAACTTCCACTCGCCGTAGTCGATGAAGTCCGCCACCAGGGACCAGCCGATGCAGGTGTACACGCCGTTGCCCAGAGCCGCCAGGATCTGGCAGCCGGCATACATGGCCATGCCCTTGCCGTCGGGAGAGATAGGCAGGATAATCATCAGCACATAGGCCAGGGTGGAAATGCACAGACCGAAGGTGGTAGCTTCCTTTTTGCCGAATCTGCCCACAATCTTGCCGATGAAGGGCATGAACAGGAACAGTCCGGCATAGGACACCATGCCCAGCAGGCCGGAAATCTGGGCGTTCTTGAAGTAGGCCTGGAACATGACCTGAGAAGCGGTGGTGACACCGTACATGCAGATGATCTGGGCCAAAGCGGCGATGGTGATGCCCAGAGCCGCCCGGTTCTTGCAGAAGTTGATGGTAGCCTTGATGGGGTTGAACTTGGGGCCCTCTTCCTTCAGGGTGATGGAGGTATCCACGCGAACCACGGTGTTGCGAATCATGAACTGGAAGGCCAGGAAGCCGAAGAAGCCCATGACCAGCGCCAGCAGGAACAGCCGGTCGCCGCGCAGGTTGCTCTGGGCGTCAAAGATCAGCACGGGCAGGATCATACCGGTAGCCATACCGCCGATCATGGCGCCTGCAGAACGGAAGGTGGACAGCTGGGCCCGCTCACCGGCGTCGGTGGAGATCAGGGACAGCATGGAGCCGTAGGGAACGTTGGCGATGGTGTAGAAGGCATCCCAGATGATGTAGCCCGCTACGAACAGGATGTTCTTAATCATGCCGGGCGCGCTCTTCCAGGGCACGAAGCACAGAGCGCCGGCCACCAGCAGACCGATGGAGCCCAGCCAGATGTAGGCCAGGAACTTGTTGCGCTTATACTGGCGCTTGTCGGCGTCGATGAGGCCGCCGATCAGGGGATCGTTGATGGCGTCCCACACCTGCACCAGCAGCAGCAGGGATGCCATGAGGATGGAGTCGATGCCCATGTACTGGGTCCAGAAAATGGTGAGGTAGCTCTTCAGGGCGAAGCTCATGTTGCAGCCGAAATCACCGGCGGCGTAGGCGAGCTTGTCCCGCATGCCGAACTTACGGAAACCGTTGGCGTCCAGCGTGACTTGTTTTGCCATAGTAATCTTCCTCCTGTTTTGCGCGGAAGCACCCGCGCGGATAGAAATATTTTAACAAATTGTGAATGTAATGAAAATTGCAAATCCGATACAGAACATTGCAAATCCCGCAATTTTTCGTGATATTACTCACATTTTCAACAACAAAGCCCATGGTTTTTTGTTATTATAACCAATTTCCAAGTACAGCATCCGCAGCAAGCGGCACATGGAGTAAGGCGTTAGGAGTGGAATGTTGGCAGTGTAAATGATCGTTTAGCGGGCAAGGCCCGCGGCGAATGCGTTACGCACTTTGGGTGGTAGACGAACATCCTTTGGGCCCCTCGACCGTAGGTGCAGTGCTGTGGTAAATGATCGTTTATCTTCGAATGCAAAATGCTGAATGCAGAATGCAAAATGAA
>CAMGIN010000108.1 GCA_946056135.1 uncultured bacterium | reverse complement strand
AGAATGTCCAGCAGTTCCAGATTGGTCATGCCAAGCCCTCCTCTTGCAGCTGGGCATAGAGCCGCTTCCGGATGCGGTAGAGCATGGATTTGACCTTGCTGACGGTAAAGCCGGACTTCTCCGCGATTTCTTCCGTAGAATCCAGATACCAGTACCGGCAGAGGAACACACTCCGTTCCGTGTCCTTCAGAGTGGCGAGAAACCGATTCAGGCTTGCCAGCACCTCCCTTCGGATGGCGGCATCCTCCGCGCTTTCCGCGCCGCTGACGCACTCGCTCAGTTCCTCCAGGGCCAGCTCGATCTGTCCCTCGCCCCGCTTGAAGGCACGGTACTTCCTCCAGCGGTCGATGGAAATATTCCGGGTGATTTTCCCCAGGAACGCCGCCAGCGCCGGGGGATGCCGGGGCGGAATGGAATTCCACGCCGAAAGGTAGGTGTCGCTGACACTTTCCTCCGCATCCTCGGGATTGGTCAGGATGTTGTAGGCAATGCTGTAGCAGTAGCCGCCGTACTTGGTGTCGGTTTCCTGAATTGCCTGCTCCGAGCGGTCAAAGTATAGTTTGATAATCTGGCTGTCCTCCATGGTAGAGGTCCTCCTTCTCTCTTTGGGTGTTTCACCCTTATATACGGAGAAAATCCCATTTGGTTGCATGATTTCCCAAAATTTCTATTCTTCTTTCGTAACTATTCAGTCGAGGCTACATTTTGCGCGGTAAATGATCGTTTATCGCAGTATCGCATTGCACCAACTGTAGGGCGGGGTCATGACCCCGCCGACCAGCTTAACTGCTTGCCCATGGAAAATGGATGCATAATGTTTGGATTTTGCCTCTAACCAGGCATATTCAACGACGCAGTGCGTCGGCGGGGTCATGACCCCGCCCTACAGTTGGTGCAGGTGTAAACGATCATTTATATGAGAAACTTGGGGTACGACTGAATAGTTACCTTCTTTCAAAACGAAACCCAGCATTACTATAGTCTAACCCGTTCGACTGCGTTTGTCAATCCAAAACCTTCCTTCCGGGATGTTCACGAATTTGTTGTATTTTGTTTTGAAATTCGCTATTCTTCGGACATAATTGCCGCTTATTCTATAGATACGAAAGGCAGCGGAAGCCGTGAGCCGTTTCCTTTCTTAACCGATATCCTCTTTTCTACCTCTCTCTTTCCAATCCCTTTCGCAAAAACCCGCTGCCCTGATTTCTGGGCAGCGGGTTTTTCCGGTCTTGTTTCCCTTTTATTTGATGGCCGCGCTGTTGTTCAGCACCAACGTACTGTACAGCAGCAGTACGTCCTTTCCCGCAAAATCCAGATACTCCCCCAGCAGCTCCATGCGGATATAGCGGATATCCACCAGCGTCACCTTTCCGTACCCCTGCACCAGCAGAGGAATCATGCTGCTGCCGAAGGAGTCCCGGAAGACGATCAGCTCCCGGTCCGGGTCCCCATCAGGGTTTTCAATGGTCAGCAGGCTCCGGGCACCGGAGAGGAACACGTCATACAGGTCCTGACTATCCAGCT
The DNA here is from genome assembly GCA_946056135.1 of uncultured bacterium. Lineage (GTDB taxonomy): Bacteria > Bacillota > Clostridia > Oscillospirales > Oscillospiraceae > Faecousia. Next base: position 4,925 of record CAMGIN010000108.1, on the reverse strand, counting down.
TGGCTCGGTCGTAAACAGAGCCGGTCTTTCCTGTCTCATAGTCGTAAACGGTACAGTTTTCCAGCAGGCTGCTTTCCAGAAGATACAGGATGTCCGGCTCCATGGGCAGGGCTGCCTGACCGTAGTAGACCCCGTAGAAGGGCCGGTCCAGGGCAGTCCGGGTGTAGTCCTCCGCTTTGGGCGGAGCCGTCCCAAGGGCCTGGCAGAGAACTCCGGCGGCATCCAGCAGCTGCTCCTGCCGCCAGTGGGTGTCCGTGCGGTAATAGTCTCCAGCGGACAGGCTGTCCCGAAGGTCCACCTGGGTCGCCCAGGGCATGCCCGCCTCCACCAGCTCGTACAGCCTGTCGTAGTCCATTGCCAAATGTCCGCTTTGCTCCGCGAGATAGTAGCCCTTGTCGGGCACGATAGCCATATAGACATTGGACTGGGTCAGATAGGTTTCATAGAGGGTCTGAAACCGGTTCAGGGCATGGGCCACGGAGGTCTCATTCAGGGGGTATTCCTGCTTCACTGCATGCCCTTGGTATACATAGATGCCGTTGTTGTCCCTCTGTCCCAATACGCTGTAGTGAAACCACGCTTTCAGCCGGCGGAAGGAATCCCGGAAGGGGAACTGATCCAGAGAATAGTCCTCGAAATCCTCCATGAAGTTCCCACTGAACACCGTCCCGGCGCTGAGCTCCGGCTTCCCCGCCAACGGGCGGCGCTCCGATACCGACAGCTCTTTTTCCGGAGAGAACCAGGCGGCTAAGGTCAGTGCGCCCCATACCAGGAGCAGAATCATCGCTTTGTGTTTCATATCCGCCGCCTCCTCAGAACCGGAAATACAGGAACGGGCTGAAGGAGCCATCCACCAGATAGGCCGTACACACCAGCAGCAGTCCCAGCAGCATCGCAAGCTCCAGGCCATTGCCCGCTTTGGTCCGCCCCAGCCGCTCCGCTGCCGCCTTCACCACCGGCGTCGCCCCAAGCATACCCACCAGGAACAGCACCGTGCAGCTCGTCAGATAGTACCGAGTCTGCGCCGTGACCAGGGGCAGGCCGCCGAAGCCGAACAGGCAGGCAAAGTCCGAACCCGTCTGGCTGAGACTCTCCGCGTTGAACAGCACAAAGCTCAGCATCACCGCCAGCAGCGTGCCGAATCGGCGCAGAACGGACGGCAGCTTCTGCAAGCCCGGCGCCCACTTTTCCACCAGCAGCAGCGCCGCAAACAGCAGTCCCCACAGCACAAAATTCCAAGCAGCCCCATGCCAGAGGCCGGTGAGCATCCAAACAACGAGAATGTTGCACACCCACCGTCCCCGGCTGACCCGGTTGCCTCCCAGGGGGATATACACATAGTCCCGGAACCAGCTGCCCAGGCTGATGTGCCAGCGCCGCCAGAACTCCGTGACGCTTTGGGACAGGTAGGGATAGTTGAAATTCTCCGGGAAATGAAACCCGAAGACCCGCCCCAGCCCGATGGCCATGTCGGAATAGCCGGAGAAGTCAAAGTAGATATTCAGGGAAAAGGCCAGGGCGTACATCCAGTAGAACAGCACCGACGGCTCCCCGCTCTCCCGGAACAGCCGGATCAGCAGGGCGAAGTTGTCCGCCAGCAGCACCTTCTTCCCCAGACCCACCAGAAAGCGGCGCAGACCCAGGGCTGTATTTTCCCAGCTGTGCTTCCGGCTTTCCAGTTCCCGAACCACATCCGCGTACCGGACGATGGGGCCCGCGATAAGCTGTGGAAACAGGGCCACATAGGCGCCGAAGGTGACGGGATTCCGCTGGGCCGGCACCTTGCCCCGGTAGACGTCGATGGTATAGCTCAGGCACTGGAAGGTGTAAAAGCTGATGCCCACCGGCAGCGCCAGCTTGAGAAGCGGCACCTGCCATCCGGTAACGTCGCGGAATGTGGATAGGAAGAAGTCCGCATACTTAAATAGCCCCAGAAGTCCCAGGCTGATGACAATGGAAACGATCAGCCACAGTTTCTTCCACCGCTGCTGCTCCGCCCTGCCAATGGCCAGGCCGCAGCCATAGAACAGCGCAATGGTGAACACCATCAGCACCAGCAGCTTCGGCTCCCCCCAACCGTAAAAAACCAAGCTCGCCAGCAGCAGCACCGCGTTTTTCCCCCGGTCCGGGGTCAGGAAATACACCGCCAGCACCGCGGGCAGAAAGTAATATAAAAAGGGAATGCTTGAAAAAACCATAGGCGTTTCCTCTTTACGAGAAGTGATTTTCACAGGAACGGTTCAGAGATCGGAAAATCATATAAATGATCGTTTATCTTTCAACAGCAATTCGATGGTTCCACAGGCGCGGGAGCGCCCAAGCCTCTCCCTATGGGAGAGGTGGCCCAGCGGAACGCTGGGTCGGAGAGGGCCTTCGTATCCCCTCTCAGTCACGCCTTCGGCGTGCCAGCTCTCCCAAAGGGAGAGCCTTGGGCTGCGCAGATAAACGATCATTTATAGAAAAGGCTCTGACATAATTCCTCTCCGAGAATTTTCGATAAAAAAGGCAGCGACCGGGGCCGCTGCCTTTTTTGTCAGATCACGAATTCCGGTTCTCCGCCGACGACCTTCTGGAAGGCATCCACAAAGGACTGGGCGGTCATGTTGCTGGAGGTGCTGACCATAATCAGCATCACCACATCCGCGTAGCCTGCCACCAGCATGTCATCCGCCTCCACGCAGATCCACTTCCGGGGGTCCACGCCGGACTTCATGGCCTCGGCCACGGTCTTGGTGCTCTCGCCGGGGGCCACCCGAACCATGACCATGGAGAAGGCAATGGAACCAATCATCGGCTCATACACAGCCGCCTCGGTGATCCGGTCCGCGCTGTCCAGGCCGGTGGAGTTTTTCAGAATCCACTGACCGTCCTCGCTGGTGTCGGCCAGATCCAGGGTGGTCACGCCGCCCATGAATTCCACAGGCCGCTCCTCAATCACCCGGTTCAGCAGCTCCTCCAGCGTGCCCTCCACCGTGGCGGCAGGGGCCGTTGTGGCTTCCGTCTGGGCGGCTTCCTGCTTACCGCAGCCGGAAAGCATAGCCACCATCATGGTTAAAACCAGAATCACACTCAAAAACTTTTTCATTTCCTTGTCCTCCAAAGATTATTTGGCAGTCCTCTTTTTGAAGTAAGTATGCCCAAGATAGATCAGAAGCATACCCGTCAGCACACCGCAGCTGTCGATGCACACGTCCCGAATGCTGGGGCCCCGTCCGGGAATGAATCGCTGAATGGTCTCATCCACGCAGGCTGCTGCCGCGCCGCAGGCAAAGGGCCAGAAGGGTTTCCTTTTCAGCATGCCGAACAGCCAGGCAAAGAGCATCCCCAGAACAGCGAATTCCGTGAAATGGGCCGCTTTGCGCACCAGGAAGCCGCCGGAGGAATCCGGCCCTTCTTTCCCCGGAAGGATGGCCTCCAGAATGGACTTCACCGCATCGCTGATGGCCCCGGAAACCGAGCCGGGAAGCAGCGAATTGCCCCAGATGAAAATCAGGTTGCAGATCAGAAGCGCCGTACACAGACGCATCCGCTTGTCCGTTCGAATCATGCCAGAATCCCCAAATGCTCCATCAGGATCTTCACGCCCAGCAGAATCAGGATGATGCCGCCGGCCATCTGGGCCTTCCTCTCATACCGGCTGCCAAAGACGTTGCCGATCTTCACGCCCATAGCAGACAGCAGGAAGGTGCATACGCCAATCAGAAGCGCCGCCGCCAGGATGTTCACACTGCCCGCCATGGCCAGGGAGATGCCCACCGCCAAAGCGTCGATGGAGGTAGCCACCGCCATGATGAACATGGTTTTCACGCACATGTCCGCGCAGGGGACATCTTCCTCCTCCTGAGACAGGGCCTCCTTCAGCATATTAACGCCGATGATGGCCAACAGAATGAACGCGACCCAGTGATCAAAGGCCTCGATGGCGTCCGCGAACAGCGCCCCCAGGAAAAAGCCGATCACCGGCATCAGCGCCTGGAAGCCGCCGAACCAGACACCGCAGGTCAGTTCCGCCTTCAACGTTGCCTTCTTCATGGCAAGGCCCTTGCACACGGATACCGCAAAGGCGTCCATGCTCAGGCCCACAGCCAGCAGCAGCAATTCTCCAATACTCATAAAAATAACCTCCGTACAAATCAGGAATCTGACCAGCACAGAAGTCGAGAAACGAAGAGACTGAGCCGGTCCGCAAAAGTCTCGTCATTTCAGGCTGAACCGGGGGGTTCCCCAGTATGTCGATCCAGTCCCGCGGTTTTCGCGCCGACTACTCCCTCTTCGGGAAGAATTATAACAAAATGTCCCCGATTAGTCAAGGCAAACCAGGGACAGGTCATAGTTATTTTACAATTTGTCGATTGCGGTTAAAGCGCTTTTTCCAAAAGTACCAGATTTACGCCCTCTATGCCGTTGAAAACACAGGGAACCACCCCGGCCTCTGTAAATCCCAGCTTCCGGTACAGGCTTCTGGCCCGTGTATTGCGGCTGTTGGTATCCATCCTGAGGTAGTGGCAGTTGTGGGCCCTGGCATATTCCTCATAGAAACGAACAAAGGCCTTTCCGTACCCTCGCCCGGACACCGTGGGGGAAATCACCAGCGTGTGCATCACCATCACGTCCTGCTCCGCAGCGTCATGGCGCCATTGCGCTTTCTGATAGGCATCCCCCTGGCACTGATTGAAGATGGCCGCGCCGACGATCATGCCATCCTCCTGCACATACAGTTCTCCCCGGCACTGGGCCTGCCGGGCCGTTTCTCCGGTCGGATAAACGCCCCGAATCCACCCAATGGTGGTCTGTCCCAGTTCCTCCTGTGTGTGGAGCTGGCTGTAGATTTCCGCCACCGCAGGGATATCCCATTGTGTCGCTTGTCGGATCATGGTTATAATCCGCCTTTCTGCGAAAGGCACCGACGAGGTTATGAAACAGGT
>CAMGIN010000107.1 GCA_946056135.1 uncultured bacterium | reverse complement strand
GCCTCCTTGACAATTTCAACAGACTTCTTGCACAGATCGGTGATCTCATCCCAGGCGCCGGCCTGGATCAGCTTATCGGGGCACATGTAGGAGCCGCCGCAGGCCACGATGACGGGGCAAGCTGCGTATTCCGCCAGGTTCTTAAGAGAAATGCCGCCGGTGGGCATGACCTTGAACATGGCAAAGGGAGCGGACATGGCCTTGATCTTGGCGAGGCCCCCGCTCTGCTCAGCGGGGAAGAACTTCAGCACTTCCAGGCCCAGCTTGTAAGCGGTGTGGTAGTCGGTGGGGGTGGTGCAGCCGGGGAAGCAGGTGATGCCCTTCTCCTGGCAGTACTTGACGATCTCGGGGTCCAGACCGGGGGTGACGACGAACTTGCCGCCAGCGGCGATGGTCTTATCCACCTGCTCGGTGGTCAGGACGGTGCCGGCGCCCACCAGCATATCGGGGTGCCGCTCCAGCATAATGCGCATGGCTTCGTCAGCGCCCGCGGCCCGGAAGGTGATCTCGGCAACGGGAACACCGCCGGCGCACAGAGCGTCGGACAGGGGACCGGCGTCACGCTGGGGATTGGTCAGCTTGATAACCGGCACAACGCCGATCTCGCCAACTTTTTTCTGCAATTCATTCATTGGTATCTTCCTCCTGATTCTTTTCGTGATGGTATATGGGATAGATTGCTGCTATTTTAAGGGGATTTGGGCGAATGGCCAAATATAGAAATCAATTGTTTGATTCGATTTGCGGATTTTCTCTTTCTTCTTTCGCAAGACGCCGGATTTTCCAAACCACCGGAATAGCGATGACAATCGCAGTCAGGCCTGTACATACATTGCTGATCATCATGGTCATACCCACGGCCTCTGCGCCGATACTGGTGAACTGCTGGAAAATCCACAGTACCGGTACCCGGAACACGAAGACTCTGGCCACGTTCAGCAGCATGGTCAATTTGGTATAGCCGTAGCCCAGCAGCAGCGCCAGAGTGGCGGAATTGATGCCCAGGGTGATATAGCCCAGCATTTCCCAGCGGTGAATGTCGATAATCATCTGGCAGAAGGTATCGTCAAAATGATTCTTGGACTGGGCAAAGATCTTCGCCAGCCAGGGCAGAATGTTGGTTACCGTGACGATACCGACTGCGCCGATGAGCATATCAATGGCCAGCAGCCAGAAGTACAGCTGCAGGGTGCGAGCGTATTTCCCGGCACCCCGGTTTTGGCTGATGAGCGGTGCGGCGCCGTCGGTGAAGCCCACGTGCCATGCGGTGGTCAGACCGCCGATGTTGTTGGAAATGCCCAGGGCACCCACCGTTAACGCCCCATACATGCCGGACATGGAGTTGACGATGACCTTCCCCGCTGCGAACAGCATTTTCTCCGCGGACACCGGGTAGGAAAGGTTCAAAATGGGCAGCACCGTATCGTTTTGGAAGCGAATGTTCTTCACAGAGAACCGGAAAGCCCCTTCATCCCGATACATGGTCGCCACGGCGTAGATAAGCGTCAGTACCTGACTGACCAGGGTAGCCACGGCGATCATGGTGACACCGCAGTTCAGAACATAGACAAACAGTGCGGAAAGTCCCAGCTTTACCAGGATGATGACCATGTTCAGCCCCAGGATCCGTTTGGCATGGCCGCGGCTCCTGGCAATGGCAATGTAAACCGTATTGAAGAAGTTGATCACCAGGGTCAGAATTTCAATGCGGAAATACCCGGCCCCTGCGGAAATCAGATCTTCCGGAGTCCGCAGAAGACGCAGGAAGGGCTCTGCAAAGGGGATCAGTACCACCGCCACCACAATGCTGACGATGACGGCCATAGCATACACGGTGGCCACGCGGCGGCGGACGGCTTCGTAATCACCGCTGCCGTAGGCTTCGGAGATTTTGATGCTGCCGCCCACCGCAAGACCGGAGCCCAGAGCCGTGATCATCAGGGTGATCTGGCTCAGGCAGGACACAGCAGACACCGCGTCGGATCCAATGTGAGAGGCCATCAGTGCATCCAGAATTTTGAAAACACTCTGAAGTGCCTGGAATAGGGCCAGGGGACCACAGGTGCTGAAGATTACCCGCAGGGGATCTCCCGTCAAAGCGAAGGCGCGGAAGGATTCATCTTTTGCCGATACGTTGGATGCCATGGACGCTTACTCCTCTCTGATGCTTGCGATTGTATTTCGTGGATTACAGGACCACGCCGTCCTTGAAGATGGAGATCTCCCGGAAGCCTTTTTCCTCGGCCTTGGTCTGTTTGCCGGAGGCCACCTCCAGCACCAGAGCCATCAGGTCGGCAGCGGCTTCGTCCAGGGTGCGCTTTCCGTCGGCAACCACACCGGCGTTGAAATCGATCCAGTTGCTCTTCTTAGTGGCGAGGGGCGTGTTGGTGGCGATCTTCATGGTGGGAGCGGGCGCGCCGAAGGGGGTGCCCCGTCCGGTGGTGAAGAGAATCAGGTGAGCGCCTGCCGCCGTCAGTGCGGTGGAGGACACCAGGTCGTTGCCGGGGCCATAGAGCATGTTCAGACCCTTGGCAGTCACCGCGTCGCCATAGCCGATAACGTCCATAATCGGTGCGGAGCCACCCTTCTGGACGCAGCCGCAGGACTTGTCCTCCAGAGTGGTGATGCCGCCTGCCTTGTTGCCGGGGCTGGGATTCTCGTAGACCACTTCGTTGTGGCGCAGGAAGTAATTCTTAAAGCCGTTGATCATGTTCTCGGCCTTGTGGAACACATCCTCATTGATGCAGCGGTCCATCAGGAAGCCCTCAGCGCCGAACATTTCGGGCACCTCGGTCAGCACGGTGGAGCCACCCTGGGCCACCAGCATGTCTGAAAAACGGCCAACGGTGGGGTTGGCGGTGATGCCGGACAGGCCGTCGGAGCCGCCGCACTTCATGCCCACCACCAGCTCGGAAGCGGGAACCGGCTCCCGGTGGAAGGAACCGGCAAAGGCAGCGCACTGCTCAAGGATTTCCCGGCCTGCTTCCAGCTCGTCCTCTACCTGCTGGCAGGTCAGGAACTTCACCCGATCCGGGTCAAATTCGCCCAGCTCCGCCAGGAACTGCTCGTGGGTCAGGTTTTCGCAGCCCAGGCTCAGCACCAGCACGGCACCGGCGTTGGGGTGACGGGTCAGGGCTGCCAGGAGCTTCCGGGTCTGAGCGTGGTCAGCGCCGGTCTGAGAGCAGCCAAAGGGATGGGTGAAGGTGTACAGGCCGTCGATGCTGCCCTGAACCAGATCCTGGTTCTGCTTCACCAGAGCCTTGGCCACGTCGTTGACGCAGCCAACGGTGGGGATGATCCAGATCTCATTGCGGATACCCACCCGGCCGTCCTTACGACGGTAGCCCTGGAAGGTGCCGGGCTGCAAAGGCGCGGGAGGGGTAATCTTGGGGTCATAGGAGTATTCGATCTCGCCGGAGAGGTTGGTCTTCATGTTGTGGGTGTGGACCCAGTCACCGGCGGCAATGGGGGCGATGGCGTGGCCGATGGAGAAGCCGTACTTTACCACCTGGTCATTTTCTGCCAGAGGACGCAGCGCCATTTTGTGTCCCTGGGGGATGTCCATGTTGGCGACGACACCTTCAAAGGCGGTTCCGGCGGGGATGGGACGCAGGGCAACGGCTACATTGTCACTGGGATGAATGTGAATAAAATCAGGCATGGAATGCTCTCCTTTGTCTTTTGTAAATAGCACACGGGTCTGCCGCGTTTACGCAGCAGACCCGTTCTTGGACCTTACAGGCAGGATGCGTAAGCGGCGATGGCGCCTTCTTCGCGAATCTTCTTCAGGTTGGCAACGGTAGCAGCCTCGAAGCCGGGAACCTTGGTCAGATCCTGGCCCCACATCTGCTCGTTGGTCATGACAGCGTGGACCAGATCCTCCAGGGAGTCATTGCGGTGCTCCCAGTAGAACTCCAGAGCCCAGCGGTCGTCGGAGCAGGTGTAGGTGTTGCCCTTGGGACGGCGGCAGACCAGGCCGGCGTCGGTCAGCTCCTGGATGTCGTTGGAGAAGAAGGCAATGTAGGCAGCGAAGCTCATGGTCAGGCACACGGGCAGCTTGCCGAACTTCTCAACATACTCCAGGAAGCTGGGCATATTTCTGGCACGCCACTTGGAGGTGGAGTTCAGAGAAATGCTCATCAGCTCATGGTTGATGAAGGGGTTGTTGAAGCGGTCCTGCACGGCAGCGGCGAAGCCTTCCGCATCGTCCTTAGCCAGGGGCAGGATGGGCACCACTTCTTCGTACAGCATCTTGTTCATGAAGCCCCGGACAGCATCGTCAAACATGCAGTCCCGGACGATGTCGTAGCCGCCCAGGTAAGCGCCCAGAACGAAGCCGGTGTGGGCGCCGTTCAGGATGCGGACCTTGCGCTTCTTGTAGGGAGTTACGTCGGGAACCACGATGCAGTTGACACCGGCGCGCTTGAAGGGCAGCTTGTCCTCCAGCCATGCGGGACCTTCGATGTTCCACACGCCGAAGACCTCGCCCACATCGGTCAGAGGATCGGTATAGCCGTTCTCGGCATCCAGGCGGGCCACCTCAGCGGCGTCACGGATGCGGCCGGGAACGATGCGGTCCACCAGGGTGGAGCAGAAGGTGCACTTCTCATTGACGTAGGCCTTGAACTCCGCTTCCAGACCCCACTGGTCAACGTACTGGTTGACGCACTTCAGCAGTTCCTTGCCGTTGTTGTCGATCAGCTCGCAGGACAGAATGACCAGACCGCTCTTACCGGCCTGCCAGCGCTTGTACAGCACCTGGGTCAGCTTGCCGGGGAAGGAGGAGGCGGGCTCGTCACCCAGCTGGCAGGCGGGATCATAGACGATACCGGCTTCGGTGGTGTTGGAGACAACGTACTCCAGGTCATCGGAGACGGCAACTTCCATCATGGCGTCGAAATCGGCCTTCTCATAGGGGTTCAGGCAGCGGGAGACAGAGGAGATGACCCGCTTGCGGTCCACCTTCTGGCCGTTCTCGGTGCCCCGCAGATACAGGGTATACAGGCCTTCCTGCTCGTTGATGAGCTTGGCCAGGCCCGGGGCGATGGGCTGCACCAGAACGCACTTGCCGTTCCAGCCGGCCTTCTCGTTGGAGACATCGAACCAGTAGTTTACGAAAGCCCGCAGGAAATTACCCTCGCCGAACTGCAGAACCTTTTCGGGTGCGTCCTTCAGGATATAGCCCTGGTAGCCGGACTTTTCCAGTGTTGCGTAATTCAGTTTTTCCATAGAAAATAACCTCCAAACAGGCCATCGCCTGTGTATTCATAACACTATTATAATAGCAACGTTATCCGCTTTGAATAGCGTATTTTGCGACAAAACATTGCTCATATTGCGCTTTTTCCGTTGACTGTTCTGGAGCCGTGCGGTATGATAAGCAATAGAAAGGAAGGTGTCTGTCATGGCCCTTAACCCCATGCAGTTTGACCCTCAGCAGCAGATGCGCCGGCAGGATTTTGAGCTACAGTACAAGCGGGATTCCTACCTGATGGATGTGGATCTGCACCACCACGACTTCTATGAAATCTACTATCTGGTGTCCGGTGACGTGACCTATACCATCGAGAGCAGGCTCTATAAAGTTCTGCCGGGGGACCTGTTGCTTATCAGCCCCAGGGAGCTGCATCAGGTCCATATTCGGCCGGAGCACGCCGCCTATGAGCGGTACGTGCTGTGGATCCATCCCCAACTGATTGAAAAACTGTCCGCAGAGGATGCGGATCTGAGCCAGGCCCTGGATCCCACCCGTCCGGGCTACGGCAACCAGCTGCGGCTTCAGCTGCCGGACCAGCAGAGGATCCGTGGCCTGATGGAGCAGCTGTACGTGGAGTCTCAGACATCGGTGTTTGGCTCCGGGCTGATTACAACGAGCCTTCTGACCCAACTGCTGGTGACGGTGAACCGGTTGGCCCTGCGGGAGGACTGCCATTTTGAGGACATCTCCCGCTCCAGCAAAACCGTATCCCGGGTGGTGGCGTACATCAACCTGCATTACAGTGAACCCCTGTCCCTGGACCTGCTGGCGGAGAAATTCTATATCAGCAAATATCACTTAAGCCATGAATTTCAGCGCCAGGTGGGTACCAGCGTGGGCAGATATATCCAGAAAAAGCGGCTTCAAATCGCCCGGCAGCTGCTGATCCAGGGAAACAAGCCCAACAATGTGTTTGGCATCTGCGGCTTTGGTGACTATACCGGCTTCTACCGGGCGTTCAAGGCGGAGTACGGCACTTCCCCCAGGGAGTTCACCAGCACACTGGAGCAATCCCTGTAACCAATTCCTTAAGGCTGCTTGCCGATGTAGGCCAGGATGCCGCCGTCCACATACAGGATGTGGCCGTTGACGAAGTTGGAAGCATCAGAGGCCAGGAACACAGCGGGGCCGGCCAGGTCTTCCGCCTCGCCCCAGCGGCCTGCGGGGGTCTTGCCAATGATAAACTGATCAAAGGGA
>CAMGIN010000106.1 GCA_946056135.1 uncultured bacterium | reverse complement strand
CTGCCTGTCTTTCGGAGGCAGCCTTGGCCGCATTGTCCATCAGGGCAGCAAGGGCGGATTTCTTCTTGGGCTTGCTGTTGCCGTAGGCCCGCTTCTTGTTGGAAATGCCGTCATCCGGGTCTGCGGATTTCTTTGGGGTTGTCCGCCTTTGCGCAGGAGCCGGACGCTTTTTGGGCGCTGCCTGCTTCTGTTCCGAAGCGGGACGTCTCTTGGGTGCCGCCTGCTTCTGCTCCGGGGCAGGGCGCTTTTTGGGGGCCTCCTGCTTCTTCTCCGGGGCATTGCGCTTTTGGGGGGCTGCTTCCTTCTGTTCCGGAGCGGGACGCTTTCTGGGTGCCGCCTGCTTCTGCTCCGAAGCCGGGCGCTTCCTGGGCGCCGCCTGGGCCTCGCCGGAAGCCGCCTGCCGCTGCTGGGGCGGGGCCTGTCTTGCTGAAACGCTGCGCTGCTCCTCCGGGGTTCGGGCTGCGCCGTTTCGCTGCTGGGCGCTCTGGGGCACCTCCTGGCGGGAACGGCGGGCAGAATCCTCCCGGTTTGTCTGTGTTGTATTCATAATGTTCCTCCTGGGGGAAGTGCTGAGAAATGCTGAATGCTAAATGCTGAATGCTGAATGATTGCTGCAAAAAACAACTGCTATTGCGTCATGACTATTTGCCAACACGCCATTGTAAGACGGGATGCACAAAGAATGGTATTCCTTCCTTATTTCATTCATCCACGAAGTGGATACCTTCATTCAGCATTCAGCATTCATCATTCATCCTTCAAAATCCTTACCGCTTCACCATGCCTTCCACGATATCGCAGATCCGTTCGGTGCAGTCCGGGCGAACCATGGCGTGAAGCTTCCGGGACATCCTCTCCCGGCGATTATCATCTGCAAGCAGCTCCTTCACCGTGGCATAGAGCTTTTCCGGGGTGCAGTCCTTTTCCAGCAGCACCACCGCACCGCCGCCCTGCTCCAGCACCCGGGCATTTTTCTCCTGGTGGTTGGCGGTAACGTTGGGGGACGGAATCAGAATGCAGGGGGTACCGGAGGCCGCGATCTCGTTGCAGGTGGCGGAGCCGGCCCGGCCGATGATCACATCCGCCGCCGCCATGACGTCGGGCATGTTGTAAATATACTCCCGGATGTCCAGGGCGGAACAGGCTTCATAGTCCACCCCGTTGTCCTTCACACGCTGGGGCATCCACTCCTTGCCGAAGCTGCCGGTGGCGTGGATGTGGTGGAAGGGGAAGCCATCCTTCTGCTCCAGGGCCATCATATCCGCCACGGTCTCGTTCATGACCTTGGCTCCCTGGCTTCCGAAGGCGGAAACCACCACCTGGCCCTGGAGCTTCAGTGCTTCCCGGGCTTCCTCTCTGGTTTCGTACAGGAACTCCCGGCGGACGGGCATGCCCACCACCTCCACCCGGGAGGGATCCGGGTAATACTGAACGCTTTCCTCGAAAGCCAGCAGCACCTTGGTGGCCCGGCGGGCGACGATCTTGGTGGTGACCCCGGGCAGGGCGTTGCTCTCGTGGACGCAGGTGGGAATGCCCATGGACTGGGCGGCGCACAGGGCCGGGAAGCTGGCATAGCCGCCGGTGCCGATGACCGCGTCGGGCTTATACTCCCGGAAGATATTCTTGCAGGCCTTCACCGCGTCCAGCACGCACTTGACGGCGTGGACATTCTGCTTCACCGCGGCCAGATTCTTACCCCGGCTCAGGCCGGAGCCGGGCAGGCACCGGACCTCATACCCCGCCTGGGGCACCAATTTCTCCTCCATATGGCCCGACGCGCCGATGAACAGGATATGGCAGTCCGGATGGCGCTCCTTCATCATGTTGGCCACGGCAATGGCGGGATTGATATGTCCGGCGGTGCCGCCGCAGGTGAAGATCAGGTTCATGTTTTTATTCCTCCTGAAGTTTTCTCTGGTTTGTATGTCTGGAAATGCTCAAAACGATGCCCATCTCCCCCAGATTCACCGCCAATGCCGTGCCGCCGTAGGAGAAGAAGGGCAGCGCGATGCCAGTGGAGGGAAGCAGGTTCGTGACAACGCACAGGTTAAGAACGGTCTGTACCGCGATGAGGGTAATGAGCCCCGCTGCCAGTACGGTGGAAAACCGATCCCGGGCGTGGAGGGCGATCCAGTAACCCCGGGCAATGGTCACCGCGAACAGTGTTATGATGGCCAGGGCCCCCACGAGCCCCAGCTCCTCGCAGCAGATGGCGAAGATATAGTCGTTATACTGAAAGGGCAGATACAGATACTTCTGCCGGGATTTGCCGTAGCCCAGGCCGAACAGGCCGCCGGAGCCGATGGCGTACAGAGATTGCAGGATCTGATACCCGGTGTCCCCGGGGTCCTGCTCCGGGTGAAGCCAGGCAGTGACCCGGTCCCCGGCGTAACCCATAAAGCTGATATAGATGACGACGAACACCGCCGCCGCTCCCGCTCCCGCCAGGAGCCATTTGGGACTGGTGCCTGCCACGAACATCATCACCACCGCCACCATGCCCATGAGCATGATCGCGGACAGGTGCTTCTCCAGGGCCAGGGGCACCAGAATGCCCAGCAGCGCCGTGCCGAAGCCCAGCACGCCATAGCGGAATTGCTTCGCGTTCCTTCCAAAGCCCCGGGTCAGCCGGGCGAACAGAACGATCAGGGTGAATTTGGCGATCTCGGAGGGCTGAAACTGGATGCCCGCCAGATTGATCCAGCGGCGGGCGCCGTTGACCTCCTCGCCGATGACCAGAACCGACAGCAGCAGCACAATGCTGACGCCGTACAGCAGCCACGCGAACCGGTACCAGACAAAAGCGGGAATCCGGCTGAAAAAATACATAGCCACCAGCCCAATGGCCGCGCAGACCGCCTGCTTCTGCAAATATTTGGTAGAGATTTCATACCCGGTGTCGTACTCGCTCTGGGCGTAGCTGGCGGAATACAGCATGGCCAGCCCCACGGTCAGAAGCAGCAGCACCAGGAACAAAAAGGGGTAATCCACATGTTCCCCCGCCCCCAGGCGGCGGTCCTCTTTGGCACGGAGAGACTTCTCCAATGCCATAAGACACTCCCTTCCGATAGAATGCTGAATGCTAAATGCTGAATGCTGAATGATTTGATTGCCAAGTACTGCGCAAAAGTGAAATGGAAAATTCATTCAGCATTTCGCATTCAGCATTCAGCATTTCTTCTTATCCCAGTCCGGCAATGCCGAACCAGGCCAATACGCACATAATAGCGGAAACGGACGCAAAGGTCAAAACAATTTTTTCTTCCTTCCAGCCGCACATCTCGAAATGGTGGTGGATGGGCGCCATTTTGAACAGGCGCTTGCCATGGGTCAGCTTGAAGTAGGAGACCTGCAGGATGTCCGACATGGTCTCGCAGATATAGACGAAGCCCACCAGAATCAGGATCAGGGGCATCTCCAGAGCAAAGGCAAGGGTGGCCACCACGCCGCCGAGGAACAGCGAGCCGGTGTCTCCCATGAAGACCTTGGCAGGGTGCCAGTTGTAGAACAGGTAGGCAATCAGGCCGCCCACTAAGGATGCGGGCAGCAGCGCCAGGTCGTACCTGCCCAGCTTAACGGAGGCGGCGGTGAAGAACACCATCACCGGCAGCGTCACGGAGCTGCTCAGGCCGTCCACGCCGTCGGTCAGGTTCACGGAGTTGACGCAGCCCACCATGACGAACATGGCGAAGAAAATGTAGACAATGGGGTGCAGCCGGAAGCTGACATTGAAGAAGGGGATGTACAGGTGGGTGTCCATTCTGCCGCTCTTGTACATGGCGTACAGGAACACCGCCGACACCGCCATTTGCAGCATGGCCTTCTGCAGAGAGGTCAGGCCCAGATTCCGGTGGTAGCGAACCTTGGTGAAGTCATCCAGGAAGCCGATAAAGCCGAAGCACAGCGCCAGCACCAGCACATAGAACACGGTGTGGTCCGTCATAAAGGGCAGGTTCCCCAGCAGGCACAGGATCGACGCGAAGATGAACATCAGTCCGCCCATCATCGGCGTACCGGCTTTCTTGTTGTGCCAGGTAGGGCCCACCTCCCGGATGGACTGTCCCGCCTTCAGCGCCCGGAGCACCGGCAGCAGCAGCCGCCCCAGCAGGCCCGAAAGCACCAGGCCCACAAGGCCCGTAATCCAAATTCTTGTCATAGTATTTCTCCTCCGTTAAACGAATATTTGATTTGGGGATAAAAGATCTGCTCTGAAAGCATGTGATTTCCGTAGGGGGCGGCATCCCTGACGCCCCTTTGCACGCTGTATGGTAATAAGGGGCGTCAAGGATGCCGCCCCCTACGAATGCATGCTGGCGATCAAATATTCGTGTTATTGCTCTTCTTTCACAAACGCATCCACGACCTGGTCTAAGTGCATGCTGTGGCTTGCCTTGAACAGCAGCACGTCTCCGGGCCTCACCGTCTGTTTCAGGGCTTTCAGCAGCTCCTCCCGGTCGGAGAAGGCTCTGCCTCGGTCCTCCGGCATACCGCCGGTGATGGTGCCGTCAATGACTCTCGGAGCGTGGGGCCCGTAGGCGAACACCAGATCCGCCTTTTCCGCGGCAATGCGGCCGATCTTGTAGTGCTCCGCGTGGGCGCAGTCTCCCAGCTCCAGCATATCCCCCAGCACCGCGATGCGGCGGCCCGGCTTTTTGCCCAGCACGTTCAGGGCGGCGGCCATGGACTCGGGCCCGGCGTTGTAGCAGTCCTTGATAATGGTGCAGCCCCTGGCCTGGAAGATCTCCTGGCGGCCCGACAGGTTCCGGAAACGGGAGAGGCTCTCCCCGATCTGCTCAGAGGGGACCATCAGCTTCAGGGCCACCGCCACCGCCGCCAGAGCGTCGCTCACATAGTGTTCCCCCTCCAGATTCAGGGCAACAGGAATGGACAGCCGTCCCGCCTCCGCCCGGAACCGGAGCACGTCCCCATCCTGGGTCACATCCAGTCCCCGGACGCCGCAGCCCTCCGCGCAGCCGAAGTAGGTAATCCGCTGCTGTGGGCTCTTGTCCAGATGCCGCAGCAGGAAGTCATCACCGTTCAGCAGCAGCAGACCGTTCTGGTTCATCCCCTCCACAATCTCCAGCTTGGCCCGGCGGATGCCCTCCTGGGTACCCAGGAATTCCATATGGGCGGTACCGATGTTGGTGATTACCGCGATATCCGGGTGGGCGATGTTCGACAGATAGGCGATCTCTCCAAAGTGGTTCATGCCCATTTCCAGCACCGCCACCTGGGTGTCCAGGGGCATCCCCAGGATCGCCATGGGCATGCCGATATCGTTGTTGTGATTGGCCGGGGTTTTGCTGACACGGAAGGTATCTGCCAGAGCAGCGGCAATCATCTCCTTGGTGGTGCTTTTGCCCACGGAGCCGGTAACCGCCACCACCTTCGCGCCGATGCGCTTCAGTTCCTCCCGGGCGATGTCCCCCAGGGCCTTCCGGGGGTCGTCCACATAGATGGCGGGGTAATCCCCCACCCTCCGGCTGCACAGCACGGCGGCAGCCCCCCGCTTCATGGCGGCGGGGATAAAGTCGTGGCCGTCCCGGGCGCCCTGGAGCACAATGAACAGCTGTCCCGGCTGCAAAATCCGGGTGTCATTGTTGGCTCCCAGAAAGCTTACCTCGGCATATTTCTCGTCAAATGTGCCGCCGCACCAGGCAGCGGCCTGACGAAGGGTGATTTCAGCCATGTTGATTCCTCAATTCCTGCAGGTGGGCTGCGACCTCTTCCCGTTCATCCAGGTGGTGCTTTTTTCCGCCGATGTCCTGGTAGGTCTCATGGCCCTTTCCTGCCAATACAATTATATCATCTTTTTTCGCAATGTCCATAGCGTATCTGATGGCAGCCCGGCGGTCTTCCATCACAATATATTCCCCGTATTCCGGTTTTACCCCTTGCAGAATGTCTTCGATGATGGCCATGGGCGCTTCCGTCCGGGGATTGTCCGAGGTGATGACCGCGATATCGGAAAGCTCCACGCCGATCCTGCCCATAATGGGCCGCTTCATGGGGTCCCGGTCTCCGCCGCAGCCGAAGACGGCGATGACCCGCCCCTTGCAGAAATCCCGTACGGAACGCAGCACATTTTCCAGCCCGTCAGGAGTGTGGGCGTAGTCGATGAGGACGGTGTAGGGCTTCCCCGGGGTGGGCACCACCTCCACCCGTCCCTTGACGCCCTGAGCCGTGGCCAAAGCGGCGGCGCTGTCGGCAAGGGAGATGCCCAGCTGCTTCGCGATCCCCAGGACCGTCAGCGCGTTGTAGACGGTAAATCTGCCGGGAATGGGCAGCCGAACCTCCGCCCGCTCCTCCGGGGAGACGGCAGTGAAGCGAATTCCGTCGGAAAGCAATTGAATCTGCTCCGCCCGAAGATCCGCCGGGTTTGTTTCGGCGGTGGTCAGCACAGGGCACTCCGCCGCCGCCAGAATCCGGGGGGCATAGGGATCATCCGCGTTAACCACGGCCCTGCCGCAGCGGCGGAACAGCTCCGCCTTGGCGTCGCAGTAGGCGTCCATGGTCTTGTGAAAGTCCAGGTGGTCCTCCGTCAGGTTGGTAAAGG
>CAMGIN010000105.1 GCA_946056135.1 uncultured bacterium | reverse complement strand
AGGATTTGGAGGGTGAAATCGCCGCCATCCCGCCCGAAATTCGTGAGAAGTACAAGACCAAAACTGAAAGAAAGGAAACTTTTGCCCTTGAGTAATACCAAAGAAGTACAGGCCATGCAGCTGCCGATCCAAAAGCTGCGCCCCTTTGAACACCATCCCTTCCAGGTGAAGGACGATGATGAAATGAATCAGCTGGTGTGGAGTGTCCTGACACAGGGCGTTTTAACTCCGCTGGTTGTCCGTCCTCTGGAAAATGACGAATATGAAGTGATCTCCGGGCATCGGAGACTCCATGCGTGCCAAAAGGCAGGAATCAAAACGGTTCCTGCCTTAATCTATGCCCTTGACCGGGATGCTGCTGCCATCGCACTGGTGGACAGCAATCTCCACAGGGAGAAGATTTTGCCCAGTGAAAGAGCGTTTGCTTACAAGATGAAAGCAGAAGCTTTGAATCATCAGGGACGGCGCACGGACCTAACTTCGGCGCAAGTTGCACCGAAGTTAGCAACGGAGCAAATTGCAGACAGTGCCGGTATAAGCAAGGATACTGTCAAGCGTTTTATCCGCCTGACCGAGTTGATCCCCCAAATTCTCAGCATGGTTGATGCCGGAAAAATCGCCCTGACCCCGGCTGTGGAGCTGTCCTATCTGACGGGGCAGGAGCAGCAGGATCTTCTGGAAACCATGGAAAGCGAGGACTGCACCCCGTCTCTGTCCCAGGCTGTCCAGCTGAAAAAGCTGAGCCAGTCCGGGGAATTGAATATGGATAAAATCTTTGAAATTCTCCGGGAGCCAAAGGCAAACCAGCAGGAAAAGATCAGCTTCCGGGTAGAGGATTTACGGAAATTCTTCCCCAAGAGTTACAGCGTCGCCCGGATTCAGGAGCGGATTTTGAAGCTGCTGGAAGCAGACTGCCGCAAACGTCAGCGGGCGCAGGAACGGTGAGGTGCGGCATGATGAAAAAGAATACGCATAGGGTGTTACGAGGTGAGCGGGCATGAATGAGGTACAGCAGGATATTATGTGCGTCTTATTGCAGATGCTTTTGGATAAGGAACTGATTACGCAGGACATTCACGACAAATCCCGGAACAAAATCCTCGGCACATTGGACTTGCCGGACTTTTTCCGGGATAATGAGCGTGGAAAGGAGGATGCACATGGATGTGAGAAGAATCCGTGCTGAGCTGCGGGCGGGGAGGTCGATTTACGACCTGCCCCTCCGGGTAACCTTTTACGCCCGGGTGTCCACAGATCAGGACGAACAGATCAACAGCCTGGAAAATCAGGTGCAGTATTATACGGAGCTGATTCAGAGCAAGCCCAACTGGCGCTTTGTGCCGGGGTACATCGATGAGGGCATTTCCGGCGGCACCACAAAGAAGCGGGATGACTTTAACCGTATGATTCGGGACGCGAAAGCCGGGATGTTTGATTTCATCATCACCAAGGAAATCTCCCGGTTTTCCCGTTCCACGCTGGACAGCATCAAATACACACAAGAATTGTTGGAGAACAATGTGGGGGTGCTGTTCCAGAATGACAATATCAACACCCTGGATACGGACAGCGAGTTTCGACTGGTCATCATGGCAGGCGTTGCTCAGGATGAAATTCGCAAGCTCTCCGAACGGCTGAAATTTGGTTTCCGGCAGGCCATCAAAAACGGTCATGTGCTGGGCAACGATAAGCTCTACGGCTACGACAAAAAGGATTGTGTTCTGACCATCAATGAGGAGGAAGCGGAGATTATCCGCATCATTTTCGACCTCTACGCCAACCAGAAGCTGGGAACCCGGAGCATTTCCAAAAAACTGACGGAGATGGGCTACACCAGCCGGGAGGGGAACGCCTTCAACACCCTGACCATTCGCCATATTTTGGAGAATCCCAAATACAAGGGCTGGTACTGCGGTAATAAGACATCCAGTCTTGACTACCGTACAAAGAAGAAAGCCTTCCTGGATGAAAGTGAGTGGGTCATGTACCCAGACCCGTCCATTCCTGCCATTGTCCCGGAAGAGTTATGGAACCGGGCGAATGCCCTGTACAAGAAAAGGAGAGAAGAAACCATGAGTCATAGCAGCGGCGTCAGCTTCCAAAATCGGTATCCCTACAGCGCAAAAATCATCTGCGAGGAACACGGCACCACCTTCCACCGGCAGGTTCTGGAAAATAAAAAGGGGAAGCAGGAGGTCTGGCAGTGCAAGATATACCGCAGCCATGGGCGAAAAGCTTGTTCTGCCCCCCAAATCCGCAGCAGTGAAGTGGACGCAATTCTCACTGAAATCTTCAAGGAACTGATGAAGGATAAGCAGGCCATCATCGATTCCCTGGTGAAGGTGATTACCAGTGTCCCCAAGGAAGTAGATTACGACAGGCTCCGCAGCCGGGTGCAGGAGGAAATGGACGAGATTGAGAAAAAGAAAGACCGACTGCTGGATTTGAGCATTGCCGGGGCCCTGGATGTGGAAGAATTCAAAAAGCGAAACGATGCCCTGAATGTCCGACTCCGGGAGTGTGAAAGCCAGCTTTCCGCCATCCGGCAGGAAGAAGAGAGGGCGGTCGATAATAAGTTGAATGAAGCCGAAATCCGGCGGATTCTCGAGCGAGAACTGAGCTTTGAAGGGGAACCTAATTCGGCACTTCTTACAACAATTTTGAAGAAAATTGTTGTAAAAAAGGGGAGCACCAAGGAGGAAATCCATCTGGACATATACCTGAAGTTGGGACAGCAATATGAGGCGATTTACTCGCCTGGGACCCTACCCACGAGCATTAACCGTCTAAGAAATACTACGCCCAGACGGCCGATCAGGAGGACCTTATTTCCATTGGAACCATTGGCCTGATCAAGGGGATCACAACCTTTGACCCGTCCAAGGGTGCGAGATTGGCCACCTATGCTGCCCGGTGTGTAGAAAATGCTATCATATCTCAGCGGAACAAACGGTGGTTGAGGTAGAAAACCATGAACCTTTTGGGGCAAAATGGTCTATGTTCTGCCGCCTGAAAGTCCGCAGCTATGTATTGGCTGCGAATGTTGCAGGTACGTTAAAAGTTGCGCCGCTTCAAATTCTCAAGTTCCCGGTCATCCTTCCACATAAGTTTTTGGATGCCGAGAAGTTCAATCTGCGGTTTTCGGACGCATCTGAGATCACGGAAATTGCGGACAAGCTGCGGTGGTATCGCTATCAAAAAGGACTTCGTCAGCGTGACGCGGCGGACTATGCGGGCATCGACCGCAGTACCTACATCCATTACGAAGAGGCAGGGCGGGACTTTTATCCGAAGGAGCATATGGAGAAGCTGGCGGAGCTGTTTGAAGTGCCGCTGGAGGATTTGCTGGATGACTATAACCTGTTTCTGCTGCGAGGTCAGGGAGCGCAGATCAAAGCCATACGTCAGCGGCTCGGCTTGACGCAGAAGGCATATGCAGCGCAGCTTGGCGTCCCGCTGCAAAAGTTCAAGCGATGGGAACAGGGAAGCGTGCAGATTTTCAAATCCACATGGGAGAAGTATTTCAAGCAGGGTCTTGAAAGCTGTGAATAATTCCGATAGAATTATTACAGAATCATTCAGGAGATACAGACCCATGATTATCAAATCTTCGACTGCACTGTGCAACGACTACAGCATGATCTCTGATCTGGCGAATGAAAAAGCCGAACAGCGTGAGGAAACCTTGAAGCTGCGCGCAAAGCTGGAGGCAGCAGAGGCCGCTCGGCTTTCCGGCGCACCTGCCTACACGTTGGAGGAATCCAGAAAACGGTTGGAGGCAATCTATCAGCGTGACTGACCTTGCGCTCAGCGGGAGCTTGAAGCCATCGCGCAGCTCTATATAAACCTTGTGGGGCCAAATTCAGCGAGAAACATATGAAAAACGGGCAGACCGGCGTTGAATGCCGGTCTGCTCGTTTGCTATGTATTATTGCTGCGCTTTTAGATGCTTCACGGCTGCGTCCACCAGTTCCAGCTTCTGCTCTGTGGAACAGGGCAGCTTCTGGACAGTTTTCAGCACCTGCTCGGACTGGAACTTTGCCAGCTCCTGCCCAAGCTCCTGCTGCGCCTGCTTTGATTTCGGGAAGATCAGAAATACTTCCATGGCTGCCCTCCTTTCCAGAGCGTTTTCTGCTTCAATCTATGCGTGTGTTCCGGCGTCTATGTAGACAAATAGAATTCGATTTCGCGGCTGCGAGGGAAAACGTATTGCCGCGCGGCTTTGGCGGTGCGGGGAGGCTTGCAATTCAAGGGCTTTTCGCCCCTGAATTGTCTACGCCCGACCGCCGTTTGCGGGCGGATTTCGCCTTCTGCTGGCGGTGAACCTCCTTGGCACAGGCGGGGCAGTATTTTGTCCTGCCGGAGCGGGCGAGGATGCCCGTGCCGCAGACTTCGCAGCGGCGGAGTTTTTTCGGGCTGAGGATGGCTTGCTCCAGCTTTGGCTGCTGGGGCAGCACAGCGTGGCGGAACCAACGGCAAAGCAGACTTCGGGAGATGTGTTGCGGACAGACGCCGTCCAACAGCAGGCAGTCGCCATCCAAGAAGTTGCAGCAGCGCTTTGTAAGGCCGCGCACGCTGCGGAGCTGCCCCGGCGTCAGGCGAAAGAGCGAGCCGTCCGGCAGCCGCTCGATGGGGTCAAGCTTGTGCATCTTCGCCCTCCTTTGCGATGAGCTTTGCGTCCGCTGGGTAGTTCAGTGTAATGAGCGCGGGCTTGCCCAAGCCCTGCTTTTTTCGGATAATCAAGCCGCTGTATTCCAGCTCCCGGAAGATCCGCGTGGCGCTCTGGCGGCTGCGGTGGAGTTTGGTTTGCGCCTGTTCCAAGGTAAAGTACAGCCGGATCGTGCCGTCCGGCTCGACGTAGCCGTTCTGCCGGGAGATGCTGGCTCTATCCAGCAGCAGCGCATAGAGTACCTTCGCGTCGTTGCTGATGTCCCGCAGGGTTTCGTCTTGGAGAAGGAACCTTGGAAGCGGCACATAGGACGCCGCTGGGCTCTGCGCCGTGAGCTTGCAAAAAGTTTTCATCTGACCTCCTATCCCATCCATCAATCCATCCATTTTTGTGTTGATTGATTGATGGATGATTTTTTTGTATCTTGATTTATTTCTTATTAGTTAGAGGATGAATTTCAGCCCCGATGGAGGGCACGAAAACCGTCGTCCTGAAATCCGGTTGCGGAACGCTCCGGAGCGTCAGCTTGTCCACCGTCCGAAAAACCGGTGACGGAAAACCCACGTATGGAAAATCCCGTTGTGGTCAAAGCTCGTCCCTCTGCCGCACTTTCAGCAGCTCCCAGATTTCCAGTTGCCGATCTTTCAGTTCGGCAACATCATCTTCGTAAACGTGGCCAGTGCTGTTGATGCGGCGGCAAATCTGATTGATGTTTGATGCAACGCGGCTGACGGCAGCGGCCAGCTTCTTTTGCTCGGTGTAATCTACTTTGATGATGTAACCGTCGATGAGCATCTTACGGGCGTAAGCGCCGAAGTTGTGCGTCCCCAGCTGGCGCATTTTGTGCTGGATGAGATTCAGCTCCTGCTCGTTCAGGCAGATTTCCTTGCGGATGGGTCGCGTGCGATCTGGCATGAGAATCACCCCTTCAGGTGCAGCCCGAAGGCACCGTTTTCTTCCAGAATTTCCAGATAGCCGTTGCCGGTGAGTTCAGCAAAAACCGGAGCAACTTTTTCGGGCGGAAGGGTCAGAGCATTTGCAAGTTCCTGAGCACTCAGACCGCCGTCCTCGAAGGTATACAAGAGCGCGCCGGTGAGCTTGGCTTCTGCGGAGAGGTTCGTATCCAGCAGGAGGCGGGTGGGTACAGCGGTCATGTGGGTGTGGTTGTAGTAAGTGATCATAGTGGTTCTCCTTTCGATTTTGAAAATCTCTGTTTGAAGGGCGGGTTTGGATGGATTGGTTTCCCTTTCACCATCCCACGGACAATTCTTGGCCGTTTGTCAGGTGACTTGAAAATTTTTTTGGTCACGCAGAAGGCTCTCCATATAACCAACGGACACATTTTCCGGTTTTGTCCGAAAAATTTTTTAGGTCGAAGGAGCGAGGTCTGCGCTTTTGCTCCAAAATGTCCTTTCACTATTCAACGGACAGAATGAATCGGAGTGTCACGATTTTGTCATAACGGGGGCAAAAAAGAAGCGCCTGCCACTACGACAAGCGCTTGGATTTGCATCAATTATTCGAGCAAATCCTCTTTATTCCTTTGATCGTATTCAGTTTTTTGCATCAGCCGACAGACACCGTCTGCCTCGTCCCGCTGCTGCAAAAGCTGGGCAAACGCCCGATAGAGTGCGGCCTGCCGCCGCTCGATCACGCCGCGATTCTGCTGCATGGCATCTGCTGCTTTGCGGATGGACAGCCCCTCGGAAAAACGTTTCCGGAAGAGATCGGCGTAGTCGTTGAGCACCGTTTTAAGGGATTGCTGGATAAAGGCCAAATCTTCGCACATGGCCCGGTATTCCTTGCGGCCAGCCACGCCGATATACTGCTTGCGCTCCCGGATCAGCTTGTACCGCCGCAGATCCATCCGGTAGTTTTCACAGATGTCCTTGGCGTATTCATAGTAGG
>CAMGIN010000104.1 GCA_946056135.1 uncultured bacterium | reverse complement strand
TGAACCACCCGGCACCCTACTACTATGCCCTCCCCGACGGGACACCCAAGCAGTTTGCCTTCTGCCCCATCCGACAATACGGTTCCTGCCGGCAGGCGGAGTCCTTTGGGGCATTGCTTGACATGTATTACACCGTCCGGGACCGGAAGGACGCCATGCGCCAGAAGGGCCAGGCGGTGCGCAAGACGGTGCAGAACCTGTGTACTCGTCTGACCCGGAAGCTTGCCATCCAGGAAAAGGAGCTGGAAGCCACCTATGACCGGGAGCGGCTGCGGCAGCTGGGGGATATTCTCACCGCCAACCTCCACAGGATCGTGAAGGGCCAGACGGTGGTGCAGTGCCAGGACTTCTATGACGAGGACATGAAGACCATTGACATCCCCTTAAGCCCCATTCTCTCGCCCCAGCAGAACGCCGCCAAGTTCTATAAGGACTACGCCCGGATGAAGAACGCGGAAAAGGAGCTGACAAAGCAGATCGAGCTGGGAGAGAACGAGCTGAGCTACCTGAAAAGCGTTCTGGAGGAACTGAACCGGGCCCAGACCGAGGCCGAGCTGGAGGAGATCCGACGGGAACTGCAGGACGGGGGCTATCTTCGGGCCGAGCCTGGAAAGAAGCGGATCAAGCAGGCGAAGCTCGCCCCCATGCGTTTTGAGTCCACCGACGGCTATCCCATCTATGTGGGACGAAACAACCGCCAGAACGACGAGCTGACCTTCAAGCTGGCTCGAAAGGACGACATCTGGTGCCACGCCTCCAAGGTCCACGGGTCCCATGTAATCATCTCCTGCGGCGGCACCAAGCCCCCGGACAACACCGTTACCCAGGCCGCCCAGCTGGCTGCCTACTACGCGGAAACAGGCGGCGGCCAGAATATCCCCGTGGATGTGACAGCCGTGAAGCAGGTGAAAAAAATCCCCAACGGTAAGCCCGGCATGGTGATCTACCACACCTACAAGACGGTCATTGCCAACCCCTACCCGGATATCGTGGTGGATGAACTGAACGCGGAGAAGAAAGAAGAATGAAGCGACCTGCGGTAAGGATTAGACACTTCTAACCGTAGATTCGTATTTATGGCAACGGAATTTGGATTTGCTCAAGTATCTCCAGGAATTTGGTCAAACCGAATTTATCGCCATTGCGCATAAACGCACTGAAGCCTCCAAAAATATGGTAACTCAGATAAAGGGACAAGCGGTGATCATTTTCTAAGTGCGGGGCCCGACGATAGATAAACGCTTTGAGATTATCCTCGAGCATTACAGGAAGGACAGGAAATTGAGAACCGGAAAATAAAACGGAAATCGCCTCCGATTCTCTATATAATGCATCCACCATTTTCCGAAGAAAAACGGTGGAATCATTCAGACTTTCCGTTGAATCGCAAAGACGTTCAATGGCAGAACGAATCACCTCTTGCTGAAGCTGTTGGGACAAGTCGTAAATATCCCGGTAGTGGAGGTAAAACGTTGCCCGGCTGATTTCTGCTTTGTTAACCAATTCTGTAACCGTCATTTGCTCCAATTCCTTAAGGCTCCGGATTTCGAAAAAGGCTTCCCGGATGGCACGCAGGTTTTTCTTCTTGCGTAAGTCCATAGGCTCCTCCTAGACATTTCTGAGGATATGTCAATTATTTTCCAGGTGAAATGGATTGTAGATGGCTTTTTTGTCTGCAATACTGTACCATTATTATAGACGTTTTTAGACACATGTCAATAAATTCAAGGAGGAAATAAATATGGCAAAATTTGTAACTCTGGCTCCCGGTAAGCTGACCGCTCTGCGCCAGATCGATGAACGCTTGGTTTCCTACAACATCGAGATGACCGAAGTCACCGGCGGCACCTTCTGGAAAGCTTACACGGAAGCACAGGTGGATGGCACTGAGGAATTCCCTGCAATTCAGGATTGGCGTAACATGGGCAATCTTCAGCAATGGTACGATCCCATTGATACCACCAATCCCCGGCTGATTAAGCTGGCTAAGGAATTGGGCAGCGCATGGGTGCGTGTTTCTGGCACTTGGGCCAATAAGACCTACTATGACTTTGACGGCAAGTGCGGCGGAAAGGTTCCCGAAGGCTTCCAGAATGTGCTGACAAAGGAGCAGTGGCTTCATCTGCTGGATTTCGTCAAGGCCGTCGGTGGAAAGCTAATGGTGTCCATCGCCAACTGCCCTGGCATCCACGCTGCCAACGAGCCGATGCCCTTTGAGCAGGCGGATCTGCTGTTCCGCACCTCTCAGGAATACGGGGTTCCCATCTGCGCGGCTGAGTTTACCAATGAACCGAATATGGCTTCTGTATCCGGCCTGCCTCAAGGGTACACACCTGCCGATCATGCCCGTGATCATGCTCTCTTTGGCGCATGGCTGAAGGAAAACTATCCGGACTGCCTTTTCGTTGGCCCCTGCACTGTGGGTGACATCGATATGCTTGGAAAGGGCAATGACGGCGCAGGCGGCGGTATGGCTGCCGGTTTTGAAATCGTAACCACAGAAGCGCTGCTTGGTGATTACAAGACCAAACTGGATGTATTCAGCTATCACTATTATAACGGCGTTTCCGAACGTGGTGCCGCTATGGGCGGTCACTGGCCCTATGAAGCCGTCCTGTCGGAGCAGTACCTGGGAGTCGCTGCCAGCTGTGCCCGTCAGTATGCATCCAAGCGGGACAAGTATGTTCCGGGCGGTCAGATGTGGGTTACAGAATCCGGCGATGCCGGATGCGGCGGCAATACCTGGGCATCCACCTACGCAGATGTTCCCCGCACGCTGAACGAGCTGGGCGAATTTGCCACAATTACCGATGGCGTAATCTTCCATAATACGCTGGCATCTTCTGACTATGGATTCCTGAAGCACGGAAGTTTTGAGCCCCGACCCAACTACTTTGCTGTACTGTTGTGGA
Source organism: uncultured bacterium (assembly GCA_946056135.1). GTDB lineage: Bacteria > Bacillota > Clostridia > Oscillospirales > Oscillospiraceae > Faecousia. Next base: position 3,689 of record CAMGIN010000104.1, on the reverse strand, counting down.
ATCGGCTGATGGGAAAGGTTTGCTATGATAGCGGCTTGGAAAAGCAGGAGGGCGCCCATGTTTACTGCCACTCCCGTAAGGATGGCAAGGAGGGCTTCGTATATCTGGTGATTAACAACTCCTGGACAGAGACTATCACCGTAGAACTGCCCAAGGAAGCGGAGGTTTATGCGCTGACCGGGAACGGGAAGCTCCGTTCCCGCACCATGCTGCTGAACGGAAAGGAGCTCACGCTGGGAGAAAAGGATGAACTGCCTGACCTCTCCGGTGTTAAGGACAGCGGTAAGGTGGAGGTTGCTCCCGGCGGCTGTACTTTCTTCGTGATATAACCTCTGGGGCAGTATTCATGAATTCCAATTGGAAAGCCCGAAAGGAATCCGCAAAACACGCAGGAGCAGCAACGTTTGTAGGGATTTACTATTTGCGTAGTTTTACAGTCCTCGCCCAGATCGGCGTGTTCTGGCTATCTTCCAAGGATAACTTTTTTCCGAGCGCAGATGTGCAGATGTCTATGTTAAGCAGTTGTTCCGCAATTATCGCAGGGCTGTACGGAATCACGATGGCTGGATTTACCTTCTTTCTGTCCAGAATGGATGCGATGATTCTATCCGACAGTACTGTAAACTATGTGGCATCCAGCCTGAAGGATAAATTCAGAGCTTTAATTTGGTGCATTACTGTCAATGTAAGCGTGACACTGTTTATCAGCATTGCCCTCATGTATATTCCAATGTCGAAGGAACTGTCTGAAAGTTTTCTCTATCGCTTGTTCTTCAATGAGTTCGTGCTGTTCTTTCTGTCATCTATTGGTCTCATCATGGTCTATTCCATGATAGTCATCAATCCCAATTCTATCCAGAGCGAAGCGGAGAAATTGAAAAAGAAGATCAGCAAACCCGATGCCCAGCCGGGAAACGCGGCGCAGTTCCTAAGCAGCTATGCAGCCCTGGAAAATACCTGTACCAATCTTCTGCCGCCCTCGGTTGTTGCCCAGCTCAGACGGGATAAGGGAAACAGGTTCGGAGCTATCCTGAGTCTGCTGCAAGAGCAGGAGACGTTGGACAAGAAAACACTGGATAAAATCACCACAGTTCATCACTACTATGCTTGCGCTGTCAACTGCAAGACAATGCAGGTATCCCGGCAGATGTGTACGCTGACAATGGAGCTGTTGGCACAAATTTGCCGTGAGGATCAAGACAGAAACGCATCCATGTAACTTTGCATTCAACTCGCTCCGCCTAAAAAATCCCCCCTAAAGCAGACTTTGGTTATTTCCATGGTCTACTTTAAGGGGGATCATATCAATCTTCAAAGTCTTGTTTTGAGGGGATTTTTGATCTGCTTACCGTAATTTCACCACCCGGCTGGGTTGGTCAGTTTTGAAAATAGGATTACAGCGGCGATGCACCTTTTGTGCGTGGCCGTTTTTTGCTGCCGAACGGAAATTATGAATAACTTGGTCAGAAAGTTCAAAAATAATTCAAAAAGCACCCATTGACTTTTTTGGCACTCTCTGGTATAGTGTGCTTAGCACTCGGGGAAAAGGAGTGCTAAGCAGAAAGGAGGAATTTCATGGAACTGACGGATCGGAAAAAGAAGGTTCTGCGCAGCGTCGTTGACCTGTACATCCGCACCGCGGAGCCGGTAGGCTCCAAGGCCATCACCGAGCTTCCCGATATGAATTATTCCTCCGCCACCATCCGCAATGAAATGGCGGATCTCACCGCCATGGGTTATCTGGAGCAGCCTCATACCAGTGCCGGGCGAATCCCCTCCGCCGCAGGCTACCGGCTGTATGTCGATGAGCTGATGATGGACTACCGCCTCAGCGTAGACGAAACCAAGTCCATCAACATCGCCATCGAGGAAAAAATGCAGAAGGTAGACAAAATGGTGGAGAAAGTCGCCAAGCTGGTTTCCCAGGCCACGAACCTGCCGGCCATCTCCGCGGCGTCCCGCCACGGCAGCGCCTGCATCAAGCGGTTCGACCTGATCCTGGCGGCGAAAAGCAGCGTTATCCTGGTGCTGATGCTCCCCAATGACCAGGCGGTCAACAAGGTCATCAAGCTGCCTCTGGCGGTCACGGAAACAGACCTGAAGCTGCTCAGCGCGGTGCTGAACGCCACCATGACGGAGATTCCCCTGGAGGACTTCACCGCCGAGCTGATGGAGAAGGTGATGCGCTCCGCCGGAGCCGCCGCTTCCCTGGTGCCGGTGATTGTGGACTTCACCCAGGAGACCCTGCGGAATCAGGATTCCACCAACATGGCAGTGTTCGGACAATCCCGGCTGCTGACCCTTCCCGAATACCGGGATGTGGAAAAAGCCCAGCGGGTTATGGCTTCCATCGATGAAGATGCCTTGAGCAATCTCCCAGCGGTCATGCAGAACGAGAACGGTACCAAGGTCATTGTGGGTCCCGAAAATGTGGCCGATGAGCTGAAGGACACCTCCGTGGTCATGACGAAGTTCGACATCGGAGACGGATTGCAGGGCATGATCGGCGTGGTGGGTCCCACCCGCATGGATTACGCCAAGGTGACCGCTCGCTTAAGCTACTTTGCCGAGAGCTTGTCGAAGATGTTTGCCAAGCCGGAAAGTCCCCAGCTGCCGGAGCCGGTACCGGAAGAACCCCACGAATAGCGCAGAGTTCAGGCTTTGCGAGAACCATACAGTGACAGGAGGCCAAGAAACGTGGCAAAAAAGGATAAAGAACAAAAAGAGCAGTGCAGCCCCAACGAGACGCCCGCAGAGGAAACCGTGGAAACCCCCGAAGTGACCCAGGATGCTCCGGAAACGGAGACCCAGGAAACCAAGGTAACCCCGGAAACCCCGGAAGGGAATCCCTGGGAGGAAAAATATAACGCGGAGCGGGATGCCCACCTTCGGGTGGCGGCGGAGTTTGACAACTTCCGCAAGCGCACCGTGAAGGAGAAGGAAGCCTCCTACGGCAACGGCAAGTCCGACGCCGTGGCAAAGTTCCTCCCCATCTACGACAACCTGGAGCGGGCGCTGAAGCAGGAAACCACCGATGCCGCCTTCAAAAAGGGCGTGGAGATGACCATGACCGAGCTGGTAAAGATCCTGAACGGACTGGGCGTGGAGATTTTCGGCGAGATTGGCGACAGCTTCGACCCGAACCTGCACAACGCCGTGATGCACACCGAGAGCGAGGAGCTGGGTGAGAATGTAGTCGCCCAGGTGTTCCAGAAGGGCTTCAAGATCGGCGATAAGGTCGTCCGGTTCGCCATGGTACAGGTAGCAAATTGAATGCATAGCTGCACTTCAATATAATTTATAAAAATCGTCAGCGGAGCTGACACCCACAAAAACGTAAAAACTTAAGGATTTATATAGGAGGATATCATTATGAGTAAGATTATCGGTATTGACCTTGGTACTACCAATTCCTGTGTTGCCGTTCTGGAAGGCGGAGAACCCGTTGTTATCGCCAATGCGGAAGGCACCCGCACCACTCCCTCTGTGGTGGCTTTCTCCAAGACCGGCGAGCGTATGGTCGGCCAGGTGGCAAAGCGTCAGGCTGTCACCAATGCGGACCGCACCGTCTCTTCCATCAAGCGTCACATGGGTGAGAACTACCATGTCACCATCGACGGCAAAGGCTACACCCCCCAGGAGATCAGCGCCATGATCCTGCAGAAGCTGAAGGCGGATGCCGAGAGCTA
>CAMGIN010000103.1 GCA_946056135.1 uncultured bacterium | reverse complement strand
TTCTCCACCACGTTGCGCACGCCCACGGCGGAGATCATGCCGTACAGCACCAGGCTGACGCCGCCCATGGTAGCGGCGGGCATAGCCACGATGATGGCAGCGAACTTGGGGCAGAAGGACAGCACGATGGCAAACAGCGCCGCCAGCCGGACCACCATGGGGTCATAGACCTTGCTCAGCGCCAGCACGCCGGTGTTCTCGCCGTAGGTGGTGTTGGCGGGAGCGCCGAACAGGGCGGCGATGGTGGTTGCCAGGCCGTCGCCCACCAGGGTCCGGTGCAGGCCGGGATCGGCAACGAAGTTCTTGCCCACAGTGGAGGAGATGGCGCACACGTCGCCGATGTGCTCCACCATGGTCGCCAGGGCGATGGGGGCGATGGTGACGATGGAGGTCACCAGCAGGCCCGGGTCAAAGCTCTGACCGAAGATGGAGAAAGCGGTGTTGCCCCAGATGATGGGCAGGCCGAACCACTTGGCGGCGGAAACGGTTTCCACCACCTTGGCCCGGGCGGCGGGGTCCACAATCATGGCGAAGAGGTAGGAGGCCACCACACCCAGCAGGATGGGAATGATCTTGACCATGCCCTTGCCCCAGATGTTGCAGCACACAACCACCAGGATAGCCACAATGGCCACCAGCCAGTTGGAGCGGCTGTTGTTGATGGCGGAGCCAGCCAGGGACAGGCCGATGCAGATGATGATAGGACCGGTGACGATGGGCGGGAAGAAGCGCATGACCTTCTTGGCGCCGTAGGCCTTAAACAGGGCCGCCAGCACCAGGTACACCAGGCCCGCCACAGCCACGCCGAAGCAGGCATAGGGCAGCAGAGGATTGGCGCTTCCGTCTTCCAGCATGGGGGCGATGGCTGCGTAGCCGCCCAGGAAGGCGAAGGAGGAGCCCAGGAACGCGGGAACCTTCCGCCCGGTAATCAGGTGGAACAGCAGGGTACCCAGGCCGGCGAACAGCAGCGTGGTGGACACATTCAGACCGGTGAGGGCAGGCACCAGCACGGTAGCGCCGAACATGGCGAACAGATGCTGCAGTCCCAGCACCAGCACTCTGGGGGTGCCCAAAGTCTTGGCGTCGTACACGGCTTCCGGATTCTTTTCGGAATTCATAGGAAATAGCCTCTCTTTCTTTAATTTTTACCAGAACAGAGTATACTATTTTTTCCCATTCTTTGCAATGCTTTGTCCCGCCAGAAATAGAGAAATTTCCGGGAAAATATTTGTAGAAAGTGCTTTATTCAGTGTGGAGTGTGGAGTGTGGAGTGTGGAGTTGACGGAATTCGTAATGGATTCATTCCTCACAGCAATGTCCGTTTGTTCCGCCAAGCTGCCGAACATTCCAAAAAAAGTAACGATTCCGTCGCACCCCAAGTATCTCATATAAATGATCGTTTACAGCAGTACCCACTGTAGGGGAGGGTCATTGACCCTCCCGCCGGCTGAAAGTTTTTGAGCGGTCAAACCTGTCGCTTTTTGTGAAAACCAGCTCTGGAAGCAACCTATTTCACGCTCTGTTTCGTTACGCAGCGGGAGGGTCAATGACCCTCCCCTACAGTGGGTATGCACATAAACGATCATTTACACCACAAAATTTCGCCTCGATGGAATCCTTACAAAATCAAAGGAAAAACCGCCTCGCGGGCGCGGGCGCGTACTCTCTCTTTGTTTTGTTCTGTTCTGTTATGTTATGTTCTGTTATGTTGTGTTTCCGGACTGGATCCAGGATGTATCCAGGCTGTTTCCAGGCTGGATACAGGTTGGATACAATCTGGATCGGTGCTGGAAACGCAAGGAAATCCCCCTGTTGGGGATCATACTTTGCAGGATTCCTGCATTTGGGCCAATGCCTGACTTTCGATTACTTCCACAGACGCCACACCGTAGTACCGGAAGCACCGCAGCGCCTGTTCGTCGATCCGCTCGCCGCAGACCACGATTGGCACCGCAGGGGGACACCCTACCGTGGCCGCCGCCAGTACCCGTCCCAGGCTCCGGGAAACGCTGACCCGCTCCGAGGGAGACAGCGCCGCCTCCCGGATGGACAGCACCCGTTCCGGCCTGGGGGGCTCCGGCGGATGGGACGTAACCGGCGCTTTCCGGGGAATGGACTGCAAAGCCTCTTCCAGCCGTTTCAGGCCTACCTCCCCAATTTCCGGGGTCAGCATCAGCACCAGAAAGTCCGGATCGGAAAACTCACACACGATCCCCTGCTCCGCCAGCGCCTGTCCCAACGCCGTCCCTGCATAGCCGTAAGCCTTGGCGGAAATGGTCAGCTTCAAGGGTTCGTCCCCATACAGGCAATAACCAGATTTTTCCAGCCGCTCCTTCAGTCCCTCCACTTGGGGCAAAAACGCCGCCAGCATTTCCGGGTACCTCTCCAGATACCGGTTGGCCGCGTCCAGAGACTGCAGGATCAGATAGGAAGGACTGGTGGAACCGAACAGCGCCAGGGCGTTTTTGGCAAACCCGGCCAGTCCCGCCCCCACATGCAGATAGGCCCCGCCGGTGAGCACCGGCAGAGTCTTGTGGGCGGAGCAGCAGCCGAGATCCGCCCCCAGATCCATGGGATGCTCCGATTCCGGCAGGAATTTCAGATACGCCCCATGGGCGCAGTCCACCAGAAGCAGCGCCCCGTATTGGCGGCAGACCTTCGCCATCCCGGCAATGTCCACCGTGTTTCCCAGATAGTCTGGGCTGGTCAGATACACCGCACTGGGGCGTTCCTCCGCTGCCCGGAACCAGGCTTCCAGCCCCTCCGGCGTCAAACGGCAGCTTAAGTAGGACCCCTCCCCTTCCGGGTACAGCCAGGAGACCTTCCAGTCCAACAGCGCCGCCCCGGACAGAAAGGTCTTGTGGGCGTTCCGTCCGGCGGCGATGTGGAGCGGCTTTCCCTTCCTTTTCGCGTCCAGGGCAGCCAGATACAGCATGGCCCGGATGCACTGGGAAGACCCTTCGGTGGAATAGAAGGTGTCGCAGCCGAAAAGACCGGACGCGTTTTCCTCGCTTTGACGGATGATCCCGTCTGCCTCATACAGGCTGTCAGCCCCGGGGATCTCCGTAATGTCTTTGGTTTCCAGCCCCAGAAACGCCGTGCCCTTGTGTCCCGGCATGTGCAGCCGCAGGCTGCCGCTTTCCGCGTAACGGCTGACAAAATCGCAGATAGGCGTGTCCATTATTCTCCCAGCTCCCTGGCCGCCGCCACCATAATGGCGCACTCCATCCGCTTGCGGAACAGCTTACAGCCGGATTCGTAGACCCCGGTGACGGAGCCGGTGGCATGGTAGGCGTTGGCCGCGCAGCCGCCGGAGCAGTACAGCCGCGCCCAGCAGTCCCGGCAGGCCTCGTGGGCATAGACGTTGCAGGCAGCGAACTGCTCCTGGACATCCGGATTGGTGACGCCCTCCCAGATATCTCCCAGCTTGAATTTTTCCTCTCCCACAAACTGGTGGCAGGGGTACAGGTCCCCCCAGGGGGTCACAGCCATGTACTCGGTGCCGCTGCCGCAGCCGGAGATCCGCTTGTAGACGCAGGGCCCGCCCTTCAGGTCCAGCATATAGTGGTAGAAGGTGAAGGGCCGCCCCTCCCTGTCCCGCCGCAGCATCAGCCGGGCCAGCTCCTCATACTGCCCCATAACGGTTTCCAGATCTTCCTCCGTCAATGCGGCGCTTTCTCCCGGGGCGCAGACCACCGGCTCCATGCTCAGCTCCGTAAAGCCCAGATCCAGCATGGTCTGAATGTCCTTGAGAAAATCCGGATTTTCATGGGTAAAGGTACCCCGGATGTAGTAATTCTTCCCGCCCCGGGCCTCCACAAACCGCTGGAATTTGGGCACAATCCTGTCCCAGCTGCCGTTGCCTAAATAGTCCACCCGGTAGCGGTCGTGAACCTCTTTCCGCCCGTCCAGACTCAGCACCACATTGGCGCATTCTTTGTTGGCAAAGTCGATGACATCGTCATCCACCAGCACGCCGTTGGTGGTCAGGGTGAAGCGGAAGTTTTTCCCCTTCTCCTTCTCCACGCTGCGGGCGTAGGCCACCAGATCCTTCACCACCTGGAAGTTCATCAGCGGCTCCCCGCCGAAGAAGTCCACCTCCAGGTTCCGCCGGGAGCCGGAGTTCTCGATCAGGAAATCCAGCGCCCGCTTGCCCACGTCGAAGGACATAACCGCCCGGTCGCCGTGATACTTGCCCTGGCTGGCAAAGCAGTAGGCGCAGTTTAAGTTGCAGGTATGGGCCACATGCAGGCACAACGCCTTGACGACCCCGGCGGATCTGCGCTTTAACGTATCTGCCATAGGCGCGAAGACATCCGGCGTAAACAGCCTGCCCATATCTTTCAGCTGTTCCACCTGGTCATAGCACTCGGCGACATCCTGGGCCGGGTACTTCCCCGCAAGAATTTGCAAAATATCCTCTTTGGAATGGTCTTCAAACAAACCGATAACGTCATAAGCCAGGTCGTCCACCACATGCACCGCCCCGGAGCAAACGTCCAGCACGATATTGTAGCCGCCTAGCCTGTATGGATGAATCAAAAGTCAGCACCTTCTTTTTTGAGTGTGGAGTGTGGAGAGTGGAGAGTGGAGTGTGGAGTTGCCGGCATCCTGTAAATGATCGTTTACAACAGCACCCACTGTAGGGGAGGGTCATTGACCCTCCCGCCGGCTGAAAGCTTTTGAGCGGTCAAACCTGTCGCGTTTTGTGAAAACCAGCATTGGAAGCAACCTATTTCACGCTCTGTTTCGTTACGCAGCGGGAGGGTCAATGACCCTCCCCTACAGTGGGTATGCAAATAAACGATCATTTACAGCAGAAAAACCATCTCAAAACGAATGCCGCCGGAACCGGCGGCATTTTGTGTTGGAATCAATCCTTGTTCTCACACTGCTGGTTGGCGATGCCGCAGCTGGTCTTGCAGGCGGACTGGCAGGAGGTCTGGCACTCGCCGCAGCCGCCGTTCTTGGCGCTCTCGCACAGGTCCCGGGTCTCGATGGTCTTGATGTGCTCCACAGGTATTCCCTCCAATGCATTGAATTTACCGTACCAGTTTACCACACGGGCCAATCCCTGTCAATCACATTTTTCATACAAATCATATATTTGTCAGTGTGTAGATTGGAGTTGTTGGTGCTGCGGAAAACGATCATTTATCGCAAAGATTTACAGTGCGCGCGCCAAACATCCCCCTGTGACAATCACCTTTCTGTCACAGGGGGATCTTTCTGTTGGTGCGAATCAAACATAAATGTAACTGTTCAGTCATACCCCAAGTCTCTCACGGAAAGGATCGTTTCCAGCAGCATCCACTGTAGGGGAGGGTCATTGACCCTCCCGCCGGCTGAACGTTTTTGAGCGGTCTAGCCTGTCGCTTTTTGTGAAAACCAGCACGGGAATCAACCGATTTCACACTCTGTTTCATTACACAGCGGGAGGGTCAATGACCCTCCCCTACAGTGGATTTGCGCATAAAGGATTCTTTATCGCAGGAAATCGGGGGTACAACTGAATAGTTACACATAAATGATAATCAAGCCGGTCAGCATACCGATAATGGTGGCAGCAGCGGGAAGCTTCGAGCGCCACATGAGGATGGATTCCGGCATCAGCTCGCCGAATACCACATACAGCATGGCCCCGGAGGCAAAGCTCAGCGACAGAGCCAGGGCAAAGGGCCCCATGGCTCCCACGCTGTAGCCCAGCAGGGCGCCCAGTACCGTGGGAAAGCCCGTCAGCGCCGTGACCAGGACGGAGCGCCATTTGGGCATTCCGCCGGAGATCAGCGGCACGGCCACAGCCATGCCCTCCGGAATGTTGTGCATGCCGATGATAATCGCCATGGTCAGGCCGCCCCGGTTCAGCTGGGCCTGGCCCGCCGTCCGGGCAAAGGACGCGCCGATGACCATGCCCTCCGGCACATTGTGCAGCGCGATGGCCGCCGCCATCACCAGTCCCGCCAGGAACAGCCCGCTGCGGGGCTGACGGCCCTCCCGGTGCTCCTGCAGGTGGTTCGCGTGGGTCAGCTCCTCCAGGGAATCGGCGGTGCGGGGATGGTTCTCGTCAATATGGGCCACCTCATGGTTGGTGTTGCGGTCGATCCAGGCATTGAGCATTGCGATCACAATATAGCCCAGCAGAACCCCCAGCACCGCCAGCCAGACATTTGTGCCCGTCTGTTTCAGCGCCTCCGTCAGCAGATCAAAGCACACCACAGAGGTCATCACCCCTGCCGCGAAGGACAGCAGCAAACTGACCGTCTTGCTGGAATCCTTGCGGAACAGGCAGGAAACGAGCCCCCCCAGCCCCGTACCGCCCATACCGGCGAGGGCGGTGATCCAGATGATATTCCAAAGCATTTCTTTCTATTGCCTCCTTGTGTTAGTCCGTACTAACTTTTCGTGCACATCCTATCACATATGGAAGCTCCTGTCAATTTCTGTTTCCTGAAAAATGAAGCGCCGCAAAACAGGAAGGAAAACGCGTTCATAATCAACCGCAGCGATTCCCCCGCGGTCCAATACCGGCAGAAAAGTGATCGTTTAGCGGGCACGGCCCGCGACGAATGCGTTACGCACTTTGGGTGGTAGACGAACATCCTTTGGGCC
>CAMGIN010000102.1 GCA_946056135.1 uncultured bacterium | reverse complement strand
GGGCCAACGTGATCCTGCTGGACCAGCCCACCAACCACCTGGACATGGAGTCCATTCAGGCGGTGAACAAGGGCCTGGAGGCCTTCCCCGGCGTGGTGCTGCTGGCCTCCCACGACCACGAAATGCTGACCTCCACCTGTAACCGGGTCATCGCCTTCCAGCCCGACGGCACCATCATCGACCGCTACGGCAACTACGACGACTACCTGGCCTGGCTGGCGGAGAATAAGGCAGAGAAGTAAAACATATCTGTGTCTTCCGCATATCAATAATCGTTTCAGCATGTACCCAATAACATTGCACGCAACGTAGGGCGGGGTCATGACCCCGCCGACGCACTTATGGTTTTGCATATCTGCGTTTATCGCAACAGATTCCGTGTCTCACCTGCTCGGCGGGGTCATGACCCCGCCCTACGTCGGGTGCGATGCTATATTTTGACAAACGATCATTTATCCTGTAATCTCTTCCGCAACAAAGCAGTAACCCATATCTTATATCTCGTAATATCTTATCTATGGAGTTTGAATCATGGAAAAAGTTTTAGACATTATCACAGAAAAAATGCAGCAGGCCTTTGCGGACGCGGGGTACGACGCCGCTTTCGGAAGGGTCACCGTTTCCAACCGGCCTGACCTGTGCGAATACCAGTGCAACGGCGCTCTGTCCGCTGCCAAGCAGTATAAATGCGCTCCCATCCAGATCGCCAAGGCAGTGGTGGAGAAGCTGGACGCCAATGACTACTCCCTGGTGGAGGCCGTCATGCCCGGCTTTATCAACCTGAAGCTCAGCGATGCCTTTTTGCGCAGCTATCTGGAGCAGATGCGCACCGCCCCGGATTTTGGCGTGGAAAAGACCGGCGCGGGAAAAACCATCGTGGTGGACTACGGCGGGGCCAACGTAGCCAAGCCTCTGCACATCGGCCATCTGCGGCCCGCCATCATCGGCGAGGCATTGAAGCGGCTGTACCAATTCATGGGCTACAACGCCATCGGCGACGTACACCTGGGGGACTGGGGCTTGCAGATGGGCCTGATTATCACGGAGCTCCAGGAGCGGCAGCCGGATCTTCCCTACTTTGATCCCGACTACACCGGGGAGTACCCTGCGGAGCCCCCCTTCACCCTCTCCGACCTGGAGGAAATCTACCCCGCCGCCTCCGCCAAGAAGAAGGTGGACGAGGACTTCGCCGCCCGGGCTCACGCCGCCACCTTTGAGCTGCAGCAGGGCCGCCGGGGCTACCGGGCCATCTGGCAGCACATCATGGACATTTCCCTGCCCGACCTGCGGCGGATCTACGACAGCCTGGACGTACACTTTGAGAAATGGCTGGGCGAAAGCGACGCCGACCCCTACATTCCCGCCATGATCGCCGACCTGAAAAACCGGGGCTTCGCGGTGGAGAGCGAGGGCGCACTGGTCTTCCCCGTTGCGGAGGAAACCGACAAGAAGGAGGTTCCCCCCTGCATTCTGGTGAAGTCCGACGGCGCGGCCATCTACGCCACCACGGATCTGGCCACCATGGTCCAGCGGATGCGGGACTGGAATCCCGACAAGATCCTCTACGTTACCGACAAGCGCCAGGCCCTGCACTTTGAGCAGATCTTCCGGGCGGCCCATAAGAGCGGCATTGTCAAGCCGGAAACGGAGCTGGAGCATCTGGGCCACGGAACCATGAACGGCAAGGACGGCAAGCCCTTCAAGACCCGGGACGGCGGCGTCCTGCGGCTGGAAACCCTGATCCAGGACATGACGGACTTTGTCCGGGCCAAGGTAGTGGAGAATAAGATCGTAGAGGAATCCGAGATCGAGGACACCACCGCCAAGATTGCCCTGGCCGCCCTGAAATACGGCGATCTCAGCAACCAGCCCACCAAGGACTACAACTTCGATCTGGAACGCTTCGCAGCCTTCGAGGGCAACACCGGCCCCTATATCCTGTACACCATCGTGAGAGTCAAGTCCATCCTGGCAAAGTACGGTGCTTGGGACCACCTGCCCATCCAGTCCCCGGCCAATGCTTACGCCAAGGACCTGATGCTGGCCATCACAAAATTCGGCCCCACCCTGGAGAACGCCCTGAAGTCCTCCGCCCCCAACCTGATCTGTGCCTACATCTACGATCTGGCCGGGTGCGTCAACAAATTCTACCATGAGACTCCCGTTCTCAAGGAAGAAAACGAGGAGGTTAAGGCAGGCCACATCGCATTGCTGGGCCTTGCAAAGAACATTCTGGAAACCAGCATCCACCTGCTGGGCTTCTCCGCTCCCGAAAAAATGTAACACTTTGGGCCTGCCGAACGGCAGGCCCAATCTTTTTTTATGAAACAGATACGGAAATTCTTACGTCATGGTCGTAGGGGGCGGCATCCTTGACGCCCCTTGCGGAACAAGGGATTTGTACGAGACGGGGTGCATACAGATGGGGGCGTCAGGGATGCCGCCCCCTACGCACTTATCCCTAAGTGTTTTCCGATTTCCAGGAAAGCCACTCAGGCCCGCATGGCCTCCAATGCCAAAGCGTTCTGGGTTCGGTACAGCTCGGCGTAGATGCCGCCCTTTTCCAGCAGCTCCTGGTGGGAGCCGCATTCAGTGATGACCCCGTCAGCAACGGACACAATGCGGTTGGCGCTGCGGATGGTGCTGAGTCGATGGGCGATAATCAGGGTGGTCCGGCCCACCGCCAAGTTGTCAAAGGCCCGCTGAATCTTGGCCTCCGTCACGGAGTCCAGAGCGGAAGTGGCTTCGTCCAGGATCAGAATGGGCGGGTTTTTCAGGAAGATCCGGGCAATGGCAATGCGCTGCTTCTGACCGCCGGAGAGCAAGGTGCCCCGCTCGCCCACATAAGTCTGAAAGCCGTCGGGCATAGCCAGAATGTCGTCGTAGATCTCCGCTTTCCTGGCGGCCTCCACCACTTCTTCCATGGTGGCGTCGGGCTTGCCATAGCGGATGTTCTCAAAAATGGTGTCCGCGAACAGGAACACATCCTGCTGGACGATGCCAATGCAGGTGTGCAGGCTCTCCTGGGTCACGTCCCGGATGTCCTGGCCGTCGATGCGGATGGCACCGCTGGTCACATCGTAAAACCGGGGGATCAGCTGGCACAGGGTGCTCTTGCCGCCGCCGGATGGGCCCACGATAGCCACGGTCTCCCCGGGCTGAACCTCCAGGGACACGTCATGCAGCACCGCCAGATCCCCGTCATAGGCAAAGGACACATGCTCCACTTCGATGCTGCCCTTGACATTCTTCAGCTCCGCAGCATTTTCCTTGTCCTGGATGGTGGGCTCCATGCGCATCACTGCCACGAACCGGTTCAATCCCGCAAAGCCGTTGGCGAACAGCTCCGAGAAGCTGGAGAGCTTGCGCATGGGGGTGACGAAGGAGGAAATATACAATGTGAAGGTAACCAGATCCCGGTAGTCCATTTGGTCCTTCATAATATAGTAGCCGCCCACGCCGATGACCAGCACGTTCAGGCTGCACAGGAAAAACTCCGTAGCGCTGCTGAACCGGCCCATGGCTTTGTGAAATTCCCGCTTGGAGGTTTTGTAAATCTCATTGGCGGCATAGAACCGGGCATTCTCCATGGGCTCATTGGCAAAGGCTTTCGCGGTGCGGATGCCGGAGAGGCTGGTTTCGATCTCGGCATTGATGTGGCCCGTCTTCTGCTTCACCCCGACGGAGGCCTTGCCCATGCTCTTGCGCATGCTCATCACCACGATGAGGAAAACAGGGATCATCAGCCCCACAATCAGGGCCAGCCGCCACTGGATGGAGCCCATAACGATCAGCGCCCCTACAATGGTCAGGATGGACGTCACCAGATCCTCCGGGCCGTGGTGGGCCAGCTCCGTCAGCTCGAACAGGTCGGAGGTCAGCCTGCTCATGAGCTGGCCCGTCCGGTTGGCATCATAGAAGTCGAAGCTCATCTCCTGCATATGCCGGAACAGATCCTTCCGGATGTCCGCCTCCACCCGGATGCCGAAGGTGTGGCCATAGTAGCAGACGATGTAATTAAGAAAGGCTCGCAGCACATAGCAGCCCAGCATCACCGCCATCACGGTAAAGAAGGTCCGGTACAGCTTTCCCGGCAGCATATCATACAGGGCGCTGCGGGTCACCAGGGGGAACAGCAGGTCCACCGCCGCGATCACCACCGCGCAGAGCATATCGATAGCAAACAGCTTCTTATGGTTCTTGAAATAGCCCAGAAAAATTCGCAGGGGCGACATGCGCTGATAGTCTTTGGTCGTCATAATCGATCCTCCATCTCTTTTCTCTCTATTATACTATAAATTGTCAACCCCTGCCTCTTTCCCAGGGGAAGAAAATGTGATATACTGTTTTTTAATCTACAACAATAAATGATCGTTTATCGCAGAACCTATCGTAGGGGCCGATGCCCACATCGGCCCGCGGGGATAACCCCATTTATTGAACCAGACTGCGGCGAAATCGGTACGCTGCGCAAGGGCCGATGTGGGCATCGGCCCCTACGGTGCTACAAACGTAAACGATCTTTTCTCAAATCAAAAATCTGCTGCGTTATTCACCGGAGGTCACACATATGGACATTCTCTATTCTGATCGGGACATCGCCGTCTGCGTCAAGCCTGTTGGCCTGGACTCCGAAAAGGAGGTTCCCGCCGCGCTGGCGGAAGCTCTGGGAGGTGAATACTACCCTGTCCACCGGCTGGATAAAAATGTGGGCGGCGTCATGGTCTACGCCCGTACCCGTCAGGCCGCCGCTGCCCTGTCCAAAACCATCCAGGAGGGCGGAATGGTCAAGGAATATGTGGCCCAGGTCCATGGAACGCCCCCGGAAAGCGGTGACTGGACAGACCTACTGTGGAAAGACAATAAAAAGAACAAGGTCTATGTGGTCAAACGGATGCGGCAGGGCGTGAAGGAAGCCCGGCTGGAATTTCAGCGGCTGTCCGAAGGGCAAACCAGCCTCGTCCACGTCCGCCTGCACACCGGCCGGAGCCATCAGATTCGGGTGCAGTTTGCCAGCCGGGGCTTTCCCTTGGTTGGCGACCATAAATACGGGTCCAGGGATGCCTCCCCGGTCCCGATGCTGTATTCCTGCCGGATCACCTTCCCCTGGCAGGGAGAAGCCAAAGTGTATGAATCCCTGCCGGATTGGGCAAAGGTCTAGGGAACACATTGCGTCTGCCGTCTTTCATACAATTATAGGCACCCCGAAAAAGGGTGCCTATAATTCTTTATCTCATAGTCAGTTCTCCATCCACGGCGTCCACCGTAACGGTCTGGCCGGGGATGACGTCCCCTCTCAACAGCCGCTTGCTGAGCATGGTCTCCACCGTGTGCTGGACATACCGGCGCAGGGGTCTCGCACCATACTGCGGATCGTAGGAGGCGTCCACAATAGCGTCCTTGGCAGCGTCGGTCAGTACGCACTTGATCTGCTGGTCCTCCAGGCGGGTGTTCAGCTTGGCAATCTGCAGGTCGATGATCTTGGTCACGTTCTCCTTGGTCAGGGGCTTGTAGAACACGATCTCATCCAGACGGTTCAGGAACTCCGGACGGAAGGACCGGCGCAGCAGGGCTTCCACCTGGGCCTTGGCGTTCTCGTCAATGGTACCATCCGAATTGATGCCGCTGAGCAGATACTCAGAGCCCAGGTTGGAGGTCAGAATCAGGATTGTGTTCTTGAAGTCCACGGTCCTGCCCTGGGAGTCTGTGATCCGGCCATCGTCCAGGACCTGCAGCAGGATGTTGAACACATCGGGATGAGCCTTCTCCACCTCGTCAAAGAGGACCACGGAGTAGGGCTTCCGGCGGACGGCCTCGGTCAGCTGACCGCCTTCCTCATAGCCCACATATCCGGGAGGCGCTCCAATCAGACGGGAGACGGAGAATTTCTCCATATACTCGGACATGTCGATGCGCACCAGATTGCTCTCGTCGTCGAACAGGGCCTGGGCCAGAGTCTTTGCCAGCTCCGTCTTACCCACACCGGTGGGGCCCAGGAACAGGAAGGAACCGATGGGTCGGTTGGGATCCTGGATGCCTGCCCGGCTGCGCTGGATGGCCTCGGTGACAGCCTGGACGGCTTCGTCCTGGCCCACCACCCGCTGGTGCAGGGTTTCGTCCAGGTGCAGCAGTTTCTCCCGCTCACCCTGGACCAGGCGGGACACGGGAATTCCGGTCCAGCGCTCCACAATCCGTGCGATTTCCTCGTCGGTGACCCGATCCCGAAGGATGTTGCTGTCCTTGGCGGACTGGGCCCGGCGCTCCTCCTCCTCCAGCTGACGCTGGGCTTCCGGCAGGCGGCCATATTTCAGTTCGGCGGCTTTCTCCAGGTCGTAACGCTGCTCGGCGGCCTCGATCTGCCGGTTCAGGTCTTCAATGGTCTCCCGCAGCTGCTGGACCTTGCCGATGGCGTTCTTCTCGTTCTCCCACTGAGCCTTCATGGCGTTGAACTTGTCCCGTTCCTCTGCCAGGTCCTTCTGCAGCTCGGCCAGACGGCCCTTGGACAGTTCATCCTCTTCCTTCTTCAGGGCCGCTTCCTCGATCTCCATCTGGATGATTTTCCGGGAGACCGCGTCCAGCTCCGTGGGCATGGAGTCCATTTCGGTGCGGATCTGGGCGCAGG
>CAMGIN010000101.1 GCA_946056135.1 uncultured bacterium | reverse complement strand
GTTGATGAGATACGCCCGCTCCTTCTTGTCTGTGGTCTTGTCCAGCAGGTAGCGCATCATCAGCGACTCATTGCAGGTAGAGGCTACCTCCGCCACGAACAGCACATAGTTGGCATCAATGAAGTTCTGATTCTTGTAGGACAGATAGGAGTGCATGGCGTGGCCTATTTCGTGTGCCAGGGTCAGTACGCTGTCCAGGTTGCCGGTGTAGTTCATCAGCACCAGGGGATGCACGGCGGTACCGGCGGAATAGGCGCCGCCCCGCTTGCCCACGTTCTGGTACACATCCACCCAGCCGTTGTCCATGCCCTGCTTCAGCACGCTGCGGTAGTCCTCGCCCAGGGGCTTCAGGGCATCGTAGACAATCTGCTTGGCCTCGGCAAAGGAATACTTTTTGTCAAATCCGGGCAGCACTGGGATCAGCATATCATAGAAGTGCAGATCCTCCAGGCCCAGCAGCCGCTTGCGCAGGCTGACGTAGCGGTGGAGCTTGTCCAGATTCTGGTGCACCGCGTCGATCAGGTTGTGGTAAACGGCGGTGGGCACATTGCTTTCGTCCAGAGAAGCGTCCAGGGCACTGTCATACTTCCGGGCATCGGCAAAGAACTGCAATTGCTTGTTCTGGGCGTTCAGCATGGCGGCGGTGGTGTTGCGGAAGCTGCCGTAGGTATCGTAGATGTTCTCATAGGCGCTTTTCCGCAGGACCCGGTCAGGGCTTTCCTCCAGGGTCACATAGGTAGCCATGGTCAGCGGATGGCGGCCCCCCTGGGCATCCACAGCATCCGGGAATTTCAGATCCGCGTCGGCAAAGGCGCCGAAAATGGCATCGGGAGACTGGGACATTTCCGCCGCCGCAGCCAGCAGCTTCTCCTCCTGGGGGGACAGAATGTGGGCTTTCCGGCGGCGCAGATCCGTCAAGAAGCGGCGGTAGCGCTCCAGCTGGGGACACTCCCTATAAAAGCGGTCCAGAGTTTTGTCGGGAATGGCCATGATTTCCGGGGTGTCAAAGCTGCACGCGGCACTGATGGATATCACCAGGTTCATGTATTTGCCGGACATGGCCTGGTAGGTGGGGTCGCGGGTATCTTCGTCGGCCTTGCGCATACAGTAGTTGCCCAGCAGCTCGGATTTGGCTTGGAATTCCTCCATACATCTGAGGTAATCAAACAGGGTCTGGCCGCTTTCTCCCAGTCTCCCGGCAAAGGCGGTCAGGGCCTCCTGGTCAGCGCTTAGCGTGGCCAGCTCCTGCTCCCAGGCTTCATCGGTGGGGTACAGATCCTCGATGGCCCACTTATCCTGGGCAGGGATTTCCTCACGGCTGCGGATTTTTGTGATTTCTTCCATGGATTGTCCTCCTGTTCTGATACAGTTGAAAGTTGATAGTTGAAAGTTGATAGTTGAAAGTTGAAAGTTTAAAGGAAACATCAAAACTTTCCACTTTCAACTTTCCACTTTCAACTTGCCGCTTGGTCAGCGTTTTTCTTATTATACCACAACCCGGAAAAAAAGCAACGGCACTTGCAATTCCCGGCAAGTTATGATACAGTAGGCGCCGGTGATGAAACATGAGGAAAAATCAAATTCGCGGCAGCCTGAGTCTGCTGCTTGGGACCACAATTTGGGGCTTTGCCTTTATCGCCCAGAGCGTAGGCATGGACCACATCGGCCCCTTTACCTTCCAGGCGGTGCGGTGCGGTCTGGCTGTGCTGTTCCTGGTTGCCTGCGCCTTTGTCATGGACATCGGCAAGTGCAGTGTCCGGGCGTCTGCCGCCAAGTGGAAAAATCCCAAGCTGTGGAAGGTGGGCCTGATCTGCGGCTGCGCCTTGTTTGTGGCAGCCAGCTTGCAGCAGATCGGCCTGGTGTACACCGACGCGGGGAAGGCGGGCTTTATCACCGCCATGTACATTGTGCTGGTGCCGATTTTGGGGCTGTTTCTGAAGCACAAGCCGCCCAAAACCACCATTCCCAGCGTGGCGCTGGCAGTGGTGGGCCTGTACCTGCTCAGCTGCATGGGGGTCACGGAAATCAACAAGGGCGACCTGTTCCTGATGGGCTGTGCCCTGGCCTTCGCGGTGCAGATCAACTGCATCGACCAGCTTGCCGGAGACCTGGACGGTCTGCGGCTGAACTGCATCCAGAGTCTGGTGGTGGCGGTGCTGTCGGTGCCCTTTATGGCGCTGACGGAGACGGTGGTCGTGGCGGACATTCTAGCGTGCTGGTGGCCCCTGTGCTTCGCGGGCATCTTCTCCATGGGCGTGGCCTACACGCTGCAGATTGTGGGTCAGAAGGATCTGGAGCCCACTACGGCGTCGCTGATTATGAGCCTGGAATCCGTCTTTGCGGCGCTGGGCGGGTGGCTGCTGCTGCATGAGACCATGACCGGCTGGGAGATGCTGGGCTGCTGTTTGGTATTTGCCGGTGTGATCCTGTCCCAGGTGCCGGTGGATTTCTTCTCCAGGTGCCTGAAAAACAAGCGCCGTTCCTGCACATCGTAATGGTTGACGGTCTTCCTGCTGCGGCAGCGGAGTCAACAAGATAATAAATCCCCATGCGGGAACCACTCCTCATGAAAGCGGTTCCCCCATGGGGATTTGTTGTAATTCTGTTAAAATAGCGCCAGCTCCATCTTCCATTTCAGTACAGCTTTCACCGCATTGTCCAGGGTGACCATATCGATGCGGCCATCCAGTACGGCCTGGAGCACCGCCTGGTATTGCACGGCGTAGTCCGTGGCGCACAGCAGGTCGTTTCCTGCCAGCACTGCCAGCACCGCCGCTTCTCCCGCACCGTACTGCTCCGTGATGGCCTCCATGACAAGGTCGTCAGTGAGGATGACACCGTGAAAGCCCATGGTTTCCCGCAGGTATTGGTGTACGGCATGGGATAAGGAGGCGGGGAGGGCTTCGTCCAGGGCTTCCACAATGGTGTGGCTGACCATGATGGCCCCGCAGCCCGCTTCGATGCCAGCGGCGAAGGGGATCAGGTCATTGGCCTCCAGTTCTTCCAGGGAACGGCTGTCCACGGCGATACCGGTGTGGGTGTCGTCGTTGTTGCCGTAGCCGGGAAAATGCTTCAGGACGCTGCCGATGCGGGATGTATTCATTAAGTCAACCGTCTGGGCCACATATTGGGCGGTGGTTTCGGCGTCCTGGCCCAGGGAGCGGCGGTACAGAAAGGCCTGGGGCTGGGTGGAGATGTCACAGACAGGGCCCAGGTTTACGTTGATGTTCAGACTGGACAGCAGCTGGCACTTGGCCGCTTCCACCGCCAGACACTCTTCCAGACCGTTCCGGGCGTAGCTGTCCCGGATGGAGGGGAAGGGTGCCTCCCGAAAGGCGGGATACCGGCTGATCCGGGTGACGGTGCCGCCCTCCTCGTCCACGGCGATCAGCAGCGGGAGCCGGGACGCAGCCTGATAGGCTGCCAAAGTCTCCCGAAGGGAATCCGGCGTCTGTCCGTCAAAGTCCCGTCCAAACAGCACGAAGCCCCCCAGATGGTACTGCCGGATATCCTCCAGCGCGGTATCGCTATCGCACCGGGCCAGAAACAGCTGTCCCACCCGCTCCTCCAGGGACATCTGCTCCAGCAGTTCCTGGATCGGGTCTTTTGGCTCTGTGGGGACGATAGTGGCTTGGATTACCGGAATTTCCGTTGGGAGTTTCTGTATGGGTTCTGTATTTTTTACTGTTTCCTCCGGCGCACAGGCGGCGCAGCCGGTGAGCAGCAGCAATGCCAGGAAAAGAACAAAATACCGCATGGTTTTCACCTCCCGCAGATTCTACCATAGGGAGAAAACAATGTCAAGAAAGGTCGAAAACGGGCATATGCCCGAGCGTTCGCTGTAAATGATCGTCTATCTTCGAATGCAAAATGCTGAATGCAGAATGCAAAATGCAAAATGAAGGTATCCCCTCTGGGGATAAAATAGAAAGAAGTGATAAAGGAACGTTTCCTCTAGGCATTCAAAAAAACCTTTTCGCGCTTGTCTGCATTTTTTATTTATCCCGAAGGGATACCATCATTTTGCATTTAGCATTTTGCATTCTGCATTTGCAACAAAAAACCCTCTGCGCAATTTGCAGAGGGTTTCGATTTACAGCACATGCCCAACCAGATACCACAGTACCAGCAGGATGATTACCAGGGGAATGTAAGCCATCAGGGCAGCGGCGGTGATGCAGATGACCGTGTAGCCGAAGTGCTCCAGCAGGTAGACAATGGCGCAGAGAATGGCGCAGGAGAAGACGGCCTTGCTCAGCTGCTTGCCTACGATGTTGGAGAAGAAGAAGGCGTACATGGCCCCCAGGAAGGGGTTTGTCATGGAGATCACCAGCCCCAGGATCAGGTTCAGCACGCCGGAGAGCATCAGGACCACCAGCAGTACCAGCAGGATAGAGGGCGCGTAGGTCACCAGTACACCTGGCAGATAGGTCTGGAACGCCCACCGGGCACCCAGATTCAGAATCATGGAGACCACAACGGTGAGAAGCCGCAGCACAAACCAGGTAATCGGGCTGTCGCCCTTGGGCAGGAAGGTGTCAATCAGATTCACCAGGAACGCCAGAATGACCAGCGACAGCAGCTGCGAACACAGGGCAGGGAACTGGGCGTCGGCAATGGGGAAGATGACGAGAAATTGCCCGGAAAAGCTGACGAAGGGCAGGGGAGACAGCAGAAGCTCCAGATTCCAGGGCTTAAAGGTGTAGACCACAATGGTCACGGCGTAGATGAACAGGATGCCGATGGCAGAGGACAGGGAGTGGTTCAGGCTGGAGCGTTTGCCCAGCACCACCCGGCTGAGCACACTCAGGATCAGAACACCGGCAGCGAAAAACAGTATGAACTGCGCCGCGTTCACCAGGTCGATTTCAGTGGGCAGATAGGACGAGGCGTGCTTCACCGCCTGCTCCCAATTTGCCGGCAGATAGGACGCCGCGGCAGCCACCATCTGACCCAGATTGCCGCCAAGGTAGTCTGTAATGGTTGAAAGGGTATTTTGCAGATCCATATGGGGGAAATCCTTTCCCAGGCCTACACAGAGCTTTGGGCACGAAACGCGTCATGCGCAAAGCTCTATGCCGGCCTGCGCTTGGGGTGAGAAATCGTAAGAAGAAGCCGCCGCCAGAAATGGCGGCGGCAAAAGGCTTTGAGGGGGTGAAATTACTTCAGCTCGGCCTCGGCGCCAGCTTCCTTCAGCTCGGCAACCAGCTTCTCGGCATCTTCCTTGGAGATAGCTTCCTTCAGGGTCTTGGGGCAGTTGTCAACCAGGTCCTTGGCGTCCTTCAGGCCCAGGCCGGTAGCGGCACGGACAACCTTGATAACGCCCAGCTTGGAAGCGCCGGCGGACTTCAGGATGACGTCGAACTCGGTCTTCTCCTCGACTTCCTCAGCAGCGGCAGCAACAGGAGCGGCAACAGCGGCGGCAGCGGCGGAAACACCGAAAACCTCTTCCAGGGTGTGGACCAGTTCGGACAGCTCCAGGACGGTCAGTTCCTTAACCTGCTCAACCAGAGCAGTGACTTTTTCACTAGCCATGATAATAATCCTCCTAAAATGATGTGTTAGTAGATAGAGTTTGTGTTACGCGGGGATAGGGATTAGGCTTCGGCTTCCGCAGCGGGAGCGGAGCCGTCCTTCTGCATCCGGATCTGATCCAGGACGAAAGCCAGGCTGGAGATCGGGGCCAGGAAGGTACCCAGGACAGAAGCGACCAGGGCGTTCTTGCTGGGCAGTTCACCGAAGCTGTTCAGCTGGTCGGCGGACAGGACAGAGCCTTCCACGATACCACCCTTGATGGCGATCTTGCAGGCCTTGTTCTTCTTGGCAAACTCGCAGACGATACGGGCCGGGGCGATGGGGTCGCCGGTGGTGGAAGCCATAGCGGTGGTGCCGTTCAGAACCTCGGTAAAATCGTAACCGGCATTCTTGGTTGCGAAGTTGGTCAGGGTGTTCTTCACGACGGCGTAATCCACGCCTGCATCCCGGAACTGCTTTCTCAGCTCGGTATCCTGAGCGACGGTGATACCCTTGTAATCGACGAAGACCACGGAAGAAGCGTCCTTGATCTTGCCGGTCAGAGAGTCCACAACAGCCTTCTTGCTCTCAAGAACCTTAGCGTTGGGCATAATTTTCACCTCCGAAAATAAAAAGTGTCTTCCTGCCAGAAGACAGAAAGACACGCAGAAATACCATATCAGCGCACCTCGGCAGGACTTACGGTTATGCACCACCTGCTGTCTTTGGCAACTCAGATATAATAGCAGGATTGCGCCGAAATGTCAAGTGTTTTTTTCGAAAATTTATTGGTAAGCGCGGAATTTCGTTATTTTTACGGAAACAAATCAACCAGAAGATAACCGCATACAGTTCGCCGAAAAAAAGCCAACCGTGCGTAGGGGGCGGCATCCCTGACGCCCCATTCGCGTGCAGTACCGTTTTCATCGGGATGTCGAAAAGCGTCACACTGTATAGGGGGCGTCAAGGATGCCGCCCCCTACGTTCCCCAAACTCCATAATGAAAAAATCACCCACAGACCGAAAAGTCTGTGGGTGAAAGAAGCATCAAAGATTACAGATACTTGGAAGTGGAGACCTTGACGCCGGGGCCCATGGTGGAGGCCACGGTGCAGGAGCGGATATACTGGCCCTTGGCGGCGGCGGGCTTGGCCTTGACCACAGCCTTGACCAGGGTGTCCATGTTCTCCGCCAGCTTCTCGGTGCCGAAGGACACCTTGCCGATGGGGCAGTGGATGATGTTGGTCTTGTCCAGAC
>CAMGIN010000100.1 GCA_946056135.1 uncultured bacterium | reverse complement strand
CAGCCGGAGGAAGAAACCGTGCCCCTGCGCAATGGGTTCCCGCTGTTTTTGCAGACGGATTATCCGGATGTGCGCTACGGCAGCGGTATGATGCCCACCAGCGGCTGCGGCATTACCTGTATTTCCATGGTGGCGACCTATCTGACGGGACATACCTACTATCCGGATGAACTGGCAGGATATTTCGGCGGTCACGTGGGCAGCAATATTGAACGGCTGGAGTATGCCTCCGATATGCTTCAGCTGCCATGGCAGCGGGCCGAGAACTGGCACAAGGCTCTGGCTGCGCTGGAGGAAGGGAAGATTGTCGTTGTCCTGATGAACAACAGTTCTGCCTTTACGGAAGGACAGCATTTCATCGTGGTGACTGGCTTGACGGAGGATGGAAAAGTTCTGGTCAACGATCCCTCCGGCATCAATTATACCAAGTGGCAGCTGAAGGACGGCTTTGAGAACGGATTTCATCCTGCTACCATTGCCAGCGGCTACAGCGGCGCTTGGATCTACGACCCGTCCGAGATGCCGGAAGAGCCCTTTATCTATACAGAAGAGGAAGTCGAAGTGGAGTGCCGCTACCCGGAGCTGGAGCTGACCCAGGACGATATCGAGCTTCTGGCCCGGATGGTCTGGGTGGAAGCCCAGGGTGAGCCGGAGGAGGGCCAGCAGGCCGTGGCGGAGGTTGTCCTGAACCGCCTGGCTGCGGACAATTTCCCGGATACTCTGAAGGGTGTGATATGTGCGGAAGGGCAGTTCCGGTCTTCGGCTTTTTTGGAGGATGCGGAGCCCACCCAGACCCAGTATGAAGCCGTCGAGCAGGCGCTGAACGGTCCCTATGTGCTGCCCAAGGATGTGGTGTTCTTTGCTACCTATCCTGTGAACAAAAGCGTTTGGGGCAAAATCGGCGGACATACCTTCTGCTACCAGTGGGGAATGGATCCCGAGGAAGCGGAGGAATAATGCAAAATACATCGCCCCGGAAGCGGTTCCATTGCTTCCGGGGGCGTTTTTTATGGTTTCGGCTCCGAGATCAACGGCTGCGTCAGAAGCCGGAAGGCGATCTGTGCCATCTGGGCGGGGGATTCCTGATAGCCGCTGTGATGCCATTGCAGCACGGTGGACATCAGACCGCAGATCAGGAAGGCAGCGGCGTGCCCCTTTTGCGGGTCCGCATCCCGGGCTAGCAGCCGGTTAGAAGTTCCGATGCTGCTTGAAACAGCCAGTTCCACAGCCCGTTCAATCAGTACGTTGCCCAGTCCGCTGCGGTTCAGGGCATCCAGCAGTGGCTTCTGATTTTTCCAGTCCTGAAAGAAGCGCTCCAGTTCCTTGGTGAGGGAAAGGGGCGTTTTTTCTTCAGCGGTGAGATGGTTGGTCGCTATCTCCATCAGAGTGTGGTCCAGCAGGGCGTGGAGGGCGCCCTCCTTGCTGGAAAAATATCGGTAAAAGGACTTCCGGGGGATCCCGATCTGGGTACACAGATCGCTGATGGAGATCTCATCAAAGGGATGGCTGCTCATGGCCGCCAGCAGTCCCTGCTCCAATTCCCGCTGCCGGATTGCGGACTGTTCGGTTTTGCACGCTTTGTACAAGGGTCATGCCTCCTACGCTTTGGTCGGTTGTTATATATTATAACAGCTTTTGTTGAAAGAATCAAGATTGTTGTGCTATTTGACCAAAAGTTGATGGCAATAAATCGGCGTCCTGTGACACAAAATCGCATTTTTGTCTCTGGTTAATGAATCGTTCATAGATTATAATAAGGGAGTATTGAAGCAGATTTCCCTAATCTGCGTACATAAGGAGGAAAATTAATGGGAAACACATCCAAGTACTACGGTGAAAATGGTATTCACCGTGTACCGCTGTGGCGTATCGGCGGCTTCGCCCTGAACAACACAGCAACCAACCTGTACCTGATGATGATGGGCTACGTGAGCTTCTACTTGATGGGCTTCGTAGGCGTCGCCATGGTCACCGCGTCCAGCTTCTCCATGATGATGCGTATCTGGGACGGCGTCACCGATCCCTTCGTGGGCTTCCTGGTGGACAAGACCAACGGCAAGTTCGGCAAGAACCGCCCCTTCATGATCATCGGCAACGCAATCCTTTGCGTCTCCAGCTTCGTCCTGTTCCATGTCACCCATAAGCTGCCGGAGAACACCACCCTGCGTTTCGCGTTCTTTGTCGTGGTCTCCGCCATTTACTACCTGGGCTACACCTGCCAGTGCGTGGTCACCAAGTCCGCTCAGTCCTGTATGACCAACGACCCCAAGCAGCGGCCCATGTTCGCCTCCTTTGACGGCGTGTACAACACGGTTCTGTTCGCTCTGATCGGCATTGTTTACGCCAACTTCGCGAACCAGTACAAGGATGTGGGTTCCTACGCCAGCACCCAGTTCTTCCATGCCATCTGGGTCTTCACCGCGATTGTCTCCGCTCTCTTCACCGCCATCGCTGTGTTCTCCATTGCTCCTAAGGACCGTCCCGAGTTCTTCGGCACCGGCAAGCCCAGCAAGATCGGTCTGAAGGACTATTGGGAGACCCTGAAGGGCAACCGGGCCATCCAGATGCTGGTTGTCTCCGCCTCCACCGACAAGTTGGGTGCCCAGGCGAGAACCAGCGCCGTGTCCGTCGCCATGTTCGCATGTATCGCCGGCTCCACCCTGCTGCAGGGCAAGGTCAACGCTGTCACCACCATTCCCTCCTGCATCATCACCTTTGCTGCCATCTCCATCCTGGCTACCCGTCTGGGCCAGCGGAAGGCAATGCTGGTTGGCTCCATCGGCGGCCTGTTTACCAACGCACTGCTGGCTCTGCTGTGGCTGTTCGGTGATCCTACCACCATGACCTCTGATCCTGCTACCGGCGCTCTGAACTGGGGCTTCTTCCTGACCGCTTATGTCATTCTGGTGGTCATTTACTCCGGTTTCCAGGGCATCTCCGGCAATATCGTTATCCCCATGACCGCCGACTGCGCCGACTACGAGGTTTACCGTACCGGCAAGTACGTTCCCGGTCTGATGGGCACCCTGTTCTCCTTCGTGGATAAGATGGTCTCCTCCTTCGCTCCCATGATCGCCGGTGTCGTCTTCTCCATGGTAGGATTCAAGGATCACAACCCCATCGAGGGCGACCCTGTTACCCGTGAGCTGCTCATCGGCGTTGTGTTCCTGGCCTACGGCGTCATCAGCATTGGTCTGATCTGCAACCTGATCGCCATGAAGTTCTACCCCCTGACCAAGGAAAAGATGGAAGAAATTCAGGCCGAAGTCGCTGCCATCAAGGCAAAGGCTGCTCAGGAAGCTTGATTCTCCGCTTCGCTAACCAACAAACAAAGGCTGCCGCTCTGCGGCAGCCTTTGATAATAGAAGGATTGTTTATGAGCAAAAAACACAAGCAAAATACATCCTATCAGCAGGATGTCAGCATTGACGATTATCTGGCCGCGGACGCGGAACTGAAAGCGCTGCGCAAGGAGCATGGCATCGAGGAAAAAGAAGGCAAAATCTCCCACCTGATTTCTAGCTTTTTTGAGCGCCGGGACGCCCGGGAAAAGGTGCTGGTCAACAAGAAGAAGCACCTTCTGCTGGCTCTGTTCCTGGGCTGGTGCGGCGGCCACCGGTTCCATGCGAAGCAGTATGTGCTGGGTGTGCTGTATCTGGTCTTTTTCTGGACAGGCGTCCCCATGGCCATGACCATCATTGATCTGATGCAGATCATCCCCATTCCCGCAGATGAAAACGGTGACATTCTGATTTGAAATAGTCATACCCCCCTGACTTTCGTAACAGAAAATCAGGGGTGTTGTTTTGGGTAAACACAAAACTGCCGGTGCTATTTCATAAGCAGCACCGGCAGTTTTAGGTCTGATTATTGCTCTAATGGAACACAGAAGTTATCTACTACAAAGTCGTGAAGCCATTGTTCGTCGGGATAGAATTCCGCGTATTTTTCACCCATCACGGATTCACCGGGGATATGAATGATTGTATCGGAATTAAAACTCATTTTTCCAATGTTTCTGGCCAGGAAGGTGATCTCACTCAGATCCAGATCCGTTGTGAGATTGCTGCCGAGCTGACTCACCATGTTCAGCGCCACCGTCGGATCGGCGACAATCGCATCCTTGCACTGCTCAAACAATGCTTTCAGAACAGACATATTCCGGGCGCCACGGTCATAAGCGCCGCTGACATCGTTGAGGTTACGATATGTGATGAATCGGCACATTTGCTCACTATTCATCGTGACCGTAGTGCCTTTGGTATAGGCGCTGTTGATGTAGGTATAATCCTCTGCGAAAGTAATTGTTAGTCCGCCGATGATCTTGTTCAACGTGTACAGGGCATTATAGTCCAGCGCAGCATATCGGTTCACCGGTACGCCATACAGCAGCTGCGATACAGCATCCAGTGCCAATTCGCAGCTCAGCTCCTTTCCATCGCCATAGCTGTGTGCTGTGGAAATGTTTGTGCGGACGGTATCTATGTAATTTCCGTCCGCGTCCATGGCAATCACATCTGCCATTGTGTCCCGGGGGATATACAGAATTGAGAAATCAAAAGTCTTGGGATTCAGGATTACCAGTCCGATTACATCCGCATTTCCGCCATTGGAGATCATTTTGCTGTCCCAGTGACGCTCGTCGCTCATGTAGTCGATTCCCATGACCAGAATCGAGATCACGTCGTCTCGGTATTTGTAGGCCACGCCGTCTTTATCAATCCAGTCTGCGGGGATAGGAGCAGAGGTTTCCGTAGCTTCGGATCCTGCCGAATCAGAGGCATCCGGCTGCGGAACAGTAGCCAAGATGCTGGAGCGGGCAGCGAACATAGATCCGCGCACACTGCTGGAATACCACAAAAAAATGCCAATGCTTGCGGTCAGCAGAACCAGCACCGCTGTCAGAATGATGAACACAATGGCGGCTTTTTTTGCCCGATTGGTCGTCTTCTGCACAACGGGTTTCTTGGCAAGATATTTTCCTTGATGATGTTTCATGATATATTTGCATCCTCATCCATAGCCTGCGGCTCCTTGAATTCACCTGGTTCGTCGCTGACCAGGACACCCTGCACCAAATACCGGTAATCCGGATTGCCAATACAGGTAGAAAGGGTGACAATTCTGTCGGAGGCTGTTACCGGATATTCGGCCTTAAAAAACGCATAATCCGTGTGGGTATAAATGCGTTCGATATACGCGTCCCGCAGTTCTTCCGTTGAAAAATCGTTATTTACGATGATATTCAGATTGTCTGTGCGATAAGCGGCAAAGACCTGATAGGTCAGTTTCCTGTCCGGCGTATAAATCAGGATTTGACCGTGCTCGTCGAAAAAATCTTCCGCCCGGAACTTATGCAGCTGCGCAAACATCTGCCCATCCAGCATGTTATGACCGTAAACTAAGGTGTTGAAGTCAGAAAAATCATCAGCATTTTCGCTCAAAACGAAAATGGAACCATAGTCGGTAGCGGTTCCAAGATAGTTGTGCTTCAGATAGTAGAGATTGAAGGTGTCGTCATACAGGATCGGATAGTCGATGGTTGTACCGTCCACGGTGATCCAAGCAATGATATCCTCGTTTTGTTCCTTCAGATAGTCAAAATTGATGGGAATCTCCACCAACGCAGGAGCCGTTGGCAGGGTCTCCACTGTGGTTTCCACAGCAGCTGTTTCCATTGTTGTGGGCTCTATCCGCGCTTCCTGGGCCAGTTGGGCATAGCTGTCGCTGCTGTGCTTGTAGGAATATAGCAGCGTACCAATCGCCAGCAGTGAAATCAAGACGATCAAAAGGCACACAATGCTAATGACAATATAAAGCTTTTTCTTATTCTGCATTTTTCATATTATTAATGGAGCGATATAACCTACCGCTCCATTCAGTCCTTATTCTTCCTTGCTTTTCTTGTAAGAAACCAGGCCGACACCGCCTGCGGCACAGGCAGTTGCCAGCAATACAGCTACCGTACTGGAGCCGGTTTTGGGAGACACGGAGTCACCGCCGTAATTTCCACCCTGATTGCTTTTGACGGTGGAAGCGAAAGCAGTGACAGACAGGCTCAGGCACAGGACAAGTGCCGCAGCAAAGGTAACAATCTTTCTCATTTTGATTTACTCCTCCCTCAAAAAAATCGAAGAATGTAATTCCTTCTGGATAGGAACAACGAAAATCGCAGTTTCTGTTTCCAGATAATAAATTACGATCAGCATTGTTTAATCCTGCAGTCATTATATCTTTTCGGTATGGGTTTGTCAATGGTTATTTTGGCCCCTTAGGTGCTGTCCTAAAACAGGTTTGGTGGCTCTGAAAAAGAGCAGCAGCCCCGGAATACGCTGCCGGGGCATGTTTGCTCACAGAGCTTTCCGAAAAGGGTTATTTTGACTTGCTTCCGTATCCGTAGCCGTAGCCATACCCGTATCCGTAGCCATACCCATAGTCAGCGGACAGGGTCTTGCGGATTCCATTGAAGGCAGAGCCAATCAAAGGCAGATCTTCGTCAGTCAGACGCTGGACACCGTCCCAGATCTGATCCCGGGTGGCCAGATCCTGGCGGATGACCATCAGAGCACAGTCCGCCATGCCTGCCAATTCAGCGGCATCTGCCAGAAGGAAGCAGGGCGGTGTGTCCAGAAGGACATAGTCATATGTATTCCTGGCGGCCTGAATCAAACGGGCGGTACGCTCCTGAGAGAGCAGCTCCGCGGCATCGGATTTTTCACCGGGGCCGGCGCAGACAACGGTCAGATTGGAAAACTCCGTGGGGATAAGGATGTCCCGGGCATTCACATTGCCCTGCAGATATTCCAGCAGTGTATGTGTTAAAATGATGTGAACCAAATAAAGATGAGAAGTCGTCCTCGATGTG
>CAMGIN010000099.1 GCA_946056135.1 uncultured bacterium | reverse complement strand
TGGAAGGATGCCAAGATCAACGAGGCCAAGGAGATTCTGGCCTTCGAGCTGACCAAGCTGGTCCACGGCGAGGAAGAAGCCGCCAAGGCCCAGGCCGCTGCCAAGGCATTGTTTGTAGGCGGCGGAGACGCAGACATGCCCACCACCGAAATTCCCGCCGACAAGCTGACCGACGGCCAGATCGGCATTCTGAACCTGATGGTAGCCTGCGGTTTGGCATCTTCCAACAAGGAAGCCCGTCGGCTGGTGGAGCAGGGCGGTGTCTTCGTCAACGATGAAAAGGTGCCTGCCGCCTCTTTTGCCGTCACTGAGGCCATGCTGAAGGATGGCGTGAAGATCCGCAAGGGCAAGAAGGTCTTCCACAAGGCGGTGCTGGCCTGATGCTCCAGTCCGCAGTGGAGACTGACCGGGAAGCAGTCAACGCCATGGCCTTGCAGGTCCACGCCATGCATGTTGCCTGGCGTCCGGATATCTATGCGATGGTGGAGGAATTGTACCCCCGGGAGCGCTTTTGGGAAGCCATTCAGGAACGGCAGCTCTATGTTGCCAAGCTTGGCGGTTTGACCGTGGGCTATGTCCTGTTAAAGATCCGTCATTACGACTGGCCCGGCATGGTCCGGCGCAAGGTCATGCTGGTGGACGAAATCTGCGTGGAGGAAGCCTACCGGGGCCAGGGCATCGGAAAAGCCATGATGGCGGATGTTCACGCCCTGGCAAAGGCCTTCGGCTGTTCGGATTTACAGCTTGGCGTTTATCCCCAGAATGACGAGGCCGTAGCGTTCTATCAGAAATGCGGCTTCGCCATCCGCAGCATTGAGATGCAGAGAAAAGTATAAAATAACGCCGCCCATTTGGGCGGCGCTTCTTTATGTAAGGGACTTCCTGTACTCAGCCATATCCACGACTTTTCCCGTCAGCCGGGCCTGCTCGATGGCAAAGGCCATGAGGTGGCTTTCCACACTGCGGGAAATGGAGCTGCGGGATTCTTCTTTGCCTGAAAGAACTTCGGTAAAGTCCTCCATGATTCCCGCGTCGCCGCCGCCGTGGCCGCTGCCATTGGTGCGGATGTTGATGACCCGCTCCGTGAAGGGGTCGCCCTGGCTGGAGACATGGTGGGTCACCACGATCTGGCGCTTTCCGTCGTCGGCCAGAATTTCACCGTCCTCGCACATGATGTGGATATTGCGGTGGCAGGCGCTGGTCTGGGCGGTGAGAGAGAAGGTGGATGTCACGCCGTTGTCAAACTCC
Organism: uncultured bacterium; assembly: GCA_946056135.1. Classification (GTDB taxonomy): domain Bacteria; phylum Bacillota; class Clostridia; order Oscillospirales; family Oscillospiraceae; genus Faecousia. The sequence continues at coordinate 5,619 of CAMGIN010000099.1, read as the reverse complement.
ATCAGGATGCTCATATGGTCACAGACATTGTTGTCACAGCGGTAGACGCAGCGGCCATAGGGACCGGTTTTCAGGGCTTCCATCAACGCTTCCTCCGTCTGCTCCAGGCACACCACATCCGCGGGCCACTGCCCCAGTACAGGCAGGTATGCCTTTCTGGCGTCAAACCGGCAGCTGTCCGCAACGGCGCAGCTTAAACACCGGTCAGAGGACCCGGCAGGGGCGTTGGATTCCTTGAAATAGGCCAGGGACCCGAAGGCCGCTACCTTGGTGCAGTGGGCCCCGGTGAGCCACAGCAGGATATCCAGATCATGGCAGCTTTTTTGCAGGATGATGGGGCTGGACAGCTGATCGTTGCGCCAGTTGCCCCGGACAAAGGAGTGGGCCATGTGGAAAGAACCAATGTTTTCGGAGTGCTTGATGGCCACCACCTTGCCCAGCTCCCCGGAGTCCAGAATCTCCTTGATCTGCATGAAGAAGTTGGTGTACCGCAGCACATGGCAGACGGTGATCTTCCGGCCCAGGGCATTTGCCTTTTCCTCAATGGCGATGCACTCTCTGGGATCGGGAGAGATGGGCTTTTCCAAGAGAATGTCGTAGCCGCAGTCCAGTGCCTGCATCACATGGCCGTAGTGATCCCGGTCCATGGTGGCGATGATGGCGGCGTCCGCGATCTTCCCCAGGGCGAACAGGGATGCGGCGTCCGAAAACCGCATGTCTTCCGGAACACCCAGCTGGTCTGCCGCGTTTTTCAGCCGGTCAGGCCGCTTTTCCGCAATAGCGACGATTTCCATGCCGTGCTGCTTTGCCCAGGGCCCGTAGGTCATTCCCCGGGAACCGGCGCCAATGAGAACGAATTTCATAGTACTTCCTCCTCTTTCTCTGCTTTTGTTCAGTATAGCATAGTTTCAACTGATGGACAACAGTTTCTTGAGCTTCTCGTGGCTTTCCCGGGACATGGGGGTCAGGGGCAGGCGGCACTCTCCGCAGTCGAAGCCAATGAGCTTCATGGCGGCCTTGACGGGAATGGGATTGACCTCGCTGAACAGCAGTTCGATGAGAGGGAGCATCCGCAGCTGCAGGTCGGCGGCGGTGTCAAAGTCCCCGTCCAGCGCCGCCTGGGCCATGGCCTGGGTCTCCACCGGCATGACATTGGACAGCACCGAGATGACACCCTGACCGCCCAGGGCCATCACCGCAGCAGCCTGGTCGTCATTGCCGCTCCAAACCACGAAATCCTTGGGACAGCTTGCCAGAATCTTTGCGATTTTCGAAATGCTGGTGGACGCTTCCTTCACGCCTGCCATGTTGGGGATCAGGGACAGGCATTGATACACACTGACCGGGATATCCATGCCGGTGCGGGAGGGGACATTGTAGGCGATCACCGGGATATGTACCGCCCCGGCAATGGCGCTGTAGTGGGCCACCAGTCCTTCCTCGGTTGCCTTGTTGTAATAGGGACTGACCACCAGCAGGGCGTCCGCACCCATATCCTCCGCGGCTTTGCTCAGGGCCACGGCGTGCTCCGTGCAGTTGGATCCGGTGCCCGCGATGATCAGGCAGCCGTCTCCCACATACCGCTTTGCCCTGCGGAACATTTCCAGCTTCTCCGCGTCGCACAGGGTAGGGGATTCCCCGGTTGTGCCGCATATTACCAAGGCCCGGATTCCCGCCTCCATCTGCCGCTTGAGCAGCTGTTCCAGCATGGGGTAGTTGACCTTGCCGTTTAGAAACGGCGTGACGAGAGCCGTGCAGGCTCCTGTGAACAATGTTTTTTTCATAAGCTGATACCTCCATGCCAGTCTATGCGGAGGGAGCCTGTTTTGTCTGTTGCAATATAACAGGAATTGGGCTATAATAAACGAAAATCCCCCAGACAGAAGCCTGGTCAGGCGCTGTTCCGGGAAGAATAAAAGAGAGGAATCTGTATTGAAGACCCATGATTTTTGGTATGACCTGCCGGAGGAGCTGATTGCCCAGACCCCGCTGGAGAAGCGGGACGCCTCCCGGCTGATGGTTCTGGACCGGGAGACCGGCGCGGTGACCCACCGGCATTTTTACGATATCATCGACTATCTGAAGCCCGGGGACTGCCTGGTGATGAACGATTCCCGGGTGCTGCCCGCCCGTCTGCTGGGCCACCGTCCCACCGGGGGTGCGGTGGAGGTGCTGCTGCTGCGGGATCTGGGAGAAAAATGCTGGGAATGCCTTTGTAAGCCGGGACGGAAAATGCAGCCCGGAAATGAGGTCATTTTTGGCAACGGGGAATTGACCGCCACCGTGAAGGAAGTCCGGGAGGACGGCAACCGGGTGGTAGAATTCCACTACGAGGGAATTTTCCTGGAGGTCCTGGAACGCCTGGGCAAGATGCCGCTGCCGCCCTACATCAAAGCGGAGCTGGAGGATCAGGAGCGCTACCAGACCGTTTACTCCCGGGAGGTGGGCTCTGCCGCCGCGCCTACCGCGGGACTGCACTTTACCAATGAGCTGCTGGATCAGATCCGGGCAAAAGGGGTGAAGACGGCCTTTGTGACGCTGCATGTGGGCCTGGGCACCTTCCGTCCAGTCAAGGCAGAGGAGATCACGGACCATCATATGCATTCGGAGCTTTGCATGATGAACGCCGAGACTGCCGCCATTTTGAATGAGACAAAGCAAACCGGTGGCCGGATTATCTGTGTCGGCACCACCTCCTGCCGGACCCTGGAGTCCCTTGTCAACGACGACGGCACCTTTGAAGCCAAGTCCAAATGGACGGAGATTTTCATCTATCCCGGCTATAGCTTCAAAGCCATGGACGGCCTGATTACCAACTTCCACCTGCCGGAAAGTACCCTGGTAATGCTGGTGTCCGCTTTTGCGGGAAGGGAGCATGTGCTGAACGCTTATGCAGAGGCGGTAAAGGAGCGGTATCGTTTCTTCTCCTTTGGCGATGCGATGTGCATTCTATAAGAATTGGAATAAAATAGGAGAAAAATATGAACGCGCCAGTTGATGTGACCAATACCCGGATCGAAACCGACCGCCTGATTCTTCGGGCCTGGCGGGACAGTGATCTGGCGGACTTTTACGAATATGCCAAGGTAGACGGCTTGGGCCAGATGGCGGGCTGGCTGCCCCATGAATCTATGGAAAAATCCCGGCAGATTCTGCGCCTTTTCATTGACGAAAAGAAAACCTTCGCCCTGGAGCTGAAGGAAAACGCTAAGGTCATCGGCTCCCTGGGCCTGGAAACAAGAGACGATAAGCTTGCAATCCCGGAAAACATGCAGGGCCGGGAGATCGGCTATGTGCTGAGCAAAGACTATTGGGGAAGGGGACTGATGCCGGAAGCCGTGAAGGCGGTCATTGATCACTGTTTCCGGGAACTGAAATTTGACTACCTGACCTGTGGGCATTTCGTCAGCAACAGCCAGTCCCGCCGGGTGATTGAGAAGTGCGGCTTTACCTTTGCCAAGGATATAGTCCATGAGACCCGGTTTGGTACAAAGGAGCCCACAAAGCTGTATATTCTCTTTAACCCCCGGAACATGACGGCTCCCTTTGATGCCAGTGCTGTACAGATTGAAACAGACCGCCTGCTGCTGCGGCCCATTGGAGAAAGCGACCTGCAGGATCTTCACGAAATCGTCTCTGTGCCGGAGATTGCCAATATGAACGGATATGTACCCTGCGACACCATGGAGGAAACCCAAAAGTTTCTGAACCGCCATCTTCGGGACAACGAAACCCTTGCGGTGGTTCTGAAAGAGAGTGGAAAAATGGTGGGCACCTTTTCCGTTCAGCCAAGATATTGGGAGAAATATCCCATTGAACGCACATTCCGGGGCCGGGAATTTGGTTTTGACCTGAACAAGGATTACTGGGGCAGGGGACTGATGCCGGAAGCCCTGAGAGCTGTCACCGCCTATTGCCTGGACACGCTTCGTTATGACTTTGTGACCTGCGGACATTTCCTGCGTAACAGCCGTTCTTCCAGGGTCATTGAAAAATGCGGTTTTGAATTTCTGTTTGAGGCGGAGCATACCCTGCCCACAGGCGTGAAGGAACAGATTCGTACCTACATCATCTATAATAAGGAGAAGCACCCATGTTTGAACTGAAAAAAAACGAGGGCAAAGCCCGGCGGGGGGAGTTCACCTGCGCCCACGGCACGGTCCAGACGCCTGTGTTTATGAACGTCGGCACTCAGGGCGCGATCAAAGGGGCCCTCAGTGCCAAAGATTTGAAAGACATTGGCTGCCAGGTGGAGCTGTCCAATACCTACCACCTGCATCTGCGTCCCACAGACAAAGTGGTGCGGCAGCTGGGCGGTCTGCACAAATTTATGACCTGGGACGGCCCCATTCTGACGGACTCCGGCGGCTTCCAGGTATTCAGCCTATCTTCACTGCGAAAGATCAAGGAGGAGGGCGTCTACTTCGCCTCCCACATTGACGGACGGAAGATTTTCATGGGCCCAGAGGAGAGTATGCAGATCCAGTCCAACCTGGGCAGCGATATCTGCATGGCTTTTGACGAGTGCATCGAGAACCCTTCCCCCAGGGACTATGTGCAGCAGAGCGTGGACAGAACCTATCGCTGGCTGGTGCGCTGCAAGGCCGAGAACGCCCGTCTCAACGCCCTGCCAGAAACGGTGAATCCGAGCCAGATGCTCTGGGGCATCAACCAGGGCGGCACCTATGCTGACATTCGTGTGGACCACATGAAGCGCATCGCGGATCTGGATCTTCCCGGCTATGCCATCGGCGGTTTGGCGGTGGGGGAGACGGCCCAGGAGATGTACGACATCATCGAAGCAGTGGAGCCCTACATGCCCGCAGATAAGACCCGCTACCTCATGGGTGTGGGGACACCTACCAACATTATCGAAGCTGTGGCCCGGGGCGTTGACTTCTTCGACTGCGTCATGCCTGCCCGGAATGCCCGCCATGCCCGGCTGTTCACCTGGGAGGGGGCTATCAATCTGAAAAACGCCAAGTACCAGCTGGACGAAAGCCCCATCGATCCCCAGTGCGACTGTCCCGTCTGCCGCCGCTATTCCCGGGCATATCTGCGCCACCTTTTTGTAGCGGAGGAGATGCTGGCTATGCGCCTGGCAGTGATGCATAACCTGTATTTTTACAATAAGTTGATGGAACGGATCCGTCAGGCTTTGGAGGAAGGCCGATTTGAAGAATTCCGGCGGGAATATTCTGCGAAATTGGCTCGAAGACTGTAACTTCCCCCTTGCAATTTGAGCAAACAATGCTATAATATACAAGATATTACACACGAAGGAGTTTTCTCTATGCCTAATTTTCTGACCACTACCACTGCCGCCGGCGGCCTGGGAAGCACCGTGATCATGCTGGTGATGATGTTCGCCATTTTCTACTTCATGCTGATCCGTCCTGAGAACAAGCGGAAGAAGGAAGCAGAGCAAATGCGTTCCGCCGTGAAGACCGGCGACAAGATCACCACCATCGGCGGCATTGTCGGTACTGTGGTGAACGTCAAGGAGAACCGGATCGTCATTGAGACCAGCGCTGACCAGGTGCGCATGGAGCTGGAGAAGTGGGCCATTTCCTCCAACGAGACTGCTGCGGAAGCTGCCAAGGCGGAAGCCAAGAAGGC
>CAMGIN010000098.1 GCA_946056135.1 uncultured bacterium | reverse complement strand
CAGATAGTCCGCCGTCTTGATGACATCCAGATTGTGCTCGATGACCAGCACCGTGTTGCCCGCATCCACCAGGCGCTGCAGCACCTCGATGAGCTTGTGGACATCCGCCGAATGAAGACCCGTGGTGGGCTCATCCAGAATATAGATGGTCTTGCCCGTGGAGACTCTCGCCAGCTCCGTGGCCAGCTTCACCCGCTGGGCCTCGCCGCCGGACAATGTGGTGCTGGACTGGCCCAGCTTCACATAGCCCAGGCCCACCTCCACCAGGGTCTGGGCCTTCCGGCGGATCTTGGGCAGGTTCTCAAAGAAGTCCACCGCTTCCTCCGCCGTCATGTCCAGCACCTGGGCGATGTTCTTGCCCTTGTACTGAACCTCCAGGGTCTCCCGGTTGTATCGGGCCCCATGGCAGACCTCGCAGGGGACGTACACGTCCGCCAGGAAGTGCATCTCGATTTTCACCAGGCCGTCGCCGCTGCAGGCCTCGCATCGGCCGCCCTTGACGTTGAAGGAGAACCGGCCCGGGCCGTAGCCCCGCATCTTGGCGTCATTGGTGGAGGCGAACAGGTCCCGGATGTCGTTGAACAGGCCGGTGTAGGTGGCCGGATTGGAACGGGGGGTACGGCCGATGGGACTCTGGTCGATGTCGATGACCTTGTCCAGCTGTTCGATGCCCTCGATGCAGCGGCAGGCGCCGGGATGGGTCCGGGCGTGGTTCAGGCGGCCAAGCAGGGTCTTGTTCAGCACCTCGTTGACCAGGCTGGACTTGCCGGAGCCGGACACACCCGTGACGCAGGCGAAGGTTCCCAGGGGGATATCCACGTCCACGTCCTTCAGGTTGTTCTCCCTGGCCCCCCGGATGGAAAGCACCTTGCCGTTGCCCTGCCGTCTCATGGAGGGCACAGGGATCTTCTTCACCCCCGACAGATACTGACCGGTAACGGATCGGGGACAGGCAATAATATCCTCCAGCGTTCCCGCCGCCACGATCTCGCCGCCGTGGCTGCCTGCGCCGGGGCCCACGTCCACGATGTAGTCCGCGGCCCGCATGGTGTCCTCGTCGTGTTCCACCACGATCAGGGTATTGCCCAGATCCCGCAGGTGCTTCAAGGTGCCCAGCAGCTTGTCGTTGTCCCGCTGGTGCAGGCCGATGGAGGGCTCGTCCAGGATATACAGCACCCCCATCAGGGAGGAGCCAATTTGCGTCGCCAGCCGGATGCGCTGGCTCTCGCCGCCGGAGAGGGTTCCGGCAGACCGGGAAAGGGTCAGATACCCCAGGCCCACGTCCATCAAAAATTGCAGCCGGGAGGTGATCTCCTTCACGATCTGCTCGGCAACCAACGCCATATTGCCCTCCAGACGCAAATCCTGCATAAATTGCAGCTCGTCCCGGACGCTCATGCGGCAGAAATCCATAATGCCGATGCCCCCCACGGTGACGGCCCGGGCAATGTCCGAAAGCCGGTCCCCGCCGCACTGGGGACAGGGGGCAGTGGTCATGCACTCCTCCAGCTCCTTCCGGACGGAGTCGGACTGGGTCTCCCGGTAGCGCCGGGTGATGTTGTTCATAATGCCCTCGAAGGGCTGCTCCAGGACCCCCATGCCGTTGCCCCGGTTGTAGGTCATGCGCAGCTTCTCCCCCTTGGTGCCGTAGAGGATCGCGTCCATCACATCCTCGGGCAGCTCCTTCACCGGAGCGGTCAGGGAGAAGTGGTACTTCTGGGCCAGGGCCTCAAAGTACATGCGGAAGATGGAGTCCGTCCGGGCGCTCTGCCAGCCGGAGGCCTGGATGGCGCCGTCGAAAATGGACTTGCTCTTATCCGGGATCACCAGATCCGGGTCCGCCACCAGCCGGAAGCCCAGGCCGGTACAGCTGGGGCAGGCGCCGCTGGGGTTGTTGAAGGAGAACATTCTGGGCTCCAGCTCCGTCAGGCTGATGCCGCAGTCCTCGCAGGCGTAGTTCTGGGAAAAGCTCAGCTCCTCCTGGGTACTGGGCAGCTCGATGGTGACCAGCCCCCCGGAATGGCTGCAGGCTGTCTCGATGGAGTCCGTCAGACGGCGGCGCAGACCCTCCTTCAGCACCAGGCGGTCCACAACCAGATCGATGTTGTGCTTCTTGTTCTTCTCGCACTTGATTTCTTCCGTCAGGTCGTACAGGATGCCGTCCACCCGGACCCGGGCGAAGCCGGACTTCTGGGCGTCCTCGAAGACCTTCTTATGTTCGCCCTTCTTGCCCCGGATCACGGGAGACAGGACCAAAAACCTTGTTCCCTCCCCCAGGGACTCCACCCGGTCCACGATCTGGTCGATGGTCTGGCGGCGGATCTCCCTGCCGCACTTGGGGCAGTGGGGAATGCCCACCCGGGCCCACAGAAGGCGCAGGTAGTCGTAAATCTCCGTCACCGTGCCCACGGTGGAGCGGGGATTCTTGGAGGTGGTCTTCTGGTCGATGGAAATGGCGGGAGACAGGCCGTCGATGGAATCCACATCCGGCTTGTCCATCTGGCCCAGGAACTGCCGGGCATAGGAGCTCAGGCTCTCCACATACCGCCGCTGGCCCTCGGCATAGATGGTGTCGAAGGCCAGGCTGGACTTGCCGGAGCCGGACAGGCCGGTGAAGACCACCAGAGAATCTCTGGGAATGGTCAGGTTCACATTTTTCAGGTTGTTCTCCCGTGCGCCCTGAATGATGATTTTGTCGTTCATGATTCCTCTCCTGTTTCTCGTGACCGCGTTTGGCTGAATTCCTGACTGAGCGATTCTTTATCTTACAAATGATCGTTTAGCGCACCAAAGCCTCTCCCTATGGGAGAGGTGGCCCGGCGAATGCCGGGTCGGAGAGGGCCTTCGTATCCCCTCTCAGTCACGCCTTCGGCGTGCCAGCTCTCCCGAAGGGAGAGCCTTGGGTTGCGCAGATAAACGATCATTTCTCGTAATTTGCCGACATCGCAAAGGATCGCAGGAAGCGCTCCGCTTCGGCGGAATCGCCGCTTTTTTCGTTGGTTTCCTTAGTATATCACAGTTTGAAAAAACCTACAAGCTTTTTTTGCAAACAAAATTTCGTTTTTCGCTTCTGGGGCAAAAACTGTTCTCTTTGCTATAAAATGTCAAAATTTGTCCCCTTTTTTCGGCGTTATTTCCCCTTTCTGACAGTTGCATTTCTGTGGTCCGCAATGCTATAATAACGGCGTAGCATCGCTTTCCCTTTCAAAAACAGATTCACAAGCCACATACATCTAAAAATAAAAAAATAAAGCGAGGTATTCATTCGATGATTGCGTACGGTGAAAAAATTCAGGTTTTTTCCGGTAATTCCAATCCTCAATTTGCGGAAACCATCTGCAAGGAACTGGGCGTGCCCATGGGCAAGGCTGTTGTGAAGCACTTTGCCGACGGCGAAGCCTCCGTTTCTCTGGAAGAGACTGTCCGTGGAGCAGATGTGTTCCTGGTCCAGTCCACCTGCAAACCCGTCAACGACCATCTCATGGAGCTGCTGGTCATGATCGACGCCTGCCGCCGGGCCTCCGCCGGACGGATCACCGCTGTGATCCCCTACTTTGGCTACGCCCGTCAGGACCGCAAGGCCAAGTCCCGGGACCCCATCTCCGCCAAGCTGGTGGCGAACATGCTCACCGCCGCCGGCGCCGACCGCATTCTGACCATGGATCTCCACGCTTCCCAGATTCAGGGCTTCTTCGACATCCCTCTGGATCACCTGCTGGGCAACGTCACCTTTGTGGACTACTTCATGAACAAGTTCCCCGAGGACACCTTCAATCACGATGATTTCGTGGTGGTCTCCCCCGACGTGGGCTCCGTGGGCCGCGCCCGGAACTTCGCCGCCAAGGTCCACATGGGCCTGGCCATCGTGGATAAGCGCCGTCCCAAGGCCAACGTCTCCGAGGTCATGAACATCATCGGCGATGTCAAGGGCAAGACCTGCATTCTGTACGACGACATGGTAGACACCGCCGGTTCCCTGTGCAACGCTGCCAAGGCCCTGGTAGAGGTCGGCGGCGCGAAGGAGGTCTACGCCTGCGCCACCCACGGCGTGCTGTCCGGCCCCGCTTACGAGCGTCTGGAGGCCAGCCCCATCAAGGAAATGGTTTTCCTGAACACCATTCCCGAGGTTGGCAATACCGCAAGCGGCAAGTGCAAGTTCCTGGACGTGGCTCCCGTCTTCGCCCGTGCCATCGAGCACATCCACGGGGCTACCTCCATCGCTGACCTGTTCTAAATGTTCAATAAATCCGAAAGCTGGCTCATTGTGGGCCTGGGCAACCCCGGCAGGGAGTACGAGCGCTCCCGGCACAACTGCGGCTTCCGGGCCCTGGATCTTCTGGCGGAAAGCCTGAACTGCAAGGTGGACAAGCTCAAATTCCAGGGCCTGTACACCCAGGTGAACTACAACGGCAAGAAGCTGTTCCTGCTGAAGCCTCAGACCTATATGAACCTGTCGGGCCGGTCCGTGCTGCAGCTGTCCGCCTTCTTTAACATCCCGCCCCAGCGGATCATCGTCCTGTTCGACGACATCTCCCTGGCGCCGGGACGGCTGCGGGTCCGCGGCGACGGCTCCGCGGGGGGGCACAACGGCATCAAGTCTATCATCCAGGAGCTGGGCAGCCAGGAGTTCCCCCGGGTGAAGATCGGTGTCGGCGCCAAGCCAAACCCGGACTACGATCTGGCGGACTGGGTGCTGTCCTCCTTCTCCGCAATTGAAGAAAAGGCCCTGGCCCCCGCATTGAAAAACGCAGGAAATGCGGCGCTGGCCATCATCGACCACGGCGTTCCCGAAGCCGCCAACCGGTTTAATGGGAAAATGGAAAATTGAAAATTTGTATCTATTCAGTCGTACCCGAAATACCTCATATAAATGATCGTTTATCTTCGAATGCAAAATGCTGAATGCAGAATGCAAAATGAAGGTATCCCCTCCGGGGATAAAATTGAAAAAAGCGATAAAGGAGCGTTTCCTCCAAGCAATCGAGAAATCTATTCGCGTTTGCCTGCGTGTTTTATTCATCCCGAAGGGATACCATCATTTAGCATTCAGCATTTTGCATTTTGCATTCGCTCTGCGCTAAACGATCATTTATGCGAAACTCTCTGCCACCACTGAATCGTTACAAAAAACGTATATTGTCGAAAAAGCACGGAAAGGGGGCTTCTGCCCTCTTTCCGCTTTGCCACGTTGTGAGGTAAGTTATGGAAGAGCTTCTGTCTTTGCTGAAAACCATCCCGGAATATACTGCCATGACCCAGGCATTGACCGATGGGCAAACCGTCGCCGTCACCGGCATCGGCCAGATCAACCGCAGCCATATGATCGCGGGCCTGCGCCGGGATCTGGACCGGCCCCTGGTGGTGCTGTGCCAGGACGATATGGCCGCCCGACGGCTCCAGGAGGAACTGAAGGACTTCCTGGGGGAAACGGCCCCCATCCTGCCCGGGCGGGAATTTACCTTCTACGATGCCGCCGTGGTGTCCCGGGCCTGGGAGCAGAAGCGGCTGCGGCAGCTGTATGACCTGGCTTCCGGGAATACCGGGCTTCAGATCCTGACCTGGGAGTCCCTGAGCCAGCGCACCATGCCAAAGGACGTGCTGCTGAAAACCGCCTTCTCCCTGGAGGTGGGCAGGGAATATCCCCTGGACAGCCTGATCCAGAGCCTCACCGCCGCAGGCTACAGCCGGTGCGGCATGGTGGAGGGCAGCGGACAGTTCGCCGTGCGGGGCGGCATTGTGGACATCTACTCCCCTGCCGCTGACGCTCCCATCCGGGCGGAGTTCTTCGGCGACGAGCTGGACACCATGGGCTATTTCGACCCCGGCACCCAGCGGCGCAATGAAAATATTGAATGCGTCACCATTCTGCCCGTGGCGGAGACCCAGCCCGGCCTGCACCGCAAGGGCGTGGCGGGTCTGTGCAAGGACCTGTCCAGCCTGATTTCCCGGCAGAAGCGGCGGAAAAACGTCAATGAGACCCTGGTGTCCACCCTGACGAAGGATCTGGAAAAATACGAAAACGGCATGGCCAATCCCGCCTCGGATCGGTACATGGCCCTGATCTATCCCGAAATGGCCACCGCCATGGACTACCTGCCGGACAATGCCCTGGTGGTGATCTGCGACCACAGCAATCTCCACCGCACCGCCCGCTCCCGAACCGAGGAAATAGGCATGCAGCTGGACAGCCTGCTGGGCAGCGGTCTGGTGGCGGGAGAGCTGTGCGACTTCGTGTGCCAGTGGGAGGACTTCTGCCACGCCCTCCAGGGAAAAACCGCCGTCTACTTCGATGCCTTCGGCGGCACCGCCTACCCCGAGGACTGCCCGCCCAGGCAGCTGTACCCCATGACCGCCAAGCAGCTCCCCGGCTACGGCGGCAGCCTGGACACCGCCGTGTCGGACCTTAACCATTACCAGAAAATGGAATTTGGCTCCCTGGTGCTCTGCGGCTCCCGGCACCGGGCGGAGATGCTCCAGCAGATGCTCCGGGAAAAAGGGGTGTCCGCCTTCCTGTGCATTCCTCTGACCACCCTGCCGAAGCCCGGGCAGATTCTGCTGTCCGACGGGGCCCTGCCCTGCGGCATGGAGTACCCCCTGTCGAAGATTGCTGTTTTGTCCGAGGGGCAGCTCATAGCCCGCAGCGAGCCGAAGCGGAAAGCCGCCAAGAAAACCACCGCCACCAACCGGCAGAAGCTGAACTCCTTCACCGACCTGACCCCCGGCGATCTGGTGGTCCACGAGAACTACGGCATCGGCCGCTTTGTGGCCATGGAGCAGCTCAAGGTGGACGGGGCGGTAAAGGACTATATCAAGATCGCCTACCAGGGCAGCGACACCCTGTTCGTCCCCGCCACCCAGCTGGATCTGGTGAGCAAATACATCGGCGGCGGCGGAGAGG
>CAMGIN010000097.1 GCA_946056135.1 uncultured bacterium | reverse complement strand
GCCTGAATGGTCACGTCCAGAGCGGTGGTGGGCTCGTCGCAGATCAGGATCTTGGGACGGCAGGCAACGGCGATGGCGATGACCACCCGCTGGCGCATGCCGCCGGAGAACTCATGGGGGTACTGCTTGTACCGCCGCTCCGGGTCATCAATACCCACGTCGGAGAGTACTTCCAGTACCGCTTTCTTTGCTTCCGGACCTTTGAGCCCCTGGTGCAGCTCTACGGCTTCCTGGATCTGCTTGCCGATGGTTTTCAGAGGGTTCAGGGAGGTCATGGGGTCCTGGAAGACCATGGCGATCTCCTTGCCCCGAATTTTCAGCCAGTCCTTGTCGGTTTTGTTTTTGGTCAGGTCCATGCCGTTATAGGCGATGGTGCCGCTGTCAATGTAGCCGTTGGCGTCCAGCAGGCCCATGGTGCACTTGACGAAGACGGACTTGCCGGAGCCGGATTCGCCTACGATGGCGAGGCTTTCTCCCTGGTATACATCCAGGGAAACGCCCCGGATGGCGTGGAGCACCTGTCCGCGGAGGGTAAACTTGACGTTCAGATCCTGAATGGACAGGATCACGTTGTTATCTGCAGCGTTGATAAGAATCCCTCCTTACTTGACGTGGTTCTTGGGATCGGCGGCGTCCGCGAAGGCGTTGCCGATGATGTAGAAGGAAACGGTGATGACCACCAGGATGGCCACCGGGAAGTACAGCTGGTAGCGCAGCACAGGCACAGTCATCAGGGACCGTCCGGTCTGGATCAGGTTGCCCAGAGAAGGGGTGTCCACAGGCAGGCCGATTCCGATGTAGGTGACGAAGACCTCATTGCCGATGGCGGAGGGGATGGCCAGCGCCATGCGCATGGTGATGACGGACACCAGGTAGGGCAGCAGATTCTTCACAATAATCCGCCGGGTGGGGATACCCAAGCACCGGGAGGCCAGGTTGTAGTCCCGGTCCCGGATGATGATAATCTGATTGCGGATGAACCGGGCCATGCCCAGCCAGCCGGTTAAAGACAGAGCGAAGATGATGGTGGAAACGCCGGGCTTTAAGACGTAGGAAATCAGGATCAACAGCAGGGTCTGGGGAATGTTGTCCAGCACGTTGTACAGCTCCGTGAAGAAGAAGTCCAGCTTGCGGACGTAGCCCCACAGCACGCCAATCAGGATGCCCACCACGGCCTCCACCAGAGCCACGGCGAAGCCGATGAACAGCGAGGTGCGGGTGCCGGACCAGATCCGGGCCCACAGGTCCTGGCCGATGGCGTTGGTGCCGAACCAGAATTCCTCGCAGGGCGGGATGTTGTTCAGGGGCAGGCCCCACTCATCGTTGTGGATCAGCAGGGGATCCTTCTGACCCGGCAGGTAGGGCTGGATAAAGGTGAAGGCCAGCACCGCCACCATGACAATCAGGAAAAATACGGCAAGCTTATTCTGGAAGAAGGCACGCAGAGAGGAACGCCAGTAGGAATAACCGGAGTAACCGCCCCGTTCCGCCTCTTCGGCGTTGAAGTCCGCGAAGGAGAACAGCTCCTCGTCGGTCATGGTTTCACCGTTCAGTTCTGAGCGGAGTTGCTCGGTGAGCTTGTCGCCCAGGGCGTCGGTGGCCCGGTCGCGCAGGGTATGGAAGCCAAGATGTTTCATCAGCGGGAACCCTCCTTTTTGGCAAAACTGATGCGGGGATCAACGATGCCCATGAGGATATCGCCGAACAGCAGACCCAGGATGGAGATCACGGCATAGATCAGCACCAGGGCCTGAACAAGCGTGTTATCCTGACGCTTGATAGCGGTGACCAGCAGGCCGCCCATGCCGGGGATGGAATACAGGGATTCCACATACAGTGAGCCCATCAGGGTGAACAGAATGGAGTTGGGGATGTACTGCACCAGGGGCACAAAGGCGTTGCGGAACACATGGCGGCGGGAGATCTTGCCGCCCGGCACGCCTTTGGCACGGGCCAGGCGGATATAATCCTTGTTGGCCTCGTCCACCATGTACCGCCGCAGCCACATGGCATAGTAGGCCACGTTGCCGATGGACAGGGAGATCAGGGGCAGGATATAGCTCTTGGGGTTGGCGGCGTCAAAGAGCATGGGCAGTCCAAGTATCGTTTTGCCGATAAAGGTCTGGGAGCCCGCGAACTGGATCAGAATGTGGTACACCGCCGAGGGCATTGCTTCGATGAGCACAATGAACACGGTGCCCAGCTTGTCACCGATTTTGAACCGGGTTCGGGTACTGCGGGCCATGAGGATGCCCAGAGGCAGGCCCAGCGCCAGAGATATAACCATAGCAATCAGGCCCATCTTCATAGAGATAGGGATCTTATCCGCGATAATCTCAGTGATGGCAACACCTTTGCGGTAGACGTTGGATTCGCCCAAGTCGACATGGAGCAGCTGCTTATAGAAATTGAACAGCTGCTTCGGCAGGGGATCGTTCAGGCCCAGAGCGTTGAGCTTGACCTGGATCTGGGTGGAGCTCATCTTATCGAAGTTTTCGAAGTAGCCTTCGATGGGCATCATCCGTAGCAGAGCAAAGAGGATGGTAATAATGATGAACATGGTGATCAGGGAACGCAGGACGCGTTTTGTAATATATTTTGCCATAAGCGGCCCTCCTGGGTAAATGGAGAATGGAAAATGGATCGTTTATCGCAGAATCAACCGAATAACACCGCCCTACGATGCGTGTGATAAACCTTCCACTTTCAGAAACGGTTCAGAGCCGATACCACTAGAGCTTCGGAGAAGCACCACTGGTACAGGCTCCGAATACGGAAAATGATCGGATCGTGTGTCTTTCTGACGGGGACAAATGCCTTTTGACTTTTTTCGCCCCCTATGTGCGGATTGAGAGAAGTCCCCAAAAAATGAGGACTTCTCTCGTAGATTGTTCATCCGGGGAAAACAGCAGGATCAACCTGCCAGCTTGGTCAGCCACTCGGCATAGGCGTTCTGGAACTCCTCCAGGCTCATGGAGGTGTCGTACAGGTGCTGGCCCTTATAGCGCAGGCTTGCCATGCCGAAGGAGGCATACTGGCCCTCAAACACGTTCAGGTTGCACATCTGATAGCTGCGGTTGCTGATGGAGAAGGGAACGGCGAAGGCGTGATCCAGCAGGAAGGCCTCGGCCTTGGCGAAGGCTTCGTACCGGGCGTCCATGTCGTCGGTGATGGCCTTGGCCTGGGCCACCAGATCCTGATACTCAGTGTACAGGGCCTGGGTGGTGGGATCCTCGCTCTTATAGATGAAGTTGTAGTTGGAGTCGTCCGTGAAGGGATCGGTCCAGGTCTCGGGGTCGGCGTAGTCAGCACCCCAGTTGCACTTCATGAAAGCGTACTTGCCGGTACGGCGGATGGCACCCAGGAAGCCGGTCTCGGGACCAGCCTGGACAATGATGTCGATGTAGTCAGCGCCCAGCAGGTTCTCCAGGCTCTGCTCCACAACCTGGCACTCCTCAGCCCAGTTGGCGCTGGTGGGGTTGTAGCACATCAGCATCTTCACGGGGAAGGTGGCGCCGGCGGCGGTCAGCTCTTCAATGGCCTTCTCCTTGTACTGCATGGCCAGTTCCTGATCGAAGTTGTCACCGTCGGTGTACTTGGCCAGGTCGCCGTAGTAGGCGAAGTCCTTGGAGGCGGAGGAGAAGCCAGCGGGGGTGATGGTGTTGTTCTTCAGGGATTCGGGATCGGTCCGGTCGTTGACGGCCAGGGCGGGCATCCGGTTGAAAGCATGGACGATGGATTTCCGGAAGTTCTCGTTGTTGACGGCGATCTTCCAGTTCTCGGGCTCGAACTCAGCGTCAAAGTTGGGATCGAAGTTGAACAGATACCAGTAGGCGTAAGAGGTATCGGAACGGGTGGGATGAATCAGGTTAGCGGTTTCGGGGTCAGCCAGCATGGCGGACAGCAGGTTGGAGGAGACGTCGGCCTGATCGATGTCGCCGGACAGGTACATGGTGGTGGCGATGGAGGAGGCCTCAGCGTTGTAGGTCATCTGGATGGCGTCCAGGAACACATTGTCCTTATCCCAGTAGGAGGCGTTCTTGGTCAGGATCCGCTGCTGCTGGGGCTGATAGGTGGACAGGACGAAAGCGCCGCAGTACAGCAGGTACTCATTGCTGGTGCCGAACTTGTCGCCGCATTCGGCCAGGAAGGGACCGTAGACGGGCATGTAGGGTCCGAAGGAGACCATGGACAGGAAGTAGGGCCGGGGAGCGGTGAGGGTGAACTCCAGGGTGTAGTCATCCAGAGCCTTGATGCCGATATCTTCGATGGAGGCATCGGGAACCTCCTCCAGAATTTCTTCCTCGCCGTCCTCGTTCTTCACGATCTTGACGGCGTTGCCGTTCTCGTCGGTGCCGTCGGTGGCGGTGGGCAGGGCCATCTGGTAGGCGGTCCAGTCGTAGTACTCGTCGGCGCCGGCGATGACACCGCTCATGGTGTAGAAGGTGTCGGAGGCGTTGTTGGCGTCGCAGGCGTAGTGGGCGGAGGAGACGAAGTCATTGGCGGTGACGGGGGCAACCTCGTTGCCGTCCTTGTCCACCCACATGACACCCTCGCGGATCTTGAAGGTCCAGACGGTAGCATCCTCATTCTGCTCCCAGCTGGTAGCCAGGGCGGGCTGAACATTGCCGAAGGAGTCGTATTCCACCAGGCAGTCCACCACGTTGGCGGCGATGGTCAGCTCATTGGTCTGGCCGGTGATGAGGTAGTTCAGCGTGGTGACTTCGGAGGCGTACAGGGTCCGGTAGACCGCTTCTTCGGTCACGGGCTCCGCAGCCTGGGCGGGGGTGCTGCTCCCGGCGGCGGTGGTCTCGGCGGAGCCGGAACCGCTTCCGCAGGCAGCCATTGCCAGAACCATGGTCAGGGCCAGCAACGCAGCGAGCAGACGTTTGGTTGTTTTCATACAGATCATTCCTTTCTTATTCTCTGCTTGGGGTCAAGCGAGTCGGCCTTCGGAAAAAGGCCTATCTATAAACGGCAGATGCCAATTTATAGGTGCGGTTGCTTCCGACGCAGCGGAAATGAAATTGTACCGGAAAAGAAATTCAAAAATAATGTATTCAGTTTATCATATTTCCAAATGGATGTAAAGCATAAAAATACATACAGGCCTATAGAAAACCTGCCGAAAATGAAATAATTTTTGGATAGAATTGCAAAGGAGGGAGGCGTTAGAGTGTGGAGAGTGGAGAGTTGAGAGTGGAGTTGCCGAGATTTCTGCTGCTGTACGCTGAAACCTGCTGCGGCGGAAACTTCGGCAACTCCACTCTCCACACTCCAAACTCCACACTGAAAGAAAGGCGCTTTCACGTGATGGTGGAAAAGCGCCTTTAGGGGTACGCTTACAGGTTGGTGTAGCCCATGAGGGATGCGTCCACCACGGCGGCGGTGTCACGGCCTTCCCGCAGAGCCCAGACCACCAAGCTCTGGCCTCTGCGCATGTCGCCGCAGACAAAGACCTTGGGCTGATTCGTGGCGTATTTCACGTCGGCAACATTGCCCCTGGGAGTCCGCTCAACGCCGAAGGCTTCCGTCACATAGGATTCGCACCCGGTGAACCCCGCTGCAATCAGCACCAGGTCGCACTCAATGGCGAATTCCTCCCCGGTGGGGACCATCATTCGGCGACCGTCCACCACCTTGCTTTCAAGTTTCGCGATCAGCGCGCCGCAGACCTGGCCCTGTTCATTTTTATAGAACTCTTTCACCGTGGTCTGGTACAGGCGGGGGTCATTGCCAAACACGGCGATGGCCTCCTGCTGGCCGTAGTCGGTCTTCAGCACCCGGGGCCATTCCGGCCAGTCGTTGCCGGGGGCACGTTTCGTCGGGGGACAGGGCATCATCTCCAGCTGGGTTACGGAGGCACAGCCCTGACGGATGGCGGTGCCCACACAGTCGTTGCCGGTGTCGCCGCCGCCGATGACCAATACCTTTTTGCCGTTGGCGCTGATGGCCTTGCCATCTGTGAAATTGGAGTCCAGCAGGCTCTTGGTCACGCTGGTTAAGTAGTCCACGGCGAAGTGGATTCCTTCCGCGTCCCGACCGGGGGCGTTGATGTCACGGGGCTGTTTCGCGCCGCAGCACAGCACCACCGCGTCGTACTGGGCTGTCAGCTCCTGGGCGGAGATGTCCCGGCCCACGTCTGTGTTGGTGACGAACTCGATGCCCTCTTCTTTCAGAATGTCCACCCGGCGGTCGATGACCCACTTCTCCAGCTTCATGTTGGGGATGCCGTACATCAGCAGGCCGCCTACCCGGTCGCTGCGCTCGTACATGGTCACCTTGTGGCCCCGCTTGTTCAGCAGATCTGCCACGGACAATCCGGAGGGGCCGGTGCCCACCACTGCCACACGCTTGCCGGTGCGGGATGGAGGCGGCACCGCGTGGATGACACCGTGCTCGTAGCCGTATTCCACAACAGCCCGCTCGTTTTCCTTGACGGTGACGGGGGAGCCGGTGGTCATACCGCAGGTGCAGGCGGCCTCGCACAGGGCGGGGCATACCCGGCTGGTGAATTCCGGGTAGCGGTTGGTGGCAATCAGCCGCTTCGCCGCCAGGGCCCACTGGCCCCGGTAGACCAGATCGTTCCATTCGGGGATCAGGTTGTTCAGGGGACAGCCGCTGGCCATGCCGCCGATCATCATGCCGCTCTGGCAGAAGGGCACGCCGCAGTCCATGCAGCGGGCACCCTGGGCCTGCTGCTCATCCTGGTGCAGCGGGATGTGAAACTCGTTAAAATTCTGGATTCGTTCCTCCGGCGGCAGCTCCAGGCTGGTCTGCCGGGTGATCTCCATAAATCCGGTTGGTTTTCCCATGATCGTCAGCCTCCTTTACTGTGCGTTTTTCATGGCGTAGAACGCCTCGATCTGGGCCTGCTCGCTGTCCTCGCCCTTCTCTTCCATCTGGGCGATGAGCCGCAGCATCTT
>CAMGIN010000096.1 GCA_946056135.1 uncultured bacterium | reverse complement strand
GTGCAATTACTGGTTCCATGTCCACCATTTGAATACCGACAGCGGCAAAATGTCCAAGTCCAAGGGGGAATTCCTGACGGTTTCCCTGCTGGAGCAGAAGGGCTATGATCCCATGGCCTACCGCCTGTTCTGCCTGCAGAGCCACTACCGCCGGAACCTGGTGTTCTCCTGGGAGAATCTGGACAACGCTGTGGCCGCCTATGACAAGCTGGTGGCCAAAATTGCCGCGCTGAAAAACGAAGGGGAAATTGACCAGGCCGCCTTCGATCAGCTGAAGCAGCGCTTTGTCGGGGCCCTGAACGGGGATCTGAACACCTCCGTTGCCGTCACCTCTCTCTACGACGTGCTGAAGGCCAAGTGCAATGACGCTACCAAGCTGGCCCTGATTGCGGACTTTGATCAGGTGCTGTCCCTGAACCTGCTGCCCGCCGCGGAAGCCCTGCGCAAAAAGCAGGCCCAGGAGGAAGCCGCCAGTGCAGATCCCGAGATCGACGCCCTGGTTGCCGCCCGGACGGAGGCAAAGAAGGCCAAAAACTACGCAGAAGCGGACCGGATTCGGGATGAATTGAAGGCCCGGGGCATTGAGATCATTGACACGCCCCAGGGCGCCAAGTGGAGAAAAGTATGAAGCTGCTGATCTTAGACGGAAACAGTGTCATCAACCGCGCCTTTTTCGGCGTAAAGCCCCTCACCACCCGGGAGGGGCTTTACACCCATGCCATTTATGGCTTTCTGAATATTCTGGAGCGGATGGAGAAGGAGGAGCAGCCGGAAGCCATCTGTGTTGCCTTCGACCTTCATGGCCCTACCTTCCGCCACCAGAAATACGAGGGCTATAAGGCCACCCGCCACGGTATGCCTGAGGAGCTTGCTCAGCAGATGCCCATTATGAAGGACGTGCTGCGGGCCATGAACATTCCCATCTATGAATGCCCCGGCTGGGAGGCGGATGATGTTATTGGCACCGTAGGCCGGATCTGCTCGGAAAACGACTGGGAGTGCGTCATCGTCACCGGTGACCGGGACAGTCTGCAGCTGATCGATCAGAATGTCCATGTCAAGCTGGTAATCTCCAAACCCGGCCAGACCACGGCAGAGCTGTATACCGAGGAAAAATTCCGGGAGGAATACGGTTTTGAACCCAAGACGCTCATTGACCTGAAGGCCCTTATGGGAGATTCTTCGGATAATATCCCCGGTGTGGCTGGCGTAGGCCCCAAGACCGCCAAGGAGCTGTTGTACAAATTCGGCAGCCTGGATGGCGTCTATGAGAACATTGACGACAGCTCTATCCGTCCCAAGCTGCGGGAAAAGCTGGTACAGGATAAGGACATGGCGTATCTTTCCTACGATCTGGCTACTATCCGCCCGGAGGCGCCTATCAATTTCTCACCCAAAGACGCCATCATCCAGCCTTATAACCGTCCGGAGCTGTACAACCTGTTTCAAAAATTGGAGTTTGTCCGCCTGATTGACAAATACGGTCTTCGGGGTGCCGCAGCGGAAGCGCCGAAAAATGAGATCCCAAAAGCAGCCTCTCTGCCCAAGGCGGATGCCATGCCCCAGAATGTGAATTGCTGCGCCGTGTATCTGGCAGAAGACGGAAGCATCGGCTTTGCCTGGGAGGATGGCGTCTGCGCCCTGACGCCTATGGAGATTCAGATGCAGCCGATGGACCTGTCCGGGAAAGAATTGATCCTCCACGACAGCAAAGTGGCCATGCACCGCCTGGATGCGTTGGGGATTCCCTTTGGTGATTGTATCTTTGACACCGCTTTGGCGGCCTATGATTTGAACCCCTCACAGTCTGACTATCCCGTGTCCAAGCTGGCTACCAATTTCCTGGGGACAAGTGTAGAGGATCAGGACGCTGCAGCCTGCGCGGAAGCGGTTTGGAATCTGCGGGAGGTTCTAACCGAAGAACTGAAGAAGGACGGCATGGAGAAGCTCTTCAATGAAATAGAACTGCCCCTTTGTACCGTACTGTACCGGATGGAAAAGCGGGGAATATCCATTGACCGGGCTCAACTGGAGCAGTTTGGGGACATGCTTTCCCGGCGGATTACCGCCTGTGAGGAGATTATTTTCTCCTATTCCGGGGAGAAATTTAATATCAATTCCACGAAACAATTGGGGGAGCTTCTGTTCGAAAAGCTGGGGCTGCCAACCGTGAAGAAGACCAAAACCGGTTACTCCACCAACGCGGACGTGCTGGAAAAGCTGAAGGACAAGCATCCCATTATTCCCGCCATCATGGACTACCGGATGCTGACCAAGCTGAAATCCACCTATGCCGACGGACTGATTAAGGAAATCCAGGAGGATGGACGCATCCGCACCACCTTCCAGAATCTGGTCACTGCCACCGGACGTCTGTCTTCCACGGAACCTAACTTGCAGAATATTCCCGTCCGGACAGATCTGGGTGCGGAGATTCGGAAGATGTTTGTGCCCAAGCCCGGCTGTGTTCTGGTGGACGCCGACTACAGCCAGATTGAACTTCGGGTGCTGGCCCACATTGCCGGGGATGAGACCATGCAGGAAGCCTTCCGCAGCGGCACGGATATTCACACCGCCACCGCTTCTCAGGTCTTCGGCGTGAGCGTGGATAGCGTCACGCCCCTGCAGCGCCGCCATGCCAAGGCGGTGAACTTCGGCATTGTCTACGGCATTTCGGAGTTCTCCCTTGCGGAGGACATCGGTGTCAGCCGATACGAGGCCAAGGCGTATATTGACAACTATCTGAACAACTACAAGGGCGTTCGGACTTATATGAAGAAGGTAGTGGAGGATGCCAGGAGCATCGGTTACACCGAAACCCTCTATGGCCGCCGCCGCTATATTCCAGAGCTGAAAAGCAGCAATTTCAACGTCCGCAGCGGCGCGGAGCGAATCGCGCTGAATACACCCATCCAGGGCACCGCCGCCGATATCATCAAGCTGGCCATGATCCGGGTGGAACATGCCCTCCAGGAGAATTTCCCGGAGGCAGAGCTGCTGCTGCAGGTCCACGACGAGCTGATTGTGGAGAGCCCGGAGCCAATCGCGGAGCAGGTAGCCCAGCTTGTCAGCCGGGAAATGCAGAATGTTGCCCAGCTTTCTGTCCCTCTGACGGCGGAAGCCAAATTCGGAAAGAGCTGGTACGAAGCAAAATGACCATTGAGAAAATGCAAATCCAGCACGTTCCCCAGGTTGCTGCGCTGGAAAAGCAGTGCTTCTCGGATCCCTGGAGTGAAAAGAGCATTGCGTCAGAACTAGTCAATGATCTGGCATTCTGGCTGGTAGCACTGGAGGGTGAGACCGTAGCGGGCTATGTGGGTTCCCAGACGGTTCTGGGCGAGTCAGACATGATGAACATTGCCGTCCACCCGGATTTCCGCAGGCAGGGGATCGCGGAAGCTCTGGTAGATGCTCTGATGACTGAGTTGCATGAGCAGGGGAGCCGCTGCCTGACCCTGGAGGTTCGAGCCTCCAATGAATCTGCAAAGCAGCTATACCGGAAGCTGGGCTTTATTCCCATCGGAAAACGTCCGAACTATTACTTCAATCCCAGAGAAGATGCCTTGATCCTTCGAAAGGAGTGGGAAATTTGAATATTTTAGCCATTGAATCCTCCTGTGATGAAACCGCCGTGGCTATCGTCCGGGACGGCAGGGAGGTTCTGTGCGACTGCATTGCGTCTCAGGTGGACCTGCACCGGATCTACGGCGGCGTGGTCCCGGAGATCGCCTCCCGGAAGCACATCGAGGCCATTTACGGTTTGGCTGACCAGGCCTTGCAGCAGTCTCAGCTGACCAGAAGCGACATTGACGCTGTGGCTGTGACCTATGCCCCCGGCCTGATCGGCGCTGTTCTGGTGGGAGTCAACTTTGCGAAAGCTGCCGCATTGGCCATGCAGAAGCCTTTGATCCCTGTCCACCACATCCGGGGGCACATTGCCGCCAACTATCTGGCCTATCCGGAGCTGGAACCGCCCTTCTTATGTCTGGTGGTCTCCGGTGGACACACCATGATTGTGGAAGTGAAGGACTATACCGATATGAACATCCTGGGTACCACCCTGGATGATGCGGCAGGGGAGAGCTTTGACAAGGTGGCCCGGGTCCTGGGTATGCCTTATCCCGGCGGCGCGGCCCTGGACAAGGCGGCAAAGCTGGGGGACGAGACAAAATACACGCTGCCCCGGTCCAAACCGGGGGAGAATCCCTACAACATGAGCTTTTCCGGCCTGAAAACTGCCGCCCTGAACCTGATTCACCACGCGGAGCAGGTAGGGGAGGAATTGGATATTCCCAGTCTCTGCGCTGCCTTTTCCGCCGCGGTGTCCGATACCCTGGTTCCCAGAGTTGTACTGGCTCTGCGGCAGACCGGTTATCGAAAAATCGCCGTTGCCGGTGGGGTGGCCGCCAATTCCCGCATTCGTGCCGACATTCTGACCGCCGCGAAGGAACTGGGGGCAGAGGTCTACATGCCGCCGTTAAGCCTGTGCGGGGACAATGGAGCCATGATCGGCGCCCAGGCTTTTTATGAATATCAGGCGGGGAATATCGCGGACATGGGTCTGAATGCGTATGCAACCAAATCCATCCTCGGAGAAACGCTGTAAGAAATGGATTGCCCTATGCAATCCGGGATGAATGGAGATTGACCTCCCAATCCTTTTTCTGCCATAGAAAAGAACGAAAAAATAACGAAAATGTTACTTTTCCTTGATTCTGCCCCATTTCCGCCCGGAGAAATTCACAGGCAGCCTGTGGAAAAAACTGTGGAAACTGTGAATAACACAGTGAATATTTGTAAGCTGTTCATTTGTTTTGTTTTTCTGATGAAAAAAACATGCGTGTTTTTGCAAAAATTCTTCGAGAAAATGGATATTGCTGCAAGTATCATAAAAGAACTGGATACCGCAAAACGGCTGCACCCTATTACGGGAGCAGCCGCTTTGCTGTTGGAGAGAATTGGATTAACGGGTTTTCTGATTGTTGCTCCAGATTTTTTCCTGAATCCGGATGTATTCTTTGGCATCCTCCGGGCCAAGGCTTTCCAGCATGGCAGCCGCCCGGCTGATCACTACGTCACGCACCTGGTGGATTTGCTTTTTTCCCGCTTCCGTCAAAACGACGACCACCTGTCGGCTGTCATCCGGATCGGAGGAGCGAATGACCAGATTTTTTTCCTCCATGTGATTCAGCAGACTCGCAATTCGCGCAGTGCTGACGGACATTTTTTCGCTCAGTTCCTTTGGATGAATGATTTTTTCGTGGGTAAGCAGGTAATTCAGAACGAACAGTTCTCCCTTTACCATTCTGGACAGCTGCTGATTGGCCGGAACCTGAAGCAGATTAGCCTGAACGCTGAGAAGCTGGGCTGCCAGGGCCGTATAATCCATAAGACGTGCCTTCTTTCGTTTCCGTCAATCGAAATTATATGCCGGAAAAAACGCTTTGTCAACGGTTTTTGGCCTGTCGAAAATGGAAAAATCAGTAATTTTCTTTCTCATTTTCCCAGTAATTTGCGTTCAAAAAGCTCTGCGCAGTCCTCTGGGATAAGAGATTGGACGGAAAAGTCTGCAAACATGTTATCCAAGGAGATGCCGTACAGCTTGCTTAGCACCAGGCATTCGGTGATCGTGGGTTCCGATACGCCGGATTCCCAGTTTCTAATCAGGGAGCCGTCCATTCCGAAGAACCGGGCCAGGGCTTCCGGTGTGTACCCGGCGTTTTCCCGCAGCTGCCTGAGGGTGGAACAAATAGAATCGTAGTTCATATGACTGCCAATTCCTCACTGTTCTTCCATAACGCTCATATACGCCGGGCGGATGATCTTATCCATGCAGATCAGCTCCTCAATGCGATGGGCGCTCCAACCGACGATCCTCGCCACAGCAAACATGGCGGTGTACAGCTCCTGGGGGATTCCCAGCATATCATAGACAAAGCCGCTGTAAAAGTCCACATTGGGGCTGACGCCTTTGTAGATCCGACGGTTTTGGGCAATGAGCTGCGGAGCCAGTTCCTCCACATTTTCATACAGCTCCAGATCCTTTTCCCGGCCCTTTTCCGCTGCCAGCTTTTCCACATACCCCCGGAGTACCCGCTCCCGGGGATCAGACAGGGAGTAGATGGCGTGGCCCATGCCGTAAATCAGGCCCTTGCGGTCAAAGGCATCCTTGTTGATGATTTTTGCCAAATAATCGGTCAGAGCGTCCTTGTCCCCCGGATCGGAGACGTGGGAACGGATATCCGACATCATTTCCATAACCTTGATGTTGGCGCCGCCGTGCTTAGGGCCCTTCAGGGAGGACATGGCTGCGGCGATGGTGGAGTAGGTATCGGAACCGGAGGAGGTGATTACTCTGGTAGTAAAAGTGGAGTTGTTGCCGCCGCCGTGTTCCATGTGCAGGATCAGGGCAGTGTCCAGCACCTTGGCCTCGGTAGCGGTGTATTGCTTGTCCGGCCGGAGCATCATCAGCAGATTCTCGGCAGTGGACAGGGAAGGATCCGGCCGGTGGATAATCATGCTGTCCAGGTTTTCCGAATAGTTGTAGGCATGGTAGCCATAGACTGCCAGCAGAGGGAATTCTCCGATCAACTGGATGCACTGCCGCAGGGAATTGCTGACAGTGTTGTCCGTGACACGCTCATCGTAGGAGGCCAGCGTCAGAATGCTGCGGGTCATGGAATTCATGATGTCTTTTGTGGGGGCCTTCATGATCACGTCCCGGGTAAAATTGGCAGGGAGCATACGGCAGCTGCCAATCAGGCTGCGGAATTCCGCTGCTGCGCTGGCATCCGGCATCTGGCCCATCAGCAGCAGATAGGCGACTTTTTCGAAGCCCAGTTCATTTTCTCCCAGTCCGTTGATCAGCTCCTCCACCGGATACCCCCGATACCACAGCTTGCCGTCGGTTGGGACTTTCTTGCCGTCCACGATTTGAGAAGAGGTGATTTTGGAGATGTTGGTCAAGCCTGCCAGCACGCCGTTTCCATTTT
>CAMGIN010000095.1 GCA_946056135.1 uncultured bacterium | reverse complement strand
CCTTTGGAGACCTGTGCTTCTCCATCATCAAGCGGCAGACCGGTATTAAGGATTACGGCAATCTGATTCCCGGCCACGGCGGCGCCCTGGATCGGTTCGATTCCCTGACCATGGTAGCGCCTCTGATGGAAGCGCTGCTGATCCTGGTGCCCATGGTCTCCTAAAAGAGGAAAAGAAAAATGGTAAAATGTGTCAGCATTCTCGGCTCTACCGGCTCCATCGGCCGGCAGAGCCTGGACATTCTCAGCCGCCTGCCGCAGATCAAGGTGGCGGCGTTGACAGCCGGAACCAGCGTGGAGCGTATGGCGCAGCAGTGTCGCACGTTCCTGCCGGAACTGGCTGTTATGGCTACTCAGGAGGCGGCCCGGGCCCTGTCCAATCAGATTCAGGACCTGCCCATCCGGGTAAGCTGGGGGGAGGAAGGCTTGATCGAAGCCGCCTCTCTGGACAGCGCCGACTGCGTCATCACCGCTGTGGTGGGCATGGTGGGCCTGAAACCGACCCTGGCCGCCATCCGTGCGGGGAAACGCATCGGCCTGGCGAATAAAGAGACTT
Organism: uncultured bacterium; assembly: GCA_946056135.1. Taxonomy (GTDB): domain Bacteria; phylum Bacillota; class Clostridia; order Oscillospirales; family Oscillospiraceae; genus Faecousia. The sequence goes on along the minus strand of CAMGIN010000095.1, from coordinate 6,472 downwards.
TGGTCTGCGCGGGCGAGCTGGTGATGGACGAGGCGGAAAAGTATGGGGCGGAGATCGTGCCCGTGGATTCCGAGCATTCCGCCATTTTCCAGTGCCTCATGGGTTGCCGGGACAGAAGGGAAGTCCGGCGGCTGATTCTGACCTGCTCCGGCGGTCCCTTCTTTGGCATGAGCAAAGAGCAGCTGCGCAGCGTTACCAAGGCTGACGCACTGAAGCATCCCAACTGGAAAATGGGCGCCAAGATCACGGTGGACTGCGCCACATTGATGAACAAGGGCTTGGAGGTCATCGAGGCCATGCGGCTGTACCGGCTGCCCCTGGAACAAGTGGATGTGGTCATTCACCGGCAGAGCATTGTCCACAGCATGGTGGAATTCACCGACGGCGCTGTCATGGCCCAGATGGGTACTCCCGACATGCGGCTGCCCATTCAACTGGCTCTGACCTACCCGGAGCGCATCGAAAGCCCGGTGGACCGGCTGGATCTTCTGACCTGCGGCAGTCTGACCTTTTCCGCACCGGACATGGAGAGCTTCCCCTGCCTTTCTTTGGCAAGGCAGTGCGCGAGAAAAGGCGGCACAGCCTGCTCTGCCATGAACGGTGCCAACGAGGAAGCGGTTGCTATGTTCCTGCGCAGCGAGATCGGCTTCTATGACATTTACGAGCTGGTTTCCCGGGCGGTGGAAGCGGTGCCCTTCGTGGAAAATCCGGATTTGGAGGCCATTCTGGAAGCGGACCGGCTGGCCCGGGAGGTAGTAAGACTTTTGCAATTGAAAATGAAAAATTGAGAATTATGGTGTCGCTTTGCGGCTTGTTTTCATCATTTCCGAAGGAAATACCTTCATTTTCAATTCATTTTACCCATAAAGCGAGGCATTCTATGAGCGTTCTTTTTGCGATCCTTCTGTTCAGTCTTCTGATCCTGGTCCATGAGCTGGGGCACTTCGTTGCCGCCAAGCTTTCCGGGGTTCAGGTCAATGAGTTCTCCATCTTCATGGGACCTGCCCTGTGGAAGAAGCAGATCGGCGAGACTCTGTACGCCGTCCGCCTGGTGCCCATCGGCGGCTACTGCGCCATGGAGGGCGAGGACGGCGGCAGCGATAATCCCCGGTCCTTTGACAAGGCGGCCTGGTGGAAGCGATTTATCATTCTGGTGGCGGGAGCGGCCATGAACTTCCTGGTGGGTGTTCTGCTGATGATTGTGGTCTATCTGCCTGCTCAGAGAATCATTGTCCCGGTGATTGACAGCTTCGAGCAGTTCGCTACTCTGAACGGTGCGGACGGCCTGCAGGAGGGCGACCGCATTCTGAAGGTGGACGGGGAGAAGATCTACGTCCAGTCGGATTTTTCCCTGATTCTGTCATTGAATGCGGGGGAGTACCACGACCTGGTGGTGGAACGAAGCGGAGAAACGGTGGCGCTGGATAACCTGCGGATGGAAAAGCATGAAGTCATCCAGGAGGACGGCACCACCCGGATGCTCTACGGCATGAATTTTACGCTCCAGGAACCGACCTTCCTTGACAAGCTGGAATACGCCTGGAACCAGTCTCTGGACACGGTGCGGCTGGTGCGGCTGAGCTTGCAGATGCTCCTCACCGGTAAAGCAGGACTCTCGGATATGACTGGTCCTGTGGGCATTGTGCAGCAGATGTCCGAGGTGGCGGAGGCGTCCTCCAGCCGGTTTGATGCCCTGATAAATATGCTCTATTTCGGCGGCTTCATCGCCATCAACCTGGCTGTGATGAACCTGCTGCCCATTCCCGCCCTGGACGGCGGCAGAGTGGTGGGGCTGCTGATTACCACAGCGGTGGAGGCTGTCACCAAGAAAAAGATCGATCCCAAGTACGAAGGCTACCTCCACGGAGCCGGCATGATTCTGCTGCTGGGCCTGATGGCGGTGATTATGTTTAAAGATATTTTTGTCCTGTTCAAGGGGTGAACCATATGGTAAGACAGATAAATGTTGGCGGCGTTCCCATCGGCGGCGGAGCTCCGGTGGTGATCCAGTCCATGCTCAATACCAAAACCACGGATGTGGAGGGAAGCCTACAGCAGATCCGTCAGCTGGCTGCCGCCGGGTGTCAGATTGCCCGGTTGGCAGTGCCCAATATGGAGGCGGCCAGGGGCTTTACGGAAATCTGTAAGGAAAGCCCTCTGCCGCTGGTGGCGGATATCCATTTTGACTACAAGCTCGCCATTGCGGCAGCGGAGGGCGGCGCGTCCAAGATTCGCATCAACCCCGGCAACATCGGCGGGGAGGATCGGGTAAAGGCCGTTGTGGAGGTGTGCAAGGAAAAGCACATCCCCATCCGCATCGGTGTCAACGGCGGCAGCCTGGACAAGCGGCTGCTGGAAAAGTACGGCCATCCCACCGCCGAGGCCCTGGTGGAGAGCGCCTTTGAACACCTGGAACTGCTGGAAAAGCAGGGCTTCTACGACACCTGTGTCTCCATGAAGTCCTCTACGGTGCCCACCATGGTGGCGGCGGCAAGGCTGTTCCGCAGCAAGTGCGACTATCCCCTCCACATCGGTGTCACGGAGACCGGCCCGGTGAAGCAGGGCCTTATCAAGTCCGCCATGGGCATCGGGTCTCTGCTGTTGGACGGCATCGGCGACACCATCCGGGTCAGCCTGACGGACGATCCGGTGCAGGAGGTCTACGCCGCCAAGGACATTCTAAAGGCGGCGGGGCTGCGCAAGGAGGGCGTGAACATTGTCTCCTGTCCCACCTGTGGCAGGACCCGCATCGACCTGATTGGCCTGGTGAACCGGGTGGACGAGGCCCTGAGAGAGTGCCAAAAGCCCATCACCGTGGCGGTCATGGGCTGCGTGGTCAACGGCCCCGGAGAAGCCAGGGAAGCCGACATCGGCATTGCCGGTGGCGACGGCTGGGGCATGATCTTCGAAAAGGGAGAGCAGGTGGAAAAGCTGCCCTACGATGAGCTGCTGCCTGCACTGCTGCGGAGAATTGAGAAGCTCTGAACCGTTTGCAAAGCTTTGGGTTGAGAACATAAGGAGGCCCCAATCGCCTCATCTGTAATATCCTGTAGCGGCGAAAGCTTTTCAATAAATGATCGAGTATTGTAGCACCCATCGTAGGGCGGGGTCATGACCCCGCCGACGCACCTGTGGTTTCACATATTTACGTTTATTTTGCCAGACTGCATTTCCAACCTGCTCGGCGGGGTCATGACCCCGCCCTACGATGGGTGCTGTCAGTATTTCTAAAACGGTGAAAGACATATGACCGAGAAGATTCTTTTCTTTACCATGTTCCCGGACTATGAGCCGCCTGAGGCGCTGCGTGCAGCCTTGTCTCAGGCGGCTATCGCTGCTGCGGATATCGACCCGGAGACCAGAAGCGTCCATGTGGCGGTTCATTCGGAGAACTATATTCCCAAACGGCTGCTGGATCAGGCGGCGAAGGACATCGGCATTCTGTACGGCCTGCGGAGCATGGAACTGACAGCCACGCATCCGGCTTCGGAATTACAGAAAATCGAGCCGGAGGAGCTGATGCAGCTGTTTGTAAGCTGCGACTCCATGGCAAGAGGGTCTTTGGCCGGGGCAAAGTGGGTCTGGAATGACACGGATCTGACTATCCAATTGGTAGCCAACGGCAAAGCGGGCCTCATGGAGCATGTTCCCGCAGTGCAGAACACTCTCCGGGAGCGGTTCGCGGTTCCTGTGACCATCACCATTGAGGCAGGAAAAGCCCTGGAAGGCAAGGAATTGTTTGACGCCATGGCGTCCATGCGGGGCTCCGTCCTGGAGACCATGCCCGCTGCAGCAGCAAGACAGGGAAAGAAAGAGGAAAAGGCTGCCCCGCCCAGCGAAGCCTTCTACGGCAAGCCCTTCCGGGGAACTGCCGTGCCCATGAAGGATCTGAGCTTGGATATGGGCACCGTCATTGTGGAGGGCAAGGTCTTTGCCGTGGACCACAAGGAGCTGAAGAAGCGCAACGCTTATGTCATCAAGTTTGACATGACGGACAATACCAACTCCGTCCGCATCAGCCGCTTTATGGAGGCAGGGGAGGCCAAGCCTATTCTGGAGAATGTCACCGTGGGTTCGGTGCTTCGGGTTCAGGGAAAGCCCATCGAGGATCGTTTTGAAAACGAAATGGTGCTCAAGCCCTATGCCATGATGCCCGGCTCTATGCCCAAGCGGCAGGACACCGCTGTGGGACAGAAGCGGGTGGAGCTGCACCTGCATACCACCATGTCCAACATGGATGCCCTGACGGTGACAGCCGATGCCATCCGCCAGGCGGCGGCCTGGGGCCACAAGGCCATTGCCATCACCGACCACGGCTGCTGCCAGTCCTTCACCGACGCGCTGCACACTGTGGAGGGCAAAAAGCCGCCCAAGGTGGCAGGCACCGACGAGGTCATCAAGATCCTCTACGGGTGCGAGGGCTACTATGTCAACGACGTGGACGACCGGATCGTGGTTCACGGCCAGCAGGACATGACTTTCGACCAGGAATTCGTGGCCTTCGACCTGGAGACCACGGGCCTCAGCTCCCGTAGTGACCGGATCATCGAGATCGGCGCGGTGATCTTGAAAAACGGGGAGGAGATTGACCGGTTCCAGACCTTCGTGGACCCGGAGCGGCCCCTGGAAAAAAAGATCGTGGAGCTCACCGGCATCACCGATGAGATGCTGAAGGGGGCTCCCAAGATCGAGGAGGTGCTGCCCAAGTTCCTGGACTTCATCGGAGACCGGGTGCTGGTGGCCCACAATTCCGACTTCGACACCGGCTTCATCCGGGCGGAGTGTAACCGCCTGGGCTATGATTACCACTACACGGCAGCAGACACTCTGATCTTGTCCCAGAATCTGCTGCCCCAGCTGAACAAATTCAAGCTGAACATTGTGTCCAACGCCCTGAGTCTGCCGGACTTCAACCACCACCGGGCGGGAGACGACGCCATGACCTGCGGCCTTATTATGTGGAAATTGATGCAGAAGCTGGAGGAGGAACAGGACATCCACACACTCCAGGCCATCAACCCCGCCATGACGGCCCTGCGCGCCGGCGGACGGATCACGGACCGGCAGGCAAGACACATCATCCTCTTTGCGAAAAACCAGGTGGGCCTGCGGAATCTCTACCACCTGATTTCCGACTCCAACCTGAAATACTTCAAGCGGGTGCCCCGGATTCCCAAGTCCCAGCTGCTGGCCCTGCGGGAGGGGTTGATCATCGGCTCCGCCTGTGAAGCGGGAGAACTGTTCCAGGCCATTCTGGACCACAAGAGCGACGATGAACTGAAACGCATCGCCTCCTTCTATGATTTCCTGGAGGTACAGCCCCTGGCCAACAACCGCTTTATGCTGGCGAATGAAAAGTACGAGGCAAAAACCGACGAGGACCTGCGGGAGTATAACCGCAAGATCGTCTGGCTGGGAGAAGAACTGGGAAAAATGGTGGTGGCCACCGGCGACGTGCATTTCCTGAATCCGGAGGACGAGGTCTTCCGCCACATCCTGCTTGCCACCAAGGGCTTTGATGACGCGGATAAGGATATGCCCTTGTACTTCCGCACCACCGACGACATGCTGGCAGAATTTTCCTACCTTGGGGAGGATAAGGCCTACGAGATTGTGGTTACGAACCCCAACAAGATCGCCGATATGTGCGAGACCATGCGCCCCGTGCCCCACAACCTGTTCGCCCCCAAGATCGAGAACTCTGTGGAGGACCTGAAAAATCTGGTCTACGGCAAATTCCACCGGCTCTATGGCGACAACCCGCCGGAGGTCTTCGTCAAGCGTGTGGAAACGGAGCTGCATGACATCATCTCCTGCCACTACGATGTGATTTACATGTCCGCCCAGAAATTGGTGCAGAACAGTCTGGAGCATGGCTATCTGGTGGGCTCCCGAGGCTCCGTGGGTTCCTCCATTGTGGCCTATATGTCCGGCATCACGGAGGTCAACTCCTTCCAGCCCCACTACCGCTGCCCCAATCCGGATTGCAAATATACCGAGCTGAAGGTGCCGGAGGGCTACAACTGCGGCGCGGACCTGCCGGACGCGGTATGTCCCAAGTGCGGCACCAAGATGGAGAAGGACGGCTTCAACATCCCCTTCGAGACCTTCCTGGGCTTCGGCGGCGACAAGGTGCCGGATATCGACCTGAACTTCTCCGGCGAATACCAGGCGGAGGCCCATAAATACTGTATCTCCATGTTCGGTTCCTCCCATGTGTTCCGGGCGGGAACCATCGGCACCGTGGCGGAGAAGACCGCTTTCGGCTATGTGAAGAAGTACCTGTCCGAACGGGGCAGGACGGCCAGCCACGCGGAGGAAGCCCGGCTGGCGGCAGGCTGCGTGGGCGTTCGGCGAACCACCGGACAGCACCCCGGCGGCCTGGTGGTCATTCCCCAGGAGAATGAGATCTGGGACTTCTGCCCGGTGCAGCACCCGGCGGACGATCCCAATTCCGACCAGATCACCACCC
>CAMGIN010000094.1 GCA_946056135.1 uncultured bacterium | reverse complement strand
TCCTTGACGCCCCTTGTGACGGTACTGCATACAAATGGGGCGTCAAGGATGCCGCCCCCTACGCGAAATACGCAAGCCATTGATGCGCATCCCACTCCAATGAGACAATCGTACATCGTTACGATAAACAATCATTTTCTATATGATTTTCCATTTTATCACAACAAAAGCCCAAATGCAACGCATTTGGGCTTTGATGGGTTATTTCAGTTCTCTCTTTCTGTAGAAGCGGACGGAAAGATACCAGCTGGCCCCGTACACCACAGCCGCAGCCAGACAGGCCAGACCCAACACAGGCAGCTCCGGAGAACGTTCCTGAGGAAACAGCGCCGGGGAGCTGGAGATACTGACTACCGCGCTGATGCCGCAGGCCATACCCACTACCACCAGATACAGGATCCGCCCCTTTTCCGGCCCGAACCGGAAAATCAGTGGCAGGGTAATGGCGGGGACCACGCAGGAGGTAATCATAGCCATGGCCATCAAGGCTCCCACCTGTTGGAGTTGAACGTCGCCGTCCATTGCCAGACGGATGACCTGGGCGATGCCGGTAACCACCAGAACCCCGCAGGAGGATAACAGTCCAATGAGGTACTTGGCGCTGACCAGCTGATCCCGGCTGCAGGGCAGGGTTCCGGCGTACTGCTCCCATTTGCTCTGGGCGTCGTAGGCCAGCAGGTTCACCGGCACCATACTGGCCAGAATGCAGGGGTACATCATGAGAAACAGATTGTCCCCGCTGAAGGGGGCGGCGATGAGAAACACAGCCACGATCAGCAGATAGGCCCGGCAGTATTTTGCCGCCATGTAGGCGTCCTTTAACAGCAATCCTTTCATATTATCTGGCCTCCTTCACCAGGAACAGGAACAGTTCTTCAATATTGATGGGGCTGACCCGCCATCCGGCAGGAACCGCTTCCCGCAGCACCAACGCTTCCACCCCGTAGGGCGAGGCCTTCTGACTCACCACAGCGTCCCTCGGCAGCTGGGCCAGCTGTTCCGGAGTGCCCAGCAGCAGGCCGTATTCCTCCAGCAGCCGGTCCTTTTCTTCAAACAGCAGCAGCCTGCCCTTGTGGAGAAACGCGATGTAGTCGCACAGCTTCTCCAGGTCGCTGACGATGTGGGAGGAGATCAGTACGGCGTGATCCTCCTCCGCCGCGAAGGCCCGGAACAGCTCCACCACCTCGTCCCGCACCACCGGGTCCAGGCCGTTGGTGGCCTCGTCCAGGATCAGCAGCTTCGGATCATGGGACAGGGCAATGGCGATGCCCAGCTTCATTTTCATGCCCCGGGAGAATTCCTTGAAGGGCTTTTTCTCCGGGATGGACAGGCTTTTCAAGTAGCCGTTGTAGACTTCGCCCTGCCAGTTGCGAAAGATCGACGCCATGACCTTGCCCACCTGCCGGGCGCTCAGGCATTCCGGGATGCCCACCTCGTCCAGGACCACACCCACATCCTCCTTGGTCAGTTGGATGTTCTCCTGATTGTCCCGGCCCAGGATGGTGACGGTGCCGCTGTCCTTGCGGAGCATGTCCAGGATCAGCTTGATGGTGGTGCTTTTTCCCGCGCCATTCTCGCCGATGAGCCCCAGAATGGAACCGGAGGGCAGGGTCAGGCTCAGATTCTCCAGGGAAAAGCCGGGGAAGGATTTGCTCAGGTTTCGAATTTCCAGTGCGTTCATGTATGTTCCTCCATGCTGAATTTGACCATTTCCAGGATGTCCTCCCTGCTTAAATTACAGGAGGCCGCCAGCTGAATGATCTTTTCAATGTGGTCTTCGATTTGCTTCAGGTTCTCCTCACGAAGCAATTCCGTGTTCTTCGGGGCCACGAAGCAGCCCTTGGCCTGGATGGTATAGAGGAAGCCCTCCTTCTCCAGCTCGTCATAGGCCCGCTTGGTGGTGACGAAGCTGATCCGCAGGTCCCTGGCCAGCCCCCGGATGGAGGGGAGCATGTCGTTTTCCTTCAGCTCGCCGCTGATGATCTGATTCTTGATTTGGGTATAGATCTGGTCGTAGATAGGCGCGCCGCTTTTGTTATCGATGAGGATGTGCATGTCATCGCCTCACTGTTAAAACTGTATAGCAACAGTATATACAGTAAATACAGATTTGTCAATAGGAAAGCAGAAAAATTTTGCCGGGATGGAACTTGGAGGAGTTTGGAGAGTGGAGTTAAGGCATCCACTTCATGGATGAATAAAACAACTTGTTGCGCACTGCCTTGACGTGGCGTATCATCCGCTAACCATCCCTTTGAATCATTTCCAAAGGAAATACCAAAACTCCACTCTCCACATGCCAAACTCCAAACTTAAAAAGCCCATTGCACCGGGCAATGGGCTTTTGGGAATATCAGGCGTCGCTGAGGACGAAGTGGCAGAACCGGAGCATTTCGAACCAGTCGTCGGAGTCGAAGCAGACGAATTTGTCGTCCTTCAGGACTGCGCCGGGGTAGAAGCTCTTGGAGTAGGCCACATGGTGCTTGAAGAAGTCAATCTCCATGTGGAAATGCTCCGGCATGGGCACGATGCACTGATCTGCCTTTGCCACGGCCTCCTTGGCGGCGGCTTCGATGCGCTCCACCGCCTCGTCGGGGTGCAATGAGGTGACGCTGCCGCCCCGGCCTACGTTCACGGGTACGGTGGTGATGGCGGGGATCAGGGTTTTGGCAAAGTCGCACAGGGCCTGATCTCCGGTGACCAGGGCCACAGGCACGCCGTAATACCCGGCGGTGTAGGAGTTGATCAGAAACTCGCTGCACAGGGTGCCGTTCAGGGTCACATGGTCGTTCCGTCCGTTCATGGTGTGGCTCAGGGGATTGCCGGGGCACCCTGCCCAGGCGTGGTAGCCGGTGAAGAACACGGCGCCGTAGCTGTCCTTGTCCAGGCCGCTCATCATGCTCAAGGGGTCCCCGGACCAGGAGCGGTTCATTTTGATGCCCCGGGGGAGACCGGCAGGGTCCAGATTCCGGGCGGAATCATGGGCGTCCTTCACCAGCACTTCTTCTGCTCCCGCGGCCAGAGCGCCCCGGCAGGCGGCGGCCACTTCCCGGGTCATCTGTTTCTGGGCGGGGGTATAGTCCATGGGCGTGGACCGCTCGGTCTCCGGCCAGGAGACGATGCCGCAGGTGCCTTCCATGTCCGCGCTTAAAAATACTTTCATAATCCGTTTCCTTTCCTTTTGTAATTCCGTTATTTTGCATTCAGCATTTTGCATTAAAAATAGGATCCGACTTGCGTAATCATCTTCAGCAGATCTGCCCGGTAGTCCGGGGCGTTGGGGTCCAGGCTGTTGACTGTGAAGCCGTTGTCCCCGCTTCTGGCGGTGGAGTGGCAGTAGCGTCCATCTCCTATGTACATAGCTACATGGCCGGGGAAGAACAGCAGATCGCCGGGCTTGATATTCTCCAGAGGGATTTCGTGGATAGGGAAATCTTCTTTGATGTGGGCATCCCGGTAGATCACAATGCCGCACAGCAGGTAGGCCATGCTCACCAGCCCCGAGCAGTCGATGCCCAGGGGGGACTTCCCGCCCCAGCGGTAGTGGGTGCCCCGGTAGAGCATGGCAGTCTCCACCAGAGCCTGCCGCAATGCCGTCTCGTCATCGGAAACAGGTGCGGTGTGGTATTCTCCCAGAATCCCCTCCGGTGCGTATCCGGTACGGCCGTCGGCAAGGCGTACCTTCTGCCATCCGTCCTCAGGCTCCCCAATTGGGGCAACCAGACCGCCCCGGGGAACACTCTGCATAATCCAGCCCTGAACCTTGGGATCAGACAGAACATCGCAGAAATTCTTGTGGAAGATCACTTTTTTGGGTAGAGCTTCCCAGCTTTTCACGGCTTCGTCTCCAATCAGCAGATCTTCCGCCGAGACGATGCCCTCATAGCGGTAGTGGGTACGAACCCGATACCAGCCGGGGGCGGGCTCCTCCAGAATTTCCACCACCATGCCGTACAGGGCCTCGTCCTCCAGAGTGCTTTCCCTGGTGGGAGCTGCCAGCAGGGAGCAGATACAGGTGTTGACAATGGCTTTCATAATAACGTTCCTTCCGTAATCTCGTCGTAAACCATCCGGGACAGCTGCCCGATGAGCCGATCTTGTTGGGGTTCCCCGTCCAGGGCGGGACCGTCCCAGGTGAAGATTCCCAGAAAATAGGGCCGCTCCACCAGGAAGATTCCGGCATCGTGGTTCAGATGGTCCAGCCCGCCGGGCTTGTGCAGAACCGTGACCGGGTAGGGCAGATACCGCTGGAGGCTTTCAAAGCTGCGGCTGCGGCCCAGAAAATCAAAGGCCACCTTCCGGAGCGCTTCGTTCAGAATCTCCCCATGGTACAGAAGCTGGTACAGCCGGTACTGATCTATGGGAGAGGTGTAGTTGTTCCGGCCTTGGACGATGGCGTCAAAGTCCAGCATCTTCCGCTGAACCACCGTGGCGGTCAGCCCCAGGCCTTCGCAGTAGCGGTTGATTTTGTCAAAGGTCAGCAGGGAGAGCACCGCGTTGGTGGCGGTGTTGTCGCTGGAGACAATCATCCAGTACAGCAGTTCCCACAGAGAAGCGCCGTCCTTCTTGTACTCCGGTTCAAATACCTGGGTATCGTCGCAGTAATCTCCGGCGGAGATCGGAACTATTTGCTCCAGCGTCAGTCTGCCCTCCAGTACCTCCTGCAGGGCGCAGCACAGCACCGCGACCTTGATGGTGGAGGCGGAGACCACCTGGGTATTCTCCCGGATGGCGGCAAGGGGCTTGCCGGTGGTTAAATCCACACAGTACAGCGCCGACTTTGCCGGGAAGGCGTCCAGAATCGGATTCAGTTTTTCTTCTAAAGGGGTCATCGGTTATTCCTCCGCAAGGGTGATGGTTCTGCTTCCGGCATCCACTGTACACATTCTTCCCATGGGCAGAGCCAGGGTGGTGTCACAGTGTCCGCAGGCGAGATTTCCGATGGTGGGCTTCCCGGCGGGGACGATGAGCTGCCGGAAAATCTCAGGCAGCAGCAGCGTCCGATCCGGAATTTCCGGCGGGCAGTCGGTCCAGGCACCCAGCAGGATTCCGGCGCAGTCGTCGAATTTCCCCGCATTGCGCAGCTGGGTCAGCATGCTGTCAATGCGGTAGGTCTTTTCCCCGATGTCCTCTAGGAACAAAATCTTCCCTTTGGTATCGATCTCCCAGGGCGTGCCGAGAGAAGCGGCGATCAGGGACAGATTGCCGCCGCAGAGTATTCCGCTGGCGGTGCCGGGAACCAGAGTCTCCATTTCCTGCCCCTCCGGATTGGAAACTGCACCGGAAAGCCCGCCGAACAGGGCCTTTTTCAGCCAGGACAGGGTGTAGTTGTTGGGATTGGGCTCCGTAGAGGGCATGGTGCAGTGGTAGGTCTCCATGCCGCAGATCTGGTTCAGGAAAATGTGCAGGGCGGTGATGTCAGAATAGCCGCCGAACCACTTGGGATTTTGGCGGATGACTTCCGTATCCAGCAGCGGCTGGAGCCGGTGAGCACCGTAGCCGCCGCGAATACACCAGATGCCGTCAATCTTCGGATCAGCAAAGGCACGGTTAATATCTTCCGCCCGCTGGGCATCAGAAGCGGCAAAATATCCGTCCCGGTTGTCAAAGAAACAGGATGGATAGGGAACCGGCTCCATGTCCAGCCTGCGCACCAAATCCAGCGCACCCTGGAGCCGCTCTTTCGGCACAGCGGAAGCAGGAGCCACCAGCGCCACCCGGGCGCCGGGGAACAAAGGCTTTACAGGAATCATATAGATACCTCGTTTCTGTGTTTCGCGTTCCGTAGGGGAGGGTCAGTGACCCTCCCCTACGGCAGCGGATTAGAATTGCTTCTGATATTCTTCCATTTCCTCCTGGCTCGCGAGGATGTAGTGGCCGGGAACGATCTCCTGCCATTGGGGACAGTTGGTTTCGCTGTAGTGATGGCACTTGGGGTCGTAGACCAGCAGCTTTTTCTGCCGCTCCGCGATGGGGTCCGGCTGGGGGATGGCGGACAGCAGCGCCCGGGTGTAGGGGTGCAGGGGATGGGCGAACAGCTCCTCGCTTTCCGCCAGCTCCACGATCTTGCCCTTGTGGATGACGGCGATGCGGTCACAGATGAAGCGGACCACCGACAGGTCGTGGGCGATGAACAGATAGGTCAGGCCCCGCTCTTTTTGCAGCTGGGACAGCAGGTTCAGCACCTGGGCCCGGATGGACACGTCCAGGGCGGAGATGGGCTCGTCGGCAATGATGAAGTCCGGCTCCATAATCAGGGCCCGGGCAATGCCGATGCGCTGCCGCTGGCCGCCGGAGAACTCGTGGGGGAACCGGCTGGCGAATTCCGGCAGCAGGCCCACATCGGACAGAGCCTTGGCTACCTTTTCCTGCCGCTGGGCGGCGGTGAGGTGGTTCCCGTTTGCGTACAGGCCCTCGCTGACAATGTAGTCCACCTTGGCCCGTTCGTTCAGGGAGGACATGGGATCCTGGAAGATCATCTGAATCCGACGGGTGACTTCCCGGTCCAGGTCTCGGGGGATCCGGCCGTTGATCTGCTTGCCGTCAAAGAGGATTTTTCCCCCGGCGGTGGGGTGGATGCGGATGATGGCCCGGCCGATGGTGGTCTTGCCGGAGCCGGACTCGCCCACCAGGCCGAAGGTCTCGCCCTGGTAGATGTGGAAGGACACCTTGTCCACGGCGGTAAAGGGGTGCCGCCGGGTGCCGAATTTCACGGTGAGATCCTGAACCTCCACCAGCTTTTTCCGTTCGTCAGACATTGCGGTTCACTCCCTTCTCCCGCAGGACGCGGACATGCTCCGGGGGCTCCACCTTGGGAGCCCGGGGGTCCAGCAGCCAGGTACGGGCCTTATGGGTTGGTGTGACCTCGAAGAAAGGAGGCCGCTTCAGGAAATCGATTTTCAGTGCCTTGGGGTTCCGGGGGGCAAAGGCGTCGCCCTTGACTGCATGGAACAGGTTGGGGGGCGTGCCCTGGATAGAGTACAGGGGCTCATTTTTTACGCCCAGCTGGGGCAGGGAGGACAGCAGCGCCCAGGTGTAGGGGTGCTTGGGATCGTAGAACACCTCGTCGCATTTGCCAATCTCCACGATGTCGCCTGCGTACATGACGGCGATCCGGTCCGCCACGTTGGCTACCACGCCCAGGTCGTGGGTGATGTAGATGGTGGTCAGGTTGTATTTTTTCTGCATAGCCTTGATCAGCTCCAGGATCTGTGCCTGAATGGTCACGTCCAGAGCGGTGGTGGGCTCGTCGCAGATCAGGATCTTGG
>CAMGIN010000093.1 GCA_946056135.1 uncultured bacterium | reverse complement strand
TCCCGAAGTGGAGAAGCTGGCCGGCGGCGACGGCAGCGGCCGGATTCAGAGATAAGCTTTCATAAAAAATCCCCAGGAGCTTCCCTGGGGATTTTTTAATGCAAAATGCAGAATGCTGAATGCAGAATGAAGGTATCCCCTTCGTGCAATGTCATCAACTTAAGACCGCTCCGTAGGGGCCGATGCCCACATCGGCCCTTGCATGTAGGCGAATTCGCCGCAGTCTGGCGCAAAAATGCAACATTTCCCGCGGGGCGATGTGGGCATCGCCCCCTACGGCGGGGGTTTTACGCTTAAGTTGATGACATTGCCCCTTCGGGGATGGGATCCATATATGTGTAAATGATCGTTTCTCTTCGAATGCAAAATGCTGAATGCAGAATGCAAAATGAAGGTATCCCCTCCGGGGATAAAATTGAAAGAAGCGATAAAGGAACGTTTTCTCCAGGCAATCAAGAAATCTATTTGCATTTGCCTGCGTGTTTTATTCATCCCGAAGGGATACCATCATTTAGCATTTAGCATTCAGCATTCAGCATTTTGCATTCGCTCTGCGCTAAACGATCATTTACAGCACCATCCGCTTCACTCCCCGTTCCCCTCTTCCAGCAGCTCGGTTTCCTTCCGTTCTTCCAGCTGGGCGCGGGTGGCTTTGGCGGCTTCAATGAGGCCCTGGAACTCTTTGGACAGGATCCGGCGCAGGTTTTCGTCGCTGCTCAGGGTCTTTAAATAGTTGCGGATATTCTTGGGGTGGAAGATATCCGCCGCCTTGTCAACCCCGCCGGTGCCCAGTAGGCCGAACATTACGTCCACCAGCTGCCCCCGCTCCTGGTCCGTCATTTCCGCGAACCAGGTCTTGATGGTAGCATCCAGGAAGACGGAGCTCTGGTCAACCCCCTGCACCGGGATCAGGCTGGGGCCCTGGACCTCCCAGGAGTAGGGATCGTGCTGCAGTAGGCCCACCGTTTTGCTGCGGATCACCGTGTAGGGCTCCTCATGCTCCAGCAGCATACCGATGACCGAGGACTGGGGAATGTAGGTCTTGATCCTGGGCACCATGGCCAGATACCCGGCATCTCCCATCAGGTATCCCGTAAAGCCGGGGCCATCGTTGTTGTAGACCTCCAGGATCCGCCGCTGCAGGGCGGAATCGCTGCACGCCGCCGCGAACACCGCCAGATTGCCACCCTTGGAGTGACCACCCAGGCGCAGGGGCCGCACATACTTGGACGCCACCTCCCGGGTGTACCGCTCCGCCATCCGCTGGGAGGGCACCGTCTCCTGGAAGGACATGTTGAAGTCCTCCTTCCAGCCGATCAACGTACTGTCCGTCCCCCGGAAGGCCAGGAACATGGTGCCGTCGTCCAGCAGGAAGGTCATAGCGGCAAACTGGGTCTCCTGCTCCGGTAGGAAGTCATCCCGATACTGGACTAGCCGGGACAGGCCGAAGCGGGTGGTCTGGGCCGCTTGCTTTAATAGCTCCAGGTCATTTTTGACCCGGTAGCTGTTCTCCCCCGGCTCCCCTACAAAGTAGCTTTCCGCAGCATCCCGCAGGGTCACGGGCGTATCTTGGTCCGCAGCCACACTGCCGCCGTAATGGATATAGGAAAGCGCGGAGAAAATCAATGCGTCCACCGCATTCACCGGATCCTGGGTGAAGGTCAGATCCCCCCGCCAGGTTAAGTAATCGAAGATGTTTGCCATGGGTCATTCCTCCCTTTGGGGATAGCATAGCATATAAATATGTATTTTTCTACCATTGGATGGAACGGAATACAAGGAAATCTTTCTGCCGGAAGCGACAACGGATCGTTATGCGCTTCACCTGCACAGCACACTGTATCCGATGATTTTGCTGTTACAGCTTGGCAGGGGTGTTCTTTGGGTTGACAAATTTCTTTGAAAAACGTACAATAAGGGCATCATTCTAAGGAGGCATTTCCCATGGAACTTTCCAGAGAGCAGGCTCTGGCCCTGCTGCAAAAGTATAACAAGGAACCCTTTCACATTCTCCACGCCCTGACCGTGGAGGGCGTCATGCGCTGGTTCGCACAGGAAAACGGCGAGGACGCTGATTTCTGGGGCCTATGCGGTCTATTGCACGATGTGGATTTTGAACAATATCCCGAACAGCACTGCCAGAAGGCCCCGGAGCTGCTGGCAGAGGTCAACGCCAGCCCCGAGATGGTTCACGCCATCTGCTCCCACGGGTACGGCCTGTGCTGCGACGTGGAGCCGGTTCACCAGATGGAGAAAATCCTCTTCGCCGCCGACGAGCTGACGGGCCTTATTGGAGCCGCCGCCAAAATGCGTCCCAGCAAAAGCGTCATGGATATGGAGGTCAGCAGCCTGAAGAAGAAGTTTAAGGACAAGAAATTCGCCGCAGGCTGCTCCCGGGATGTAATCAAAACCGGTGCCGACCGCTTAGGCTGGACACTGGAGGAACTGATGGAGAAGACCATCCTCGCCATGCGAAGCTGCGAAGCCTCCGTGGCAGAGGAACAGGCGAAGCTCTGCGGAGAAGGGAATGGATAATTAAAAAAATGACGCTTACGGAATTCCGCAAGCGTCATTTTTCTTTGAATTGTTATTGGATGTCTTTCAGCGGCTTAATATACTGCTCTCTGCGGCGCTCCCGCTCGGAAGCATAAGCAACGTCGCCGCCGGAGTGAATCTCCCGGAGATAGTCGTAGTGATTCTCCAGGATGTCCTCGTTGTTTCTTGCCAGCATCATCACGGCAATGGAAGAGCACTGGTCGGAAGCACGCTCCAGGTAGGTCAGGGTCTCCATAAACACCAGGCCGCTGCCTACAGAACAGGTGCCGTTTTTCAAGCGCTTGGTATGGCGATCCCGGAGGATCATCACCATGTCATCGATGGTCTCTTCCAGGGGCTCGATGGCCCGGGCCGCATCGTTGTCGCCGGCGGCAAAGGCATCCACGGTGATTCGCAGGATCTCATTGACCGCGGAGCAGATGATGTGCAGCTCCTTCTTCGCCATGTCGGAGAAGGAAGCGCCCTCGGACTGAAGACGCTGGGACAGCTCCACCAGGTTGGTGGCATAGTCGCCGATACGTTCAAAATTGGGAACGGTCTGCATCAGCATATCCAACTGACGGTCGTCCCACTCGGTCTCCACATTCTTGGACAGGCCAATGAGGAACCGGTCGGTGCGGTCGGTGAACTCGTCGATGGCATCTTCATCCTGGTCAATCTCCGCCACCAGCACCGGATCATACTTCATCAGTACTTGGCAGCCCTTTTCGAAGTTCATTCTGGCAATATGGCCAACGGCGGCCACAGCCTTTACCGTTTCGGAAACAGCCACCGCGGGAGAGATATACAGCTTCTCATCCAGGGTATGCAGCTCGGGATGGCGATCCACATCGGGCTTGTCCTCTTTGACGATCAGCATGGACAGCTTCACCAGCCAGTCGGCGAAGGGCACCAGAACCACAGCAGTCAGCAGATTGAAGACAGTCTGGAAATTGGCGATGCCGCCGCTGTCCACACTGCGGATCCAGAAGCCTTCCCCAAATAGCTGGACCTTCTGCATAACAGTCATGACCACCAGGAACAGTACAGTGCCGATGGTATTGAACGCGATATGCACAACGCCGGTACGCTTGGCATCCTTGGAGGAGCCGATAGAGCAGACCATGGCAGTGGTGACGCAGGTGCCCAGGTTGATGCCCATAATCACAGGATAGGCCATGGCGAAGGTGATGCCCGATCCAGGCACCGAAGCAACGGTCTGCAGCATACCCACAGTCGCCGAGGAGCTCTGGACAATGACGGTGAGCACCAAGCCGAAGAGAATGCCAAACAAAGGATTTTTCAGGAAATCCACGAAGGCCACAAAAGCATCAGTACCGATCAGCGGCTCCACACCATCGGTCATCAGACTCAGGCCGATAAACAGCACACCGAAGCCGACAAAAATATCGCCGATGGTCTTGGAGGACTTTGTCTTCACAAACATCAGCAGGATGATGCCAACCACCAAAGCCACAGGTGCCAGAGTGTCGGTGTCAAACAGCATCAGAAACAGGTTGTCCCCAGCTTCAATGGAGGACAACCGAATGATCTGAGCTGTGACGGTGGTGCCGATGTTGGCGCCCATGACGATGGAAACTGCCTGCTTCAGCGTCAGGACCCCAGCGCCGATCAAAGCCACAGTCAGGACAATAGTTGCGGTCGAGCTTTGGATCACAGCAGTGACCAGCGCACCGGTGAGGACACCCATCACCACGTTGCCGGTGACCTTTTCCAGGATCCGCTTCAGCGCAGCGCCGGAGCTGTTCTTCAGGCCGTCGCCCATGACCTCGATGCCGTACAGGAACATGGCCAGACCGCCAAGCAGCTGAATGATGGCACGAAAAATCTCCATATAAAACTCCTAAATACTATTTCTTTTTGAAATTGCCCAAATTCGGGCATATTCTCATTATATGAA
Source organism: uncultured bacterium (assembly GCA_946056135.1). Taxonomy (GTDB): domain Bacteria; phylum Bacillota; class Clostridia; order Oscillospirales; family Oscillospiraceae; genus Faecousia. The sequence goes on along the minus strand of CAMGIN010000093.1, from coordinate 2,888 downwards.
ATTTGCCGTCAAAAGTACAGTGATAATTTCAAAATAAATTTTACAAAAACTTTACTGCAATTTTATCAAAAGCACCAATTATTTTCCTGTAGACCCAAATCCGGCCCCGCCCCGGAGGGTGTCGGTCAAGTCATTCACCTCTTCATAGGCCGGAGTCAGCACTGGCGTAATCAGCAGCTGCGCAATTCGCTCGCCGTTTTCGATCCGCTGGGGTTGATTGCCGTGGTTATGGAGCACCACATTGATCTCGCCACGGTAGTCGCTGTCCACCACGCCCACCTTGTTGGCCGGGGCCAGGCCTCGCTTACATGCCAGCCCGCTGCGGGCATACACCAGCCCAGCGCAGCCTGCCGGGACCTCCAGCGCAATGCCCGTGGGAACAAACACAGTCTGCCCCGGCGCAATGGTGACAGGAGCTTCCAGGCAGGCATACAGATCTGCCCCCGCCGCGCCGGAGGTACCGTAGGTGGGCAGCAACGCGCCGGAGCGGAGTTTTTTCACATGAATCGGTTCCATCTTATTTCATTCCCTTTCCCTCTCCCTGCCAGTCCTGCCAGGGGATGATGGTTCCCGCCGCAAGTGACGCGGGAACGTCGATGATACGCTGATTCTCTGAGCCGCGGAAGCGCAGAGAAAGATTCTTCTTTTCCTCAATGAAGGGACCGTCCACCAGCACGTCCACATAGCTCAGATATTCCCGGGTGTCCCCCAGACGTCCGGAGAGGATATCCCGGTCAAAAAGGTAGCCGGAATAGGCCCACACAGTTTTTCCCGGCAGTTCCCGCTTCACCTGCCGCAGCAGCTCCACCACCCCAGCCTGATTCTGGGGCTCAAAAGGCTCGCCCCCCAGCAGGGTCAGTCCCCGGACGTAGGAAGGCCGCAGCATTTTCAGAATCGCATTTATGGTCTCCTGAGTGAAAGGCTGACCATAGTCAAAATCCCAGGCTACCTGATTAAAGCAGCCAGGGCAGTGATGGGTACAGCCGGAAACAAATAAACTGACCCGCACCCCCGGGCCATTGGCAATGTCACAGTTTTTAATTGTTGCGTAATTCATGACGCTCCCTCCTGTCTTCGTACAAGTATACCACAGACGGAAACAGAATGCTACTAATTCTTTTGGGAGTGTGGAGTGTGGAGTGTGGAGTTTGGAGTTTGGAGTTTGGAATGTGGAGTTGGCGTTGAAATGATCCCCTCAGATAGACGTACTGGCGCTGCCACGCCATTTCGGCTGACCTGGGTGTTCGGAAAACTCAACTCTCCACTCTAAAAGCTCCACACTCCACACGAAAAAACGGCTCACCTCGGAAAATCCTAGGTGAGCCATAGATTTGGACTTTATTTTTCCGGATCCTCATCTGGATAATCAGCCTTGTACTGCTCCCACAGCTCGATCCCGCCCTTCCGGGAAAGGCCCCGGCGGACCAGCTTCTTCACGGTGTCATACACCACCGCAAATACCGGCACGCAGACCACCATTCCCACCAAGCCCCACAGTCCGCCAAACAGGACAATGGCAAACAGTACCCAGAAGCTGGAAAGGCCCGTCCGGTCTCCCAGAATCTTGGGGCCGATGATGTTGCCGTCCAGCTGCTGCAGTGCCAGCACGAACAAAATGAACCACAGGCCCTTGATAGGATCCTCGATCATAATCAGCAGTGTGGAAGGAACCGCTCCGATGAAAGGGCCGAAGAAAGGAATGATGTTGGTAATGCCTACGATAGCGGACACCAGCAGCGCGTTTGGAAATTTAAAAATGATACACCCAAGGTAGCAAAGCACGCCCATAATAGCTGAGTCCAGCAGCTTGCCGTCAATGAAGCCGCCGAACATTCGATCCACAAAAGCCACTTCGTTCAGGAAGAGATCTGACCACCGGGGCTTCAGGATGCTGCGGACGATGAGGACACTCTGCCGGGCGAATTTCTTCCGACTGGCCAGCAGATAGCATGCCACGATCAGGCCGATCAGCAGATTATACAGGAACATCAGGATCTTGTACACGCTGGAGCCAACGCCGCTGACAATGTTAGTAAGATAGGGCATCAGCGTATTGTCCGCCCAGGAATCCAGCTCTGAATACAGGGTATTATAGGCTGTATTGAACATATGCAGCAGTTCTTCATTCTCGCCGAAGGTTGCTCTTGCCCAGGACAGGAACTGGTTGACCTTATCGGGCAGGGTGTTCCACAGGGAACGGATGCTGTTAAACAACTGCGGAGCAATCATAATTATCAGGGCGTAGACAATCAGGATTCCTGTGAGCAGGCTCAGCCCCACCGCCAGGGAATTGGCCAGCCGTTTTCCTTTCCGGGGCAGTAGCTGCTCCAGCTTTGTTTGATACAAATTGCACACTGGCCGCAGCAGATAGGCCACCACTCCGCCGTAGATAAAGGGTGCCATCACCTTCCCCAGAGCGTCAACAGCATCTCCAATGCCCTGGAAGCGATAAACCACAAAGAAGACCAGGATGCTCAGACTGATAGCGCCGAAAATCGACAGCATCAGATAGAAATACCGCCTCTTGTAGGGATCTTTCATCTTATCACTTCATTTCCGAATGAAAATAAATTCTGGGTTAAGTATACCAGTTATGAAATCGCGCAGTATGAATAAATTGTGAACATTTCCAAATTCATCCCGCACCGGTTTTCTCTTTGCCGTAACTTTGCCATGGACCAAAGCCCATTCCGGTCCTCTTTTCCGGTCCATTGACGAAAAATTTACAAAAAACTCACAGAAGATCTTCCCCCGTCCCCTTGCCATTGGAACGATGTTTGGATATAATATAGAAATCAGATAACGATTCAATAGCACCTCAAGTTTCTCATATAAATGATCGTTTAGCGCAGAGCGAATGCAAAATGCAAAATGCTGAATGCAAAATG
>CAMGIN010000092.1 GCA_946056135.1 uncultured bacterium | reverse complement strand
CCGCACTGTCAACGGCTGAATGACGCCGTGCACCGCAATAGAGTCCGCCAGAGCCTGCAGCTCCTCTTCATCAAAATCATGACGTGGCTGATTCGGATTCGGTTCTATTTTGTGGATTGGGAGTATCTGATAGGCACTCTTTTCAGCAGCTTCCTCTGTGAAATCTCCCAGCAGCGCCCCCAGGCCTTTTCCAAGGCCCTTGTTTGATGCCAAAGATATCATCCTTTCTGTTGCATACTATTTGGTTACAGCTTGTTTTTGATTTCCTCCGCCATGGTCCGGTAAGCAACTGCTCCCCTGCTGCTTCGATCATAGGCCGTTACGGGTACTCCGTGGCTTGGGGCTTCCGCCAGCCGAACATTTCTTGGAATTACAGTGCCGAAAACCTTGCCTGGGAAATGGTGCCGCACCTCCTGCGCTACCTGTGTGGAGAAGTTGGTTCGTCCATCGAACATCGTCAGCGCCACGCCGAAGATCTCCAGCCTGGGATTCATTCGTTTCTTCACCATTCGAAGGGTGGACATCAGGTCGCTGAGTCCTTCCAGCGCAAAATACTCACACTGCACCGGAATCAGAATTCCGTCCGCAGCGCACAGTCCGTTCAATGTCAGAAGTTCAAGGGACGGCGGACAATCCACAAAAATCAGATCGTAGTCCCCTTTTATGCTGTGCAGTGCTTTTTCCAGCTGTAATTCTCTGTGGGATGCGGAGATTAGTTCTACACCAGCGCCAGCCAGGTCCGCGGAAGATGGCAGGACATCGCCGTATTTTGTGTGTACGATGGAATCCTTGGCTGGAATATTGTTGATTGTTACGTCATATACTGAGTATTTATTTTTTCTCTTTTCCACACCCATTCCTGAGGTGGCATTTGCCTGGGGATCAAAGTCGCAAAGTAATACTTTTAATCCCAGATCATGGAGCGCAGCCGTCAGGTTTACAGCGGTGGTGGTTTTTCCCACGCCGCCTTTTTGGTTGACGACAGCTATTATTCTGCCCATTTCTGCCTCCTTATTCTCTTTCTACTGGTTTCACGTGAAACATTTCGTTTGGTGGTCATTCCATATGTTTCACGTGAAACATCACTCAGCGGTAACAGTGGCTGACTCGGTGGTAACCGTGGAGGTTACATAGGAAGAATAGTTCTGGCCAGGAAGGAAATGATCCTTGACCAGATATTCCCACGCCGGATAAACCAGGGAGGCAATGACTGCAAGAGACAGAATTAATAGAACCGTGAGAATACGGATTCGCTTCTTCATGGACTTGACCTGATCCTCCAAACTGACGCTGCGCCGTTTCGTATTTTTCCTGGAGGCGGAACCCTCCCGGCGTTTCGGCAGCTGTATGACAGTACCGGGCTTAACGGGATATTTCTCCATATCCAAAAGGCAATCCTGGCAGAAGCACTGTTCTGAGGAAGTTTCCCGCCCGCATTTCAAGCAGTTCATCTCGACACCTCCCTTTTTTACGCATATGGTATTGTACATCAATTTTTCTTGTTCGTAAAGGGAAATTTGAAAAAAGAATTCAAAAAAGAAGAAATTAGTCCGGTTTGAAAAACGAATTTACAGTTTGTTCATAAAATGTCATTCGAACATTATTGACAGTCATATGACCGCATGTTATAATCATGTCATCCAAAGGAGAGGAGGACACCGAATGAAGTGCCCCTATTGCGGTAATGAAATGCGTCACGGAGAGATCACGACGAACAGTACAATCATCCGATGGATAGAAGGAGTCAAACCCATAAGTAAGACGAAAAAATTCTTCACCACGGGGTTGGAAGGAAAGCTGCTTCGAATCCCCCACTACGCTTTCCATCCCTGGATCCCGGCGGATTACTGCGGCAAGTGCAGGAAAATGATATTCGAAACCGAAATAATCGAAGAATAAAGGAGGTATTCCCATGCAGTGGAACATTCCCGGAACCACACTGACCGGGCAGCGGGAGGACGCGGATAAGATCGACAAGCGGTTTGAAGACCTGTTTCTGGCAGGGGGCCTGACATTGAGCCAGGTGTCCAGCATCACCGGCCTGGAGCCCTACACCGTCCAGAACTGGGTGAAACGAGGCTTTCTCTCCCCTCCCCGGAACAAGCGCTATGACATGGAGCAGGTCTGCCGGATCATCAACATCAATATTCTGAAAGGGACCATGCCGCTGGATCAGATCATCAAGCTCATGCGCTACTTAAACGGTGACCTGACGGATGAAAGCGACGATCTGGTGGACGACACGTTGCTGTTTTTCCTCTTTGTTCGTCTGGCGGCAAGAGCCCGGTACATTGGGGGATCTCAGACCTGGGACGACGCACTGATACAGGTAACGGAAGATTATAAGGAACCAATCCCCGGTGCCCGGCAGAAGCTCATCAAGGTGCTGAAGGTGATGTTGACCGTTTGGTTAGCCAACCGTCTAAAGGCTGAGGCAGAGCGTATGCTGGAGACACTGGAGAAATAGGGAACAACATTTGCATCAGAAAATAAAAAATTGATAAGGAGAATGACATGATGGAAGAAAACGGAACCTATCGCTGGTCTGCGGATCAGCAAACCCCGCAGAAGAAGAAACCAAACTTCAAGCGGACAGGAAAAACCATTTTGGTGGTAATCCTGGCACTGGTGGTACTGCTCATGGCCGGCACCTGCTTCTACACCGTGGATGACAAGCAGCAGGCTGTGGTTACAACCTTCGGCAAGGTGACAGACGTTACCGATGCCGGCGTCCACTTCAAGCTGCCCTTCGGCATCCAGCAGGTGGAAAAGGTGGATGTAAACGTCTACCAGAAGATCGAACTTGGCTACTCTAGCTCCGGCAATCTCTATGACGTCAACGAAAGCGAAAGCACCATGATTACCGGTGACTATAACATCGTCAACGTGGACTTCTTTGTGGAGTACAAGATCTCGGATCCCGTCCAGTACCTGTATTCCTCCAACAGTCCGGAGCTGATCCTGCGCAATCTGATCCAAAGTCAGGTGCGCAATGTAGTTGGTTCCTCCAGCGTGGATGCAGTGCTGACTGACGGAAAGGAGAATATCCAGCGCCAGGTCAAGGAGCTGGTCACCGCCATCCTGCAGGAGTATGACATTGGACTGTCCCTGGTGGATGTGAAGATCCAGGACGCGGAGCCGCCTACCCAGGAGGTTATCGAAGCCTTCAAGGCTGTGGAGACTGCCAAGCAGAAGGCGGAGACCGTCATCAACGATGCCAAGGCCTACCAAAACGCTCAGCTTCCCCAGGCGCAAGCCCAGGCGGACCAGCTGATTCAGAACGCCGAGTATCTGAAGCAGAAACGTATCAACGAGGCTGTGGAGCAGGTGGCCATGTTCCAGGCCATGTACTCCGAGTATGCCCGGAATCCCGCTATTACCCGTTCCCGTATGTATTATGAAGCCATTTCCGAGGTACTGCCCGACGTGAAGCTGTACATCAACACCGGTAGCGGTGAAGGTTCTGATGTCCAGATGCTTCTGCCGCTGGAGAGCCTTGTGGACGCCAATGGAGGAAACGAATAATATGAAGAAAAGTGTTATTGCAATCATAGTGGTGCTGCTGGCGGCCTTTCTGGCCCTGAACGCCACCTTCACCGTCAAGGAAAATGAATATGCCTGCACAGTCCGGTTCTCCAAAATCATCGAAACCACAGATACCGCCGGACTGCACGTTAAGATTCCCTTTGTGGACAGCGTGAAGTATTTCACAAAGGCCACCCAGCTCTATGACATCCCCCCTTCCGAGGTTCTGACCTCTGACAAGCAGAATATGACCGTGGACTGCTACATTTTGTGGTCCATTTCCGATCCCAAGCTGTTTTATCAGACCCTTGGCTCCACCTCTGTCGCGGAGCAGCGGCTGGACGCGCTGACCTACAATGAGTTGAAGACCGTCATGGGCACTCTGGCCCAGGCCGACATTATCAACATGGAGGACGGCGCGAAGCGTAACGAGATCTATGAGAACATCGCCACCGATGTGGACGTACTGGCCAAGACCTACGGTATTCGGGTGGAGGATGTAAAGATCAAGCAGTTTGACCTGCCGGAAAGCAACCTGAATGCCGTGTACAACCGGATGATCTCCGAGCGGAATCAGATGGCGGAGAAATACACTGCCGACGGCAACTATGAAGCCTCCATCATCCGTAACGATGTGGATAAGCAGGTGAACATCATCGTCTCCGACGCCAAAGCCGATGCCGCCAAATTGGAAGCCGAAGGCGAACAGGAGTACATGCGCCTGCTGGCGGAGGCCTACGACACCAACGATAAGAAGGACTTCTATGAATTCACCCTGGCCCTGGATGCCCTGAAGGCCAGCCTCAACGGCGACGAGAAGACCGTGATCCTGGACGGCAATTCCGAGCTGGCAAGAATCCTGATGGGCGGGGAATAATTCTCCCCTTCCGAAAGGAGAGAGGTTTATGAAACGGCTGTATGTTCTGCTGCTGATTGTGAGCGTTCTCGTGTGCGGCTGCTCCGGCAAGCCGTCATCGGCTGACCGTACCATCATCCGGGAGGGAACCGAATTTGTCATCAATGCGGAAAACGGAACCATCACGGAGGGCGAAGATGTTTACCGGTTTTCTGTGGAAGGAAACCGGGTCACCATCACCTACCCCAACGGGGGAACCTACACCTGGGAAAAAGGCGGAGGCATCGGCTATAGCAGTGTCAGCGCGGATTATGACGACGTCCGGTATGTTCCCGGATCGGTGCTGACGGATGTTCTGGCAGAGGAACCGCTCCGGAACACGGATACCGACATTGGCATGGTGATCGGCGGGCTGGCCTGCCTTGCCATCGGGCTTTGGAGCGTGTTGTTTCCCCACTCTGTTCAATATCTGCGCCATGGTTGGCGGTATCGGGATGCGGAACCCTCGGACATGGCTCTGACCGTGACCCGGTTGGGCGGCATCCTGGCGAGTATTCTGGGAGCGATCGTCTTCCTGGCGGGACTGTGAAAGAATGCCCGAATAATAATAGGAATCATGAAAAAACCGCACTCCGATCTTCAGACCGAAGTGCGGTTTTGAATTCCATTTTGCATTACTTCCAAAGTCCGTCGGGGTACTTCCCTTCCTGGGTCATTTCCTTCAGAGCAGCAACCACCACCGGCTTGTCCGCAGCGTAGGTCACACCGTACCAGCGGTCGGGAGAGGACAGAACCTTGACGGTGGCCTTCTTCTCGTGGATCACCTGGGCTACGGGCAGGGGCAGAAAATATTCGCCCTTCAGGGGATTTTCAATGAGCGCCTTGTCCAGGAACGCGGAGAAACGGTTCCGGATCTCGTCCAGGAAGCTGGGCATGAAGCCCCACATGTTCATGGAAACGGTGGTCTCAGGCGCCAGCTCCACCCAGGTCTCGCCGCCGTCCTCGGTGAAGTGGATGCCGCCTTCGTACTGCTCAATGCGGGTGCGCTCCGTCACCTCGGTCAGGTAGCCATTTTCGTCGGTGACGCAGATGCCCCGGGCCACGCTGCCGTTTTCGGTGACGGTCTTACTCAGCTCGTAGCCCACCATGCAATGGCCGCAGGGATCCAAAGTGGCGGCCAGCTGGTTATAGATGACCTGGAACGCGGATTTGCCGTAGTAGTCATCGGCGTTGATCACCGCGAAGGGCGCGCCGTCAATGGCCTCGGCCGCGCAGAGCACCGCGTGGCTGGTGCCCCAGGGCTTGGTGCGCTCGGCGGGAGCGGTGTATCCGGCAGGCAGCTTGTCCAGCTCCTGATAGGCATAGCGGATCTCCACAGGGGCCTTCTCCAGCCGCTTGCCCACGGTCTCCATGAAGTCCTTCTTGATCGCTTCCTTGATAATGATCACAACGGTGTCGAAGCCTGCCTGGTGTGCGTCATAGATGGAATAGTCCAGAATTGCCTCGCCCTGACTGCCAACAGGGTCGATCTGCTTCAGACCGCCATAGCGGCTGCCCATACCGGCGGCCATAACGACAAGAACAGGTTTTTTAGTCATAGGATGTATCTCCTTCATGTTTTTGGTTGTATAAGCATTATAGATGGTATTCCGGCGGAAAGCAAGAGAGCGGGTGAAAATTTGTATATTATTTTACATTTTTCATAGAAAATGGAGCATTTTCACAATTGTTCCGGGTCCAGGAAGATGCTGTCCCCCGTTAGTCGCTCCCAGGAGAATTCCTTTGCCAGCTCTGCGGCGGAAATGTCCGTACATTGGTCAATGAGACCGCCTGCGCAGGCCAAGACTCCGATGAGGTGTTCGGGCTTCATCCGCATGCGCAGTACTCCCAGATCCAGATCCCGGTCCCGCTTACTCAGCCGCCGCCCGTCAGGAGCCAGAAGCATGGGCACATGTCCGTATTCCGGATGGGGAAATCCAAACAGCTCCTGTAAGTACATCTGCCGGGGCGCGGAGCTCAGCAGGTCCATCCCTCGAACCACTTCGGTGACGCCGGCCTCGCCATCGTCCACTGTTACGGCCAGCTGGTAGACATAGACGCCGTCGGCCCGTCGTACCACCATATCGCCGCAATCCGTGGCAAGATTGCATTCGTAGTGTCCCTGGACCTTGTCCTCCAGGGTCCACAACCGGTCCGGGACCACAACGCGCCAGGCTGGCTTCCGGGAAAAAGCGGCCCGCTCCCCTTCCGTCAAATAGCGGCAGGTGCCGGGGTAGACATAAGTACCGTCAGACAGGTGTGGTGCATTCACACTGTGCAGCTGGCTGCGGGTGCAGTAGCAGGGATACAGCAGCCCCATTTGGGAGAGCCTTTCAAAATAAGTATCGTAGACGGCGCTTCTTTGACTCTGGGGCGGCGTCTCCCGGTCGTAGTCCAGACCCAGCCAGTGCAGATCCTCCCGGAGGACGGCGGCGTATTCCCTGCTGGTTCTCTGGGTGTCCAGGTCCTCCATGCGCAGCACCATCTCCCCGCCCTTTGACCGGACGGAGAGCCAGGCAATCAGTGCCGCGAAGACATTGCCCAGGTGCATTCTTCCGGAGGGCGTCGGAGCGAAGCGCCCAACTGTTTTCACAGCAGCCATCGTGCCCACCACAGGAGGATCGCCAGAATTCCCAGCACCTCCAAAAGCGCCAACAGCACAAGACCGCCGATGCCTTTTCTCTTCTGGGGTTCCTCTGCGAATAACGCAGCATTTTCGTCCAGGGTTTCATCGTCGTATACTGTGTGGTTATAATTAACAGCGAAGTTCTGCGGCCGACTGCCATAACCATTGGCATGGTTGCGGATGGGGATCTCCTCATCCTCCCCAATCAGGGATTTTGCTTCCTCCAGCCAGTCGTCATCCTCATAGTCAAATCCGTAGTCAGGTTCCGCTTCTTCCTCCTCATATTCTGCAGCCCGCAGCGCTTCCTCCATCCGCCGCAGGGTGTTTTTAGGATCATCAAACATGGCGCAAACCTCCTTTAGGCCATATTCTACTCTAAAATTGAGGGAAAGTAAAGAGAATATCGACTGAGAAGAAATGCAAAAACAGGAAATCAAGGGGCTGTCTCACTAATGCAGTGAGGCAGCCCAAAAATACAGCGCCCGGCTC